>JBASWW010000030.1:0-6083 GCA_049276675.1 Fimbriimonadaceae bacterium
CTCGATCTCCTTCAAAATCTTCAAGATCTGCTCTTGGCTGTATCTCCTGCCGCTCATATCCCGTCCTCCATTTTGGAGGAGACGAATCCTACGGTTCACAAGTGGTCACTCTAAGGGGAACCTGTCACTTCCCGTCGCTCCGTGCTCTTGTATTGCTTCGATTGCTTCGTGATCCTGGAGAATGGCAGACTGGCCGGTCGAGCCGCGATTCATGGCCCGTCTTATTGGAAGCTTTCGAGCACTGCGACGGCAGCCGCCAAATGCCGCTCGTGGGTGATCGAAATGTGGATTCGCTGATCTTGCGAATTCCACTTGGCGGAGCGCACAGCAGCGGTTGGTGCGCGCGTATCATCGGCAAGAATCTCGACATCCTGCCAGCTGAGATGGATGCCGATCGCCTTCGCAATCGCCTCCTTCGCCGCCCACCTTCCCGCCACCTTCGACGGAGTTCTGCAGACCGCCCGTTCATCGGGTGTGAGAATCCGCTCGAGAAATCCCGGCCGGCGCATGGCCCGCGCGATGCGCTCCACTTCCACCACATCGATCCCGATGCGCACAATCACTTCGCGGGCTCTCCAAAGCAGCGAAATCCCTCGCAAAGCCGCAAAGGACGCCAAGGTTCGCAAAGACAGCACCGCAGTTCGGTCGCCCTTAGCCAATCTTTGCGCCTTTGCGACTTGGCGTGATTGGCTCGAGACAGGCTGGCCGGATAGCCCAACACCCAATACCCAACACCTAAGACTTCAGGCATTCGCCTCCTGCATAGCTTCGGCAAGATCAATCAGCCTGATCTCATCGTTCGTCACCGCCTTGATCGAAGCGTCGAGCATGATCCTGCAGAAGGGGCAGGCGACCGCCACCGTCTTCGCCCCCGTCGCCAAGAGCTCACGCGCCCGGTTGTCGCCAGGTCGCTGGGCAGGGGGCTCCTCCATCCACATGCGGCCGCCGCCTGCGCCGCAGCAGAGCGTCTTGCGCGCGTAATTCTTGGGTTCTCGGAGCGAGTCGCCCGCTTCGGTCGCATCCGGAAGAACATTCTTCTCGTTGAGACTAGTGTGGCTCCCGAGAACCGCGCGAGGGGCATCGCTCTCGTTGTTAACACGCGCCAGGTAGCAGGGGTCGTGGTAGGTCATGTCTGCGCTGGATGAGGCCGACTTCAGCTTCCCCTCAGCGATCAGCTCAGCTAGAAGCTGGCTATGGTGCATCACCTCATACTTTCCATCCTCCCCGATCTTCCCGTACTCATGCTGCAGCGTGTTAAAGCAGTGCGGGCACGGCGTGACGATCCTCTTCACCCCATACCGCTCGAAGGTCGCGATGTTCTGCGCCGCCTTCTCTTGATAAAGAAACTCGTCCCCCACCCGCCTCGCAGGATCACCGGTACATGCCTCCTCATTCCCCAGGCAGGCATAGTCAACCCCCGCCTTGCTCAGTAGCTCCGCAACCGCACGAGTTGTCTTGATCGCGCCGGGATCGGTCGACCCCGCGCATCCGACCCAAAGCAGGACCTCAAATGATCCCTTCTCTCTCGCTAGCGGGACATCGAGCCCCTTCATCCAGTCTTCGCGAGACGACGCGGGCGCCCCCCAGGCGTTGCCCGTACTTGACACCTGCCGCAGCATGGTCGCGCCCGTGCCCGCGAATCGGCCCTCCGCCACCAGATTGCGCCGGACATCCACGATCACATCCACATGGCGAATGAGCACGGGGCAGGCCTCGACGCACGCATTGCACGTCGTGCATTGCCAAAGAGCTTCCTCCGAGATCGTCTCTGCAAGAGCAGTGCCCGACCCCATAGCCGAACGCGCATCCTGCACAAGCTGCTTCGGATTGAGCACCTTTCCCACCTTCCAAGCAGGGCAGACCTCTGTGCAGCGGCCACACTCCATGCAGGCATCGAGCGAGAGCAGGTGCCAGCGCGACAGGTCCGGAGCGTGGGATGCGCCGATCTTCTCGGTCCTTTCGACCTCCTCCATCGTAATGGGCACCAGCTCTCCCATCGGGCGATCTGGCTTGCCGGCCGAGGAAAGGATGGCAAGCACGATATGGCGAATCCGCATCCGTGGGATCACCGCGAAGAAGACCATCACCCAGGCCGCATGAAACCACCAAACGAATTTGTAAAAGCCGATCGACACCGTCCCCTGCAGTTGAGACAGCCCGTATCCGACTGGCGACCAGATGTTATGCTCGGGTGACGCCCACTCCGGCTGGGGCGAGACGGACATCCGCGAGGCCTCCAACCAATAGCCGGTTACGCCCAGCAAGAACAGCAGGCCCAGCGTGAGAAGATCGTTCAGGTGATGGCTTAAAGGGTAGCGACGGTTCTGCTCGAGTTGGCTCGCCATGCTCGGATCACCCTCGGCCGCCGCAAGGGCCACCATGCGGGCGCCTTCCCGGGCCATTCGCAGCCGCCGGAAAAAAGCCCACCCGACCCCGATCACAAAGAGCAATCCGAGCAGATCGAAGGTCACTTCGTAGGCCAGGTAATAGTTGCCGCGATGGAAGTCCCATGGACCGTAAGTGTTGATCGCGAGCAAGGTGGTGGCCAGGAAGAGAGAGAGGAAGCCATAAAAGATGAGAAGGTGCATCGGAGCACCCGACCGCTTCCTAGACGACTTCACCTTGCGCTGAAGCAGCACGTAGCTCCAGATGTTTTTAGCCCACTCCCGCAAGCCTAAGAGCCCTTCTGAGGGCTTTCCCTGCCTCCACAGCCGCACTCGAAGCAGGATTTGATAAACGAGCAATGCCAACGAAAAGTAGATCAGCACGTAGAAGAGCACCTTCTCTCCTTGCGTGATGTAGAGGAATTCCTTGCGGGTGGGCTCCATCGCTTCGCTCGGCCGAAGCTAAATCCTACCGCTTGAGAGGAGTATCCAGCGACGCGATCTCCGAGACAGGCCCCTGCTGGAGCTCTCCAGCATGCTCGGCAAGCCACCGACAGAGACCTTCATGCGCTTCCTCGCCGATAGAATCGATCCTATAGATGATCCACGACCCTTCGACTATCGCCCTTTCTCCTTCCTGGATCGCTTGATCCAGGCTGAGCAGTGGCACGGAAGGGAGAAAGCCTGTCCGCTCCCCCCTTGCCCTCCCATTGGCCTGCCCGCGAATCGTCGCGAAGCGGGACTCGAATGCCGGCAGGTAACTGACGGCCCGGCGATCATCCTCGCTTGCCGTGCAAAGCAGTTCATCGCCATGAAGCGCCGCGGTTCCAGCCGGCGATCCGAGGATTTCCGCAAAGAGCGCCTGGCATGCATCGATATCTTCTTCGACCGCACGCATCGTCCAGTTGGGAAGGTTGCCCCGCCCATCGGTCACGCTCCGCAGAGGATGCGCGCCGATCTCATGGCCCGTCGCCGCCGCCTGACGCCAAACCGCGGGCTGTTCGAGAAGGTCTACCGCCGAAAGATAAAAGGTCGCCCGCAATCCCAATTCTGTCAGGAGCGGCAGGGCCTCGAACATCCCGCTGTCATACGTCAATGACGCTGCTGCAGATAAGTCCGGAGAAGTTGGCATCACCCTGCCTATTATAGGGCGGCTACCGCAGTTCCATGCGCGTCTTCGAGGCGACTTCCTGGCCCATCAACTTGACTTTTGCGCTGGATTCGACGAGAATAGTCTGGCCCGTTTCAATATCAAACCATGCGTTAGTGGTGCCGGAAAGGGTCCCGTCGGCGTTCGATAGCGTTGTCACCACCTTCATCGCCTGCTTCCCGGATACGGTTTGGACGCCTTCCGCGCGGTTCACCATCTTGCCTTTGACCATCATCGCCTCGAAATCGCCCTCCCAAGTTGTGCCCGCCTTGATCGGCTGCTCCGGCAGCGCGGGAAGGTTCATGTCGTTCCCGGTCGGGTCGCCGCTCGAGACTATTTTCCCCCGATCGCTCAGGACAAGCGTGGTGACCTTGCCTTTTTGCGATTCTGCCCCTTTTCTCATCGCCTCAATTTGCTGCCCCGACCCTTCCACCTTCATGTCTTTCAGCGTGCTCGAAATGGAGTAATTTCCATTCTCGATCTTGTCCACCTTCTGCTCCTGCGTGATCGTGAACTTGATCGTTTGGCCACCTCCGGAGGATTCGGAGACCATGTAGGTCGTGTAGGTCTGCCCCGGCTGGAGCTTTAGTCTGAGGAGCACCTCTTTGCCGGTGTCGAGGGTGCCGGAGATCCCTTTCGTCCCGCTCGCAACGCCGCTGCCGCTGTTTCCGCTGCATCCGACGGCCGCCAATGCCAGCGCGCCGAGCCATAACGTAGATCGCTTCATCCCGACATTATGCCGATTTCTCAGGCTCCAGCGCCGGATTTCGGCCTGGTGTAGTCGCCGCTCATGATCCGGTCGTAGGCCCCATCGAGCACCCATCGCTCCAGCATTTGCGATCGGTGGACCGGCATGGGGTGCGAATAGGTTGAGCTCATAACCAGGAAGATTAGCACCTTGCCGATCGATTCCATCGGTCCGGCGTCCTGATAGGCGCGCGCCTGATCCATAAATGCCTCCCTGCTCATCTCGTGTGATAGCCTATTCGGGCCTGCGGTCAGGCATAGATTTGCATCTAGAGACAGGTCCAGAGACTGCGAAACCAATAGCCCCGCCCTGTCCGCTGTTATTTCTGCCTGCCGAGACCATTCGGACATTGCGAGCACCAGCCCAATCGAGGCCACATCTCCCAGACCGAAGGTCCGCCGCCCGATCATTTCCAACAAGGGGAGCAATACCGTCGCGACCGAGCGGTAGAGCACGTGCCCGGCCTTGATATGTCCGAGCTCGTGGCCGATGAGGTGGTAGAGCTGCTCGTCGTCGAGGGCATCCACCATCGAGTTGCGGATCGTGATGTAGGGCCGTTCGACGCCTCCGGTGAAAGCATTGGGGAAGGGATTGCTCGTGATGTAGAGCTCCGGCTCCGGCATGTCGAGAACCTCGCACGACTCGCGCATGACGTTGTAGAGCGTCTTGTACTGGTTCGGCCCGCAGCGCACGGACATCGACATGTTGTAGACATAGAGCCAGCGGTCGATGCCAATGTCGTAGAATTTTTCGATCAGCTTGGGCAGCAGGGGCACGCGCTTGAGCGACTCCAGCGCCAAACGGTCGGTGTCTGCTACGAATGCCTCTGATGTGATCCCGGTCAGCCGTTTACGCTCCATCAGCTACAGGATACAGAGATTGCGCCGCAAGGGATGCAGCCGGCGAAATCCCGATCATCACAACATCTACGTGTATAGGGATGATCGTGATTTGCCGCGCCCGATTCCATTGCGCCTGGGGGAGACTTGCCTCAGTCCGCTCGTCGGCCCATGCGACCGGCAAGGCCAGCTGACACGGGCCAAGGCCGGGGCGACAGAATTTGCCTATAATGTCCCTATTGGCACGCAACCGCCACTCGGTAAACAGCGCGAGGTGGTGGATGGACTGTCTGTGGGGTGAAGAGACGTGCATCGCGGTGACGGATGAGATGATCGGCGAGTTCTGCAATCTGTCGGACCCAAGGATCAGGGGCCGGAAATGAGCCTCAGCCCGTGGATCGCAGATGCTGACAGGTGGGCGGTAGGCGTACGGGCTGAGGCAATCCAATGGGAGTAGCCTGGTTTCTCGGCTGCGGCCTCGCAGGTCTAATTTCGGGGTTGGCGCTTCTCACCAAAGAGGGAAAGCGCATAGCCCTTGGGTTTTGGCCGGTCGGTCCGGTGGTTCTGGGCGTGCTTAGTCTTATTTCGGCGCTTCTTTCCCTGTTGCTCTTCGGACTGTTTTCATTTATGCAGCTAAAGTGGGTTGCGGCTCCGTTTGTCGGGTTGGCTTGCTTTTCAGCAATAATGTCCAACACGCTGCTCTACGCCGTGTTTGGTCCAATCATGTGGCCGGAAGAGTTCAGGAAACTTCATCAAAGGCAGGAGAAAGATGAACGCCCTTCCTAAGTTGTCTTGTTGCTGTGCCGACCGGCTGGAGAAGCAGACCTTCCACTCGGGCGCGTACACGCTCTACGGCTACGACAACCGCTCGCGTACGACGAGCGTGACACAGAAGAGCTTCATTAATAGCCAGCACGCCACGATCTCAGCCGAAACCTACCAATACGACCCAGCCAGCAACC
>JBASWW010000031.1:0-67877 GCA_049276675.1 Fimbriimonadaceae bacterium
GGTCTACGGCGCCTGGGGCGAGATCAGGTCCGGGAACCAGACCGGCGATTCGAAGGGCAGGTATGTGGCCAACCTGGGCCATGTCCAGGACGACGAATCTGGCCTCACCTACATGAGCGCGAGATATTACGAGCCCAGCACGGGGAAGTTTATCAATCAGGATCCGGCTCGTGATGGAGTTAATTGGTTTGTTTATGCTCATTCCAATCCTACCAACTTGATTGATTTTTCTGGAAAACTTGCCGGAACCTTTGTAGCGCTCCTTGCTGGCCTCCTTTTTTCCGCCGCGTTTGTTGTGGGCCCAGTGGGTTGGCTATGTGCTTGGTGTCATTTATTGGCAGCAAGACATTCTGGGGTAAGGATGAAAGAACCATATTTGGCCCAATGACTTCAAGAACTTGGCATCGGTGTTGCTGGTAGTTCATTCGTTGCAATTTTTGGTTCAGCAACGCATTCGTATACGTCTGGCCTTGCGACAGTTTTGGGCACGGTTGGCGGCATCGGATTTCTGATAGGCGCATATCTTGGCTTCTTGCAGGCCACTTACGATTTTCTCGCATACGAGGACAGCAAAAGATGATGAGGAGGATCGCGGTTATTTTGGGCACATGCGTGGGTGGGCTATCCCTCGTGCTAGTAACTTACAAGCTGACCGAGGTACTCTTACGAGATCGTGCTTATGAGACGCTACGATGGGGAACAATGGCAATCGCCGTAGTCTCCGGCCTCATATTGGTAAGGATCGCCTTAAGACGAAGTGGATCATGATTGGAGCGAGTTTAACGACTACGACCTCGCTGGCCGCAACCTCCTCATGGAGAACGACTGGCAGGTCTGGAATGGAAGTGGTCCGCCCCCCGAAAATGAAGACATCATAGATCGACGCGGTGAGGGCACTGTTCGGAAAAAAACGGGCTCGCGCTCCCCAGCCCGTCCCTCCGGTATGGACATATATAAGTTTGGTGGGCGATGAGGGACTCGAACCCCCGACATCCTCGGTGTAAACGAGGCGCTCTACCAACTGAGCTAATCGCCCGATCTTGATCTCATGTTCGGCGCAATCGAGCCGAACATTTCCGTAAAGGATAGCGCAGCCCCGAATATTTACTTGCTCAATTATGAAAAAAGTTGTACAATTCTCCTCACGCTAGCATGAAGCGACTGCTGCTCAGCCTCGTACCATGGATGGTGGCGATCGGAGCGGCCGCGAGCGAAACGTCTGAACCCGCAGAGGTGGCGTATACGCACGTAGGCCTTGCGCGCTCTGGCGTCTACCGCATCAATAACGAATGCTTCGTTAGCCCGGACGTCATTGCGGCCTGGGGCTGGACCGCCACGATCAAGGGCTTCGTTGCCGATATTCAAGCCGAAGGGGCCCGATTCGAGATTCCCATCCGCATGTACAAAGACCTCAAGCTCATCCCCCTGCAGGCGGCGATTCGGAAGCTCGGAGGAGGCTCGGCATGGCGGGGCGATACCAATACTCTTGATGTTTGGGGCGTCGTGAAGACCATCGAAGCGGCCGACGGTCGGATTGTCGTCGAGTCGACATTGGCGGCAAAGCCAAAGGTTTTCTATCTGAGAGACCCGGCCCGCCTCGTGGTGGACCTTGCCGGCATTCGGCTGGATGACAAATCGAAGGTTCTCCTTACGGGTGGAGCCCGTGCCGGACAGTTTCAATCAGACACCCTTCGAATTGTCATGCCGAGCGACCTGGCGGCTCCCGGAGCGCGTAAGTTCAAGCCCGCATCGACCCGCAAATTTGAATACGCGTTGAATACGAGTGGAATTCAAATTGTCTCCCCGAATCAAACTGACGATCCGATCGAACTCCCGCCCGATGCCATTCAGCAAGAGCCGATTCCTGAGCCTCCTCCGAAAACCACATCCATCGAATCGGGTGTGCCCGAAGTGGTCAGCGAGCAAAAGGGGGTCATCGAATTACGTCTACGGCTTACAGGTGACTCGCCCGCTCCTCCCAACTACCGTCGCGTGGACCCGGAAAATATCTCGGTCTGGCTTCCAGGTGCTCAGTTTGCGGGTGATCTGCGTGCCCGGCTCAAGGCGCCGGGAGTCGAATCCTGGGCCATCGAGCAGAAGCCGAACGGCGCGATTTACACCTTCAAGCTCTCACGGCCGATGGGGATCGAATTCTCCGTATCGGGAAGGGAAATTCGGCTCGTCCTCCACAAGCCGGACGTGGGAAATGGGAAGCTCGCCGGGAAGACGATCGTGGTGGATGCAGGGCATGGCGGCAACGATACAGGTGCCCGTAGCCCAAGTAAAGACACACTTGAGAAGAATTTGACACTCAGCATCGCGAAACTCCTATCCCAAAAGCTTGCCGCTCAGGGCGCAACCGTCATCATGACCCGCAAGACGGACGTCTTTATCCCGCTCAAGGAGCGCAGTGAGATCGCGAATCGGGCCGGCGCCGACCTGTTCGTCAGCGTGCACATCAATTCGAGCATGACGCCCAACAGGACCTCGGGCGGCATCACGTTTTTCCATAAGCGCGATCCCATCGGGCAGCTTCTGGCGGATTGTGTGCAGGGCGAGATCGGTAAGGTCAGCGGGCTTCCCAGCCTCGGCACGTGGAGCGACACGAGGATTTACGGTACGGGGTTCGCGGTGCTTCGCCTGGCCAAAATGCCCGCGATCCTCATCGAGGTCGGGTTCATCAATCACAATGTGGATCGGGGGAAGATGGTCACCTCCGACTTTCAGGAAGCACTCTCTAAGGCTATTGTAAAGGGAGTGCGGGTTTATCTCGGCGATGTCAAAACGGAAGAAAACTAACTCGAACGGGCTGCTACTGGCCATGGTTTTCCTTGGCGCGGTCGTCGTCGGGGCACTGGCTTTTTACGTCACCACGACGACTCCGACTGAGGGCCGCATCGAGCCCAGGATCGAACGCAAGAACCGTCCTGCAAATGTTCAGGAGCAGCCGTCCTCCGCCACGTTTTACATCTACGACGCTAAAAACGATTGGGCGCCCGTGGCGGTCCAGGTGCAAGGAAACGAGCCGATCAAATCGCTGGTCACGAATTACCTTGGCCGGGTGGCTGAATCAAGCGGAGTTGAGCTGCTATCCGCCGACCTCAAGAATGGCCATGCGGTCCTCAACTTCTCCAAGACTTTCGAGGGAATGGGCTCGGATGCGGAGAGCGAGTTCGCCGAGGGCCTGCTTCGTATCCTGGGACAGTTTCCTCAGGTGAAGACCGCAGATTTTCTGAACCAGGGCGAGATCATGGAGACCGGGCATCAGGTCTACGAGGGCCTCGCAGTTATTCGACAAGGGGAAACAGCCGACGCAGAGGCGCAATCTCCGGGCCTTTAGGCTTCGGCAGACTCCTGCTTCCATGCCGTACGCAGCGCTCCCACCATTGATGCGAGCCCGAAAAACAGCCAGACGAATGCCCATGCGATCGCGGGCACCCTCGTCACCATTTCCAAGAGTCTGGCATCGCTGTGCAGGCCGGTGGTCGCGCTGATGCCAAGCAGGGTGAGGAGTGACTGGGCCGCTGAAAGACAAAGCAGCATCCCGATGAGCTGGCCCGCGAAGTGCAGCGTAGAGCCCTTCAGCCATGCGCCCGCGGCAAAGAGCCCCGCGACCCACGCAAGACCCCAGATAACGCCTGTCCAGTCGGCCCTCACCCAGAGCAGCATGCTCAACCCGATCAGTGACCCGAGAATCCAGCAAGCGGTCCGTGCGCCCTTGTCCGACCCGCTCAACACCACGAGGAGAGCGCCCAGAATCGAAGACCCAAGATAGCCGGCCGAGCCTGTAAGAAGCGCACTTCCGCCGTTAACGTAGGTCACACCTCCGCCAGAGCCGAGCACTGCGATATGTCCCACCTCGCCGCCGCTCAGGATGGCCGACGCAGCATGAAAGAACTCGTGGACGTGGGTGTTCAGAAACTGCACTGGTAGGAAGACCCAGCTTAGAATCGGCAGTGCCAGCGAGGCGAGTGCCACAGCGCCAGTCAATATCAGCATCTGCTGCTGGGGTTTAAGCTTCTGCGACATCCTCGACCTGCGTCCTCCGAGATCTATTGGCCAGATAGGCCCTGTAGGTTGCGATGAGGAGGAACGCGGAGAACGCACCGACAAGCCAGCCGAAGACAACCTGCGAAGGGTAATGCGCTGCCACATATATGCGCGAGAGCCCGGTGGCGAAGGCGACGATGATCCAGGGACCGCCCCACCAACCCAGGAAATACGTGAATGAAAAGGCCGCTGCCGCCATGTTCGCGCTGTGAGCGGAGGCCGTGCCGGGATTGTCCGAACAGCCGATCCCGTTCACATCGATCAAGGGAAAATCCTGACAGGGGCGCGCCAGTGGGATAAAGTTCTTGAGGAGGTCGCACAGCTCGTTCGCAAGCAAGAAGCCGAGCAGCGCAAAAATCGCCGCTTGCCTCGCCTTTCCCCCCACCAGGATCAGCCCGATCACGAGCAGCCCCAGCGCGATCTTGAACCACAGATACTGCGTGGCCTCGCTGAAGAACCGCATCGCAGGCCCCATCCAGTCCGGCCAGCCATTCACCCACTCCAGGATCGCGCGGTCCACCCGACGAGTTTAACCGCTCACCGCCCACGACAGTTCGCGTTCACAATAAGGTGTGCCCGTTTACGAATACCGCTGCAGCCAATGCCAGAAGCGGTTTAGCGCCCTGATCGGCATGGTCGCCGAGCCCGATGACGGCCGGTGTCCCCATTGCGGCAGCCAGGACACCGCGCGATTGGTCAGCCGGTTTATGCGCGGGCGCACGGAGGACGATCGGATCGACGAAATGGCGGATCAGCTAGAGACTATGGGCGAGCCGGAAAGCCCACAGGACATGCGTAAGATGGTGCGCGAAATGGGCAAGGCAATGGACGAGGATTCCTCTGACGAGATGGAGGAGATGTTCGAAGCCGACCTTGCCGGAGAGGGGACAGACGACGAGTGAAGCGTGCGGGCTCCATCACAGTCATCTGCGGGAGCATGTTTGCCGGTAAGTCAGAAGAGCTGATTCGCCGGGCTAGGCGCGCACTTTATGCTAAGCGCAGGGTTCAGGTGTTCAAGCCCATGATCGACACTCGCTTTGACGAGACGCAGGTGGTGACCCACATGGGCGTCATGCACGAGGCGGTGCCCGTCGCCTCCGTTGCCGATCTTAGACGCAAGCTCGATGCCGCAACCCAAGTGGTGCTGATCGAGGAGGCTCAATTCTTCGACCACACGATCGTGGACCTTGCGCTGCAGCTTGCCGATGAAGGAAAGGAAGTTATTCTCGCGGGGCTGGACCAAGATTTCAGGCGCAAACCGTTTGGCCCGATGCCCGAGCTGTTGTGCATCGCAGACGAGGTATTGAAACTTCGCGCCATCTGCATGAAGTGCGGCAACCCGGCAAGCCACACCTATCGCGCTGTCGATGGACGGCCAGCCCACAAAGACGATCCCGTGATCCTAATCGGAGCTACCGAGACCTACGAGGCAAGGTGTAGGGTCTGCTTTGAGCTTCGGGGCGAGAGCAAGGCGCACCGAAAGTAGCTCTTGCTTCAAACTGAACGACATGGGCGAGCAAATATCGGTTGGGCAATTTGAGGCGACCTTCCGCAACCTCAAGACCCCGATAGGGCTGGTGATAGACGAGGCACGTCTGACCGGCGTGAATACGGTCGTGCAGATGGATCCACTTAGGATCGAGATGCTGGAGCCGGTCACAATCGAAGCGAAGATTGGGGAGCAGGCGCTTGCTGTATTCCTCGAGCAAAAGGCGCCGGGAGGGATGCGGGGATTTGAAATAACACTCAAAGCCGGCAAAGTCTACGTTCAAGCCTCGATCACTATGATCATCCCCATGAAAGTCTCGGCTGTTTGCTCGCTGCGCATCCAGGATGAACGGCAGATATTTGTGGACCTCGGCTCTGTGGACGTGATGGGGGTCGGAGCGACCGGGCTCGTCGAGGGCCATATCGCAAGAATCAACCCCGTGCTGGATGTCGCCGACCTGCCGATCAATGTCCGTCTAAAGACGATCGAGGTCGTTGATGGCAAGGTCGTCATCAAGGGCGAGGCGAAGCCGAACCAGTCAGCTTGACGCCTCGCCATTGCGCCACTACTTGTACATCCAGACTCCCTGCTCGAAGTCGGTGTACCAGCTCCCGATGATGCCGGGACTTGTCTTGCGAACCGTGATCCTCGCAAAGGCCCACATATCTGTCCCGATTGGCCGTCACCTTGGCAAAGGTCGTGCTGTAGGAGCTCGTCATCGTCGTCGTATACTGTGAAGTGGCAATTATGAGAAAACTAACGGCCACTGCTCTCTTCGTCCTGAGCCTCTGGAGTCAATCTGGGGCCGAGTCCAAGTACAAGGTCTTTGACAGCGGTGCCGACTTCGACTCGACGGGCATCGGCGAAGGTGGAATGATGGCGGGGCAGGCTCGTGGAAGCTTTGCATACGACCGCACAAAAGGATTATCGGAGATTCCTCCCTTCCAGGGCTGGCAAATCTGGGCGGAAGATGTGAATTCGAACGGTACGGTCGTCGGGGGAACGTTCTACAATTCATTGAAGGTGTCATTTATCTGGGATCGAGTCCACGGGACCCGCGTCCTGGATGACTTCAACGGCACGTCGCATTACGCCTTCGGGATCAACGACAATGGAGACGTTGTTGGTCGTTACTTCCCTGAAATCGGATTCCCGCAAGCTTATCTCTGGCGACCGGGCCAGGGCTGGATCGGTCTGCCGGCGAAATACGGGGGATGGTGTGGAGCGATGAAGATCAACAATGCCGGCGAGATTCTAGGTTACACGCAAGTGGATCAGGACACGAGCACCATTGTCATCTGGAGGCCCAACGGCAGCATCGTCGACATGGGCAATATGGCCAGTATCAGAACTTTGCGTTCGACATCAATAACAACGGCTACGTGTGTGGGCGCACTTTCGGTCCACTTGGCGAGGTCGGATACATCTGGAATCCGAATGGTGAGCGCTACACCGCGATTAGCAATCCTTATAGTCCCGGCTCCTTTACGACGGCAAACGGCTTAAACGATCAGAACAACCTCGTTGGCTACCTTTTCATTTCAGGCGTTGGCTGGCGGGGATACATCCGGTACGCGAATGGGACGATGAAGCTTCTGAACGACATGCTCGACTCGACCTCCCAGGGCTGGGACATCCGCTACGCCTACGACATCAACAACAAGGGGCAGATTTCTGCGGTCGGCTATAAGAACGGCCAGCGGAGGGGCGTCCTGTTGCAGCCCATCAAGGACCGGACCCCGGTGATCATCGGGCGTGGCCAGCCCTAGCCGAGATAGGGCGGAGTCCTTTACAATTTACGCTGTGTGGAATGAAATGAAAATTGGCTCGCTTAGACTCCTGCTCATTGGACTTGTACTGAGTTTCCTGTCGCTCGCGGCGATTTGTCCGGGTCAGATGCGATACAGGGTGTTCGACAGCGGGGCTGACTTCGATCCGGTGCGTGTCAGCCAAGCCGGAATGATCGCGGGACAAGCGGTTGGCAGCTTCGCTTTCGATCGCATTGGTGGCCTATCCCAAATTCTTCCATTTCCTCCGAGTTCCCAGATTTGGGCAGAAGACGTAAATGCGGCGGGAACAGTCGTCGGTGGTGCATATCAGGGCTCAACGCTGCTGCCATTTATTTGGGATCGAACCAATGGAACTCGCGCCCTCGCTGACTTCAACGTGAACTCTAGCTACGCGTTTGGGATCAACGATGCTGGAGATGTGGTTGGCCGGTACTTCCCTGATATGGGTTTTGCCCAAGCCTACTTGTGGCGTCCCGGCCAGGGATGGGTCGACCTCCCTTCAAAATATGGAGGATGGTGCGGCGCCTATAAGATCAACAATTCGCGCGAGGTCATAGGCTATTCTCAGATCGACCAGGATCACAGCACACAGGTTATCTGGCGTCCTGATGGCACGATTGTCGATCTGGGCAACATGGCTCCTCAATATCAGAATTTCGCAACAGATATCAACAATAATGGCTACGTGTCCGGAGTCACCTACGGCCCATTGGGCAATGTCGGCTACCTCTGGAACCCGAATGGCGAGACGTACACGCCGATCTGGAATCCCTACAGTCCAGGCAGCTACACGACAGCAGTCGGCCTAAACGATCAGAACAACCTCGTTGGCTATCTCTACATCAGCGGCGTCGGCTGGCGGGCATACATCCGGTACGCGAATGGGACGATGAAGCTTCTGAACGAGATGCTCGACTCGACCTCCCAGGGCTGGGACATCCGCTACGCCTACGACATAAACAACAAAGGGCAGATTTCCGCCGTCGGCTACAAGAACGGCCAGCGGAGGGGCGTCCTGCTCCAACCGATTAAGGACCGGACCCCGATCAGCATTGGCGGCATTGGGCGCTGAGGATGGCTAGCCCCGTCAGAGTTGCTGCGATGCTGCCCTGTTCAGGGTGACAGGGAAAGCTAGTTGCTTGGTGCCTGGGAATCTGGAATCCGATTCTTGGTTGACAAACATCGCTCCGAGCATCAAGTAGTTGTTGGTTACTGGTTCAATGTCTCCACACCTGGAGACTGATGCTCCAACACTTCAACACTCCAACACTTCACGATTGCAACCGGTACTTTGCTATCCACTAAGAGAGGAACACACGCAGTGAATCCAGTGAAACGGATGAAAGCAAGAGGATGAGCGTGAAAAACAAAGCAACCGAGAGGCGTCTTGGCAAGTACCGGTACTCAGTGGGAGAGGCTCAAGAGCTGCTCGCTGGCTGGTCCACTCGAAAAAGCGCAGACAAACGACGATGATCCAACTAGTAACGAACTACGAATCCCGTCTGAAGGTCGGGCGAATAGTTCACGGACGAGCGCATTTGCCAGACCTCTTCGGTGAAAGCGCCCTCGACGAGGTCGTTGGAGATGATCTTCCAATCAATTACCTTGTCCCGAAAAACGAGAATCTCATCTCCGGGCTTGCGATCAACGCCCGCTGGGACTGTATCGACAAAACCCTCAAAGGCATTCTCATCGAAGCGCGTGGCCGCAACCCAGATACTTTCCTCCACCCCGGTGGGTGCCGTAACCCGCGTCTTGACGAAAAACGCCTGGTCCTGCGGCTTCGGATTGCCCATTCGATAAATGAATGTGGGCAGCGATATCTGCGCCTGCTTAACCGCCTTGGCTAGTTGGACATCGTGGTTTGGGATCACGGGCTCCGATACCTGGCCGTACTTGACTTTGGCAATAGGAGTTGATGAACATCCCGCAAGCGCCGCCGCCAGTGCCGCAAAAGCGAATAGTGTACGCATTCCAATTTAATAAGTAGGTGTTTTGAAACTCAATCCACACCTTTATTCGCAAGAACACCGGTTTGTATGACATCGGCGCCTGCTTTCAGGTCCAGTGTTGGGCGTATCATAGCGAGATGCGTCGCGTTCTGCTGCCCATTCTGTTGCTCGCAATCCCCTCGTGGCTCTTTGCCGGCCCCAGCCTCGAAGAGATGCTCAAGACGGTCCAGTTCCGCTCCCTCGGACCGGCGGTGACCGGGGGCCGGATCGTGGACATAGAGGTCCATCCGTCCGATCCGTACACGATCTACGCTGCTTCAGCCTCCGGCGGCCTATGGAAGAGCACGAACAATGCCATCACATGGAAGCCGATCTTCGACAACCAAAAGACGATCTCGATCGGAGATGTCGCCATCGCCCCCAGCGATCCGAAGACCATCTGGCTCGGCACAGGTGAGCACAACAACCAGCGAAGCGCGCACTACGGCGATGGCGTTTACAAGAGCACCGACGCAGGCCAGACCTGGACGAACATGGGCCTGCCGAACAGCAACCGAATCGGGCGGATCGCGATTGATCCAAAGAACCCGAACATCGTGTTCGTAGCTTCGATGGGCTATCTCTACAAGCCGGGAGGCGATAAGGGGGTCTACAAGACCACCGATGGCGGCAAGACCTGGGAGCTTGTGCTCAAAGGCGCGAACGAAACCACCGGCTTCATAGAACTGGTGATCGACCCGAAAAACGGCCGCAATCTGTATGCCGCCTCGATGGATCGGCTCAGACGCCCTTGGAACATCCGGGATAGCGGGCCGGGAACGGGTCTATATCGAACCAGGGACGCGGGCAAAACATGGGAAGAAATGAAGGCTGGCATTCCAAATGCCGACAAAGGGAGGATCGGCCTTGCCATCTATCCAAAGAATCCGAACATTCTCTACGCGGTCATCATTACCTCTGCCCAAGGTGGCGGTACCGGCGTCTATCGCACTGACGATTCGGGAAAAACTTGGAAGAAGGTCAACGAGGGCAATATATCGAGCAGTTCCTACTATGGCCAGATACGCGTCGATCCAACCAACCCCGACAGAGTTTTTAACCTGTCGGTGAACGGGCAACGAAGCGACGACGGCGGGAAGAAATGGCGAGGATTTGCCGAACGAGGAGTTCACGTCGACCACCACGCGCTTTGGATTGATCCATCCAATCCTAAACGGATGCTGCTTGGCAACGACGGCGGCCTATATTCCAGCTATGATGACGGCGAGACATGGGAATTCGTGAACAACCTTCCGATCCCGCAGTTTTATGCCGTGAGCGCCGACATGTCTTTTCCATACAATGTCATGGGAGGGCTCCAGGACAATGGAGCTTGGCACGGCCCCTCCCGAACAAGGGTGCCCAGCGGCATCCACAACAGCGACTGGAACGTTGTGACCGGTGGCGATGGATTCTATACCGTGGCCGATTGGGAGGACCCCAAAACCGTTTATACGTCGTCCCAGTTCGGCGGCGTGTCCCGTTACGACTTCAACACGAGGAGCGGACGATCCATCCGCCCGCCCGCGCCGCAAAATACGCGGCTCAGGGCAAACTGGATGGCGCCGTTTTTCGTTTCTCCCCATGCCTCGAAAACCATCTATTGGGGCGCCCAAATGGTGTTCAAATCCACCAACCGAGGCGATGGTTGGACCGCAGTCAGCCCAGACCTCACGACCAATAACCCGGAGAAGATTCGTGGCAACGTCCCCCATTGCACGATCACAACCATCGACGAATCGCCCAAAAAGCAGGGCGTCCTCTGGGCAGGGACGGACGATGGAAATGTGTGGGTGACCCAGGACGACGGAAAGGCATGGACCCAGGTCAACATGAACATTCCCGGCGCTCCAAAAGAGTGGTGGGTCAGCCGCGTCCATGCATCCCCCCACGACCCAGCTACCGCATTCGTATCGTACACAGGCTTTCGCGAGGACGATTTCACGCCGATGCTGTGGAAGACCACCGATTACGGCAAGACCTGGACCTCCATCGTCGGAAACCTCCCAATGGAGCAGATCTCTGTGGTCAAGCAGGATACGATCAATCCCGATCTGCTAGTTGTCGGAACGGAGACCGGGGCGCACCTATCGCTGGACGGGGGCCGAATCTGGAACAAGCTATCCCTCGGTCTGCCCACTGTAGCCGTCCAAGACCTCGTCATCCATCCACGCGACGGCGACCTCATTCTGGGGACCCACGGGCGAGGAGTCTATATTGCCGACATCCGTGTGCTTCGAGAAGCGAGCTTGAATACCGGCAAGGACCTCTACGTATACAGGCCGTCGCCGGCAATTTCTGCTGGAATGATCCCGAACATGTTCGACCCGTTCAACGGAATGAGGCGTTTCACCGCCCCAAATCCTCCGAGCGGCTCAACCATCACTTACTACCTGGCCCAGGCAAGCGCCGACGATCCCAAAATCGAAATCCTCGATAAGGACGGCAAGGTTGTTCGCGAGATTACTCTCGGCGGGACGAGCGCCGGACTAAACAACGTCAATTGGAACCTGCGCGGGAATGTGGGCGGGGGCCAAGGACTTGTCCCTGCGGGAATGTATCAGATTAGGATAACCGTCGCCGGCAAGTCGGAGTCGGTCTCGCTGATCGTTGCAGATTGGAGCAAGTAGGAGCTTTCGGGGCATGGCCCCGAAAGCTCGCGGCGGCTAGCCTCTCACGGCCATGGATGTAATCGTAGCTCCGGCGGCCGCGGTGCCAACGAACGATGCTTGGCCCGTAAGCAGATTGACGGTATACACATCGTTCTGCCCGGGGCCGGAATTGTGAACGATGACCGCCATTCCAGAGGAATCGATGTCAAACCCAGCATTGGCGCCCAGGTCAAATCCAAGGTTTCCGATGCCGGTGAGAAGGCCAAAGTCCGGCGATGGAGATCCGTCTACTCCGCCTAGCCTCAGAAGGCCATCCGTTGAAGCATCCACAACGAACGCGGTAGTCACGGTCGCGTTGGCGAAATTATTGGTATAGGCAAGCCCAACCCCCTCGCCAAGTGGATTGAGATCAGCGTCGGGCTGGACTCCGGGTGTAATTGGATCAAAGTCAATCACCGCCCCGGTATCCGGATCTATCCTGAAGTTCTGCTCCGCATCGCTGACGACGCGAATCCGATCCGAGACCGGATTGAAGTCAAAGCCAAAAGCTGAACCATTCAATGTTACGTCCAACACCCCTCCAACCTGAGTGGCGGCTCCAGTCTGGGCATTTATCGTGTAGAGCCTACTTGTACTGCCGAGCGCGTAGATCTGACCGGTCGAGGGTCGAAAGTCGATGCCGAGAATGCTCTCACCGGGCTGTAAACCCGTAATGTTCACGCTCGTGTCGGTGTCGCTGGATTCGTTAATGTCGAATTTGATCAGCGCGTTGGTCGATGTGACCGCCCAAATGTCTGCCCCACCGTCGCCGCTGCCACCATTGCAGCCGCTCAGGCTAAGAACAAGCAAAGCGACGATCGGAAGTCGCATAGATTTATGCATGTCTCTCTCCTTGTGCCCTCCAAAATATATGCGAGGACCCTGGTGGTTTGACGGGGACTATGTGAGCCGGGTTCTCACTTAAGCGTCCAGTTTTCTCATGGAAAGGGCAACAATCTCTGAGCCATCCTGGTCAAACAAATCGAGGTAACCGATGCCAGGAGACAATAGGAAGAAGAAAGGCGGCGAACGCAAGGACAAGAAGAACGAGCGGATGCGTGAAGCCGTCCAAGCTCGACACGAGGCGGAGGGAAAGCCCCGCCCGACATCCGAGCAGCCAGACATCCAGGATCATAAGCCTGGGCAGGCAGGTGATACAACCGTGCGGGCAAGACGCAGCAATCCCCCTCAAGTCAAGGGCTAATCGCCTGTTGTGTGACTGGTCCCGGGCGGAGCGGTGATCCTTGTGCGCCAGCTTAGCCAGTAGTCGGGATCTTCGATCTCCAGGGCTTGGCGCGTTAGTTTCAGCGGATGAAATGTGTCCACCATGACGGCAAGCTCGTCCGTTTTGGTCGCGCCGATCGAAGCTTCGACCGCCCCTGGCTGCGGCCCGTGCGGGATGCCAAGAGGATGCACCGTGATCGAGCCCTCTTCGATCCCTTTGCGCGAGCCGAACTTGTCGTTGCAATAGTACAAAACCTCGTCCGAGTCCACATTTGAATGGTTGTAGGGAATCGGCACGGCGTCGGGGTGGAAGTCCAGCATGCGGGGACAGAACGAGCAGATCACAAAGTTGTGGCCCTCGAAGGTCTGGTGAATGGGCGGCGGCATGTGGAGCTTGCCTGTAATGGGGCAGAAATCGTGGATGCTGAACGCGTACGGATACACAAACCCATCCCAGCCTACGATGTCGAAGGGGTGGTACGGGTAAGTGTATTTGGTGTAGCGCCCCCTCGCCTTGATGAGTACCTCAAAATTGCCCTTTTCATCGCGCGTCACGAGATCGCCGGGTGGGCGAAAGTCCCTCTCTTGGTAGGGGGCATGCTCAAGCATCTGCCCGAATTCGTTGCGATACCGTCTGGGGATTTCGATCGGCCCATGGCTCTCCACGACCAGCATTCGAACTGGCAGCGACTTGAACTCCACCCGGAAGATCGTGCCGCGCGGAATGACCAAGTAGTCCCCTTTCTCGAATGGAACGGTTCCGAACATTGACTGCAATTCGCCCTCGCCGTCGTGCATGAAGAGCACCTCGTCATGCTCCGCGTTCTTATACAAGGTCGTCATCTGTTCGGCTACGACGGCATTCGACCACACCACGTCCTGGTTGCCCATCATTGGGATGCGACCGCTCACCACATCTCCTCTTGGAGTCATTCGGGAGGTACGGAGGTGGCGATGCCGAAGTGGCTCATCCTCGATGTATTCCGGCCGCGCAGGGCCAGCATCTTCCCATGCCGCAACCTCGGTGGGAAGGTTGATGTGGTACATCAGGGCCATCGGGCCGGAAAAGCCGCGCGTCGAAAAAAGCTGCTCGGCATAAAGGCCGCCGTCGGGCTTGCGGAACTGGGTGTGTCGGCGGCGGGGCACTTCGCCAAGTCGCACGTATCTGGGCATGGCTTAATTCTACTGCCGTCAGGTCACGCGCGGCGTGCCCCCGCAAAGTCCACGAGCTGCAGGGACACGCTTAAAAGCAGCTCTTCTGTTCAATGCTCGAACTCATGACGCTGGGCCCTCGCCGCCCTGGCCCTCTCGATCAGCTCCAAAGCATCCCGGGCCGCTTCCTGCTCGGCCTCCTTTTTTGAGCGGCCCGCTCCCTCACCCATGACCTCATCGTCGAAGAGCACTTGCACTGCAAACTTCTTATCATGGGAAACCCCAATCTCCCGGGCGATCCTGTAGAGCGGAGTCTTGCGCCAAATCGCCTGGGCGACCTCCTGCAGCTTGCTTTTGTAGTCGTCCGGGTTCACATCGCCTGTGCTGACGCGCCGCAAATATGGGTGCAGCTGCTCAAGCACGAACCAGCGCGCGGGCTCCATTCCCGACTCCAGATAGATGCCTCCGATGATCGCCTCCAGTACGTCCGCCAAGATCGAGGGCCGCCGGCGGCCGCCCGTCATCTCCTCGCTCGGGCTTAGCTCCAAATATTGGTCCAGGCCCAATTTCAAAGCTGTCTCCGCAAGCGGACCCTCCTGCACAACACTCGATTTTGCCTTGCTAAGCATCCCCTGATCCCAGTCCGGATGGTGCTCATAAAGATACTGCGCAACAACCAGCCCCAACACGGAATCGCCAAAGAACTCAAGCCGTTCATAGCTGTCCTCGACGCTGTTCGGAGCCGCGGAGCGATGGCGCATGGCAAGCCGGAACATCCGCTCGTCCTTCAGAGGTATCGCGCTGGGAATCATATCCCGATCTTGCCTAGCGCTTCGGCAATCCGCCCGATACCCCGCCGGATGTCGTCCCTGCTCGCGGCATAGCTGATTCGAAGATGGCCCTGCGCCTCGAACACCTCCCCCGGAATCACTGCCGTCTGCGCATTTTCCAGCAGATACGCAGCCAACTCGCCGTCCGTCTGGATACGTCCGCCAAGGTAATTGTTGATGCTCGGAAGCACGTAGAATGCACCCTCAGGCTTCGTTACCTCGATGCCCGGAATCGCCCGCAAAAGACCGACCACCAGGTCACGCCGCTCCTGAAACTCCGTCCGCATCTTCTCGATCTCCGACGATTCGAGGCAAAGCGCTTGGATCGCCCCGGCCTGGGCAAAGCTCGTCGGGCTGCTCGTCACTTGGTCCTGAAGATTAGAAAATGCACTTGCAAGCTCGTCTGGCGCGGCAGAGTAACCAATCCGCCAGCCCGTCATCGCATAGGTTTTGCTCACCCCGCTGATCGTCACCGTCTGCTCGGCGATATCGCTCCCAAGAGACGCGATACTCTGGTGCGCCTGGCCATAAACCAGCCGCTCGTAAATCTCGTCGGCGATCACCCACAGCCCATGCCGCATGGCCAGCATCGCAATATCCTTTAAAGTCTGCCGGGGGAAAACCGCTCCTGTCGGATTGCACGGACTATTGATGATGATCGCCCGCGTCCGCTCGGTCACCGCCGCCTTGAGGTCTTCGATCAAAGGCACAAACCCGTTCTCCGCAAGCGCGCGAACCACCACCGGAGACGCTCCCGCCAGCACGATCTGCTCAGCATAAGTCATCCAGTAGGGCGCGATCAGGAGGACCTCGTCCCCTGGTTCGACCAGCGTCATCACCGCGTTGTAAAGGCTCTGCTTTGCCCCACAGCTCACCACGACCTGCTCGGGCCGAACCGCTATCCCGTTCTCGCGCCGCAGTTTCTCGGCGATCGCCTCTTTGAGCTCCGGCATTCCTGAAGTGGCGGTGTATTTGGTTTTTCCAGCGTGAAGCGCATCGATCGCGGCCTGGCAGACCGCTTCGGGCGTGTTAAAGTCCGGCTCGCCCGCAGCAAGGGAAATCACGTCGACCCCCTGCGCTTTCATCGACTTGGCTTTCGCGGTGATCGACAGCGTAGGGGAGGCCTTGAGGAGCCTCGCTCGCGACGATAAGCCAAGGGTTTTCACCACGCCGAGTATATCAGCAATGCTTCAAGCCGTCGGAAGAGCCAAGCCGCAAAACCGGATGCTTCGGCTTAGGACACGCACACCGCGAAGGTCAGAAGAGCCACCCTCTGATGTTGAAAACCCGACGTGTTGGAATCATCGCATTACATGCCAAACTTTGGCGGCAATTTCATCCCTAGCGATTTGACCAAGAATCCATACACGTCGGCAATCTCTTCGATGATCTTTGCAGTTGGCTTGCCGCCCCCGTGCCCCGCTTTCGTCTCGACCCGAATCAGCACCGGCGAAGCTCCAGCTTGCGATTCCTGGAGCCTTGCGATGTACTTGAAGCTGTGGCTTGGAACCACCCTGTCGTCGGTATCCGCCGTCATTACAAGGGTCGGGGGGTATTTGCCGCCCATCTTGATGTTGTGATAGGGCGAATACTTGTACAGCACCTTGAACATCTCCGGATCATCCGGCGAGCCGTAGTCGCTGGTCCAAGCCCAGCCGATTGTGAACTTGTGGAAGCGCAGCATGTCCATGACGCCGACCTCGGGCACCGCCGCGCCGAAGAGATCGGGCCGCTGATTCAAGACAGCGCCCACCAATAGCCCGCCGTTGGAGCCGCCATTGATCGCCAATTTGGGCGTAGACGTGTATTTCTTGGAGATCAGGTATTCGGCCGCGGCAATGAAATCGTCGAACACGTTCTGCTTGTTCTTGAGCCGACCCGCATCATGCCAGGCCTTGCCATATTCGCCGCCGCCCCGCAGGTTCGCCACCGCGTACACCCCACCCAACTCCATCCAAACCGTGCGCACGACCGAAAAATAAGGCGTCTCGGAGGATCGGAACCCGCCGTATCCGTAGAGCAGCGTTGGGTTCTGGCCGTTCAGCTTGAGCCCTTTGCGGTAGGTGATGAACATAGGAATCTTGGTCCCATCTTTGCTCCGATAGAAGACCTGCTTGGTCTCAAATCGAGATGGATCGAAGTCGACTTTGGGTCGCTTCCAGACCGTGCTCTTCCCTGTCCGGATGTCATATCGAAAGATAGTGTTGGGCATCGTGAAGCCAGTGAAGGCATAGAACGTTTCCTTGTCTTTGATGAAGTCGCCGCCAAAGCCGCCCGCGGAGCCCAATCCGGGCAAGGCGATCTCGCGAATCTTCTTGCCTTTGATGGTGTACTCCTCGATCTGCGAATGCGCATCCTTCAGGTATTGCGCGAAGAGCTTTCCGCCTACCGCGCCGACGCCCTCAAGGTTCGCCTTGGCTTCTGGAATCAGCGTCTTCCTTGCACTGGGCTTGCGGGTGTCGACTTCGATCAGCTTGCCCATCGGCGCCTTCGAGTCGGTGTGGAAGAGGAATCTCTCTCCGACGTTCGTTACGAAATTGAAGCTCGCCTCGAAGCCCCTAATGAGCTCGATGACCTTGCCGCCCGGCGCGCGAAGGTCCTTGTAGAAGACCTGGTTCTTCGGCTCCGTGCCTTTCCACACGGAGATGATGAGGTAGCGCCCGTCGTCGGTAACCGAGCCGTCGAAGCCCCATTCCTTCTCGTCTTTGCGCTCGTAAGTGAGCTCGTCCTGGCTCTGCGGGGTTCCGATCCGGTGGTAGTAGAGCTTCTGGAAGTAGTTCTGTTCCTGAAGCGCAGCGCCCTTCGGCTCGTCATAGCGGCTGTAAAAGAAGCCCTTGCCATCGGCCGTCCAAGAGGCGCCGCTAAACTTGCTCCAAAGGATGTGGTCCTTCAGGTCCCTGCCCGTATCCACGTTCCGCACTTTCCATTCCTGCCAGTCCGAGCCTGATTTCTGCAGGGAATAGGCCATGAGCTTGCCGTTCTCGCTGATTGCAATGCCGCCAAGCGCGACGGTGCCGTCTTTGCTCAGCTTGTTTGGATCGAGCAGCACCCTGGGTCTGGCCCGAAGCGACTCGGCCACGAACAGGACGCTCTGATTCTGGAGCCCATCGTTCTTGCTGAAGAAATACCGTCCGCCCTTCTTGAAGGGGGTGCCGAACCGCTCGTAGTTCCAGATCTTGGTGAGGCGCTTCTTGATCGCGGCCCTCTCCGTGATCTTTGCGAGATAGCCGAAGGTGACCTTGTTCTGTGCGGCGACCCAGGCCTTGGTTTCGGCTGAGCCGGTGTCTTCGAGCCAGCGGTAAGGGTCTTCGACGCTCGTTCCGTGAAGAACATCGACGACATCGGCCTTGCGGGACTTGGGATATTCGAGGCGCTGGCCTAGTGCGAACGCGGTCACGGCAAGGGCTCCGGCGAGCAAAATGAGTGTGGTTCGGATTGACATGTGTTGGACACCTGCTTTGATGTTACTTGTCCTACGGTAAAGGAGGTATAGCCTGGCGACGATCGAGGTTCCCTACGACCTCCGGGAAGCTCCCTACGACCTCCGGAAAGCTCCCTACGACCTCCAGGGAGCTCCCTACGACCTCCGGGGACTCCGTTTGACTTCCAGGGAGCTCCCTTTGACTTCCAGGGAGCTCCCCTTGACTTCAGGGGATGGGAATCTAAGGTCCGGGGAGGGGTAAGCAAGTTGCGGGGAATCACACAGCCTGCCCGTAGCTGCCGAGTGAGTTTGAGGCTGTCTCATTGTAAGTACACGAGCCGCTGGGACAATCAACCAGCGCCCTCAGGCTCCTTCCTGAAGGTTCAAGAGATGAGGTCGCGGGTGGGTAGCCTGCCTTAGTAAGGGTCCCCGCGGCTTCCCGAGGAAAAGAGCCTGTCCACTCAATGAGACCGTCTGAGTTTGTCCCAGCGGTCATGCATCCGACTCCGGCATGTGCCAACCGGCGCTTACGGGGAAGCGAGAGGTATCCTCTAGCCCTTCGGCGCCGTACCCAAGCGGCTAAGGGAAGGGTCTGCAAAACCCTCATCCAGCAGTTCGAATCTGCTCGGCGCCTCCAAAAGCGAAGTTTTCCGGGGTCGTGGCGAAGTGGTCTAACGCGGAGGTCTGCAAAACCTTTATTCAGCGGTTCAAATCCGCTCGACCCCTCCAGATTTTCGTTGGCTTCCGGGAACCCCTCTCCATTTTCGGGATGATCGTGCCCGCAAATGGGGAGGGGGTAGGGGGAGGGGAAATCAGGCGAGCGCTGGTTCGAGGACCGGCTTCCAGGCCACATCGAGATCCTTGACTGCCTTCGTCTCGTCCAGCCTTCCGACGATCTGGGTCGTGGGCGCATCGTGCAGGGCATCGGGATCTTCGATGGCCTCCCGGCATATGGAGATCAGAGCGTCGCAAAATTCGTCCAGGGTTTCTTTTGTCTCAGTTTCGGTCGGCTCGATCATTAGGCATTCGGGCACGATGAGGGGAAAGTAGTTGGTGGGTGGATGGAAGCCGTAATCGATCAGGCGCTTGCTGATATCAAGCGCACGCACGCCGTTTTTTTTGTATTGCTGGGCAGTGACGACAACCTCGTGCATACACGGCCTCGGATGCGCAGGGGGCAGAACATCCTTGATGCGTGCTCTGACATAGTTCGCATTCAGCACGGCATGGCGAGAGATATCTGCCATGCGCTCCTTTCCGTACGCGAGGAGGTAGGTCAGGGCTCGCACCTCCATGAGGAACTGCCCATGGTATCCGGAGACCCGGCCTATCGAGAGAGGGCGGTCGTGATCGAAGTACGGAGCCCCCTCTCCCGTTTCCGCCGCAGGCTTTTTTGAATTTCCGCGGTCTGTTTCGCGAGAGGTGGGGGTTGGGGATGAGGGCGAGCGCCTAATCACCGGAGCCGGCAAGAAAGGCCCCAGATGCCTCTGCACCCCGATGGCGCCACATCCGGGCCCGCCCCCGCCGTGAGGCGTCGAAAAGGTCTTGTGCAGGTTCAGATGCATGCAGTCGAAGCCATGATCGCCGGGCCGCGTGGTCCCGACCATCGCATTCATGTTCGCACCGTCACAGAAAACTTGTCCGCCAGCCTCGTGAATCATGGCGCAGATCTCTGTGATCCGCGATTCGAACAAGCCGAGCGTGGAAGGATTCGTGATCATGAACGCGGCGACCGTATTGCCTTTCTCAGCAAGCGTCTGCCGGAGCGCTTCGATGTCGATTGAGCCTTCGATGTCCGTCGGAATCGACAGCACGTCGTATCCGCACCTTGCCGCCGAGGCTGGATTCGTCCCGTGGGCGGAGTCCGGTACCAACACGGTGTGGCGCTGATCGCCTTCTTTATTCGCGTGGTGGTATGCCTTGATCATCATCAGGCAAGTCATCTCGCCATGCGCCCCTGCCATTGGCTGCAGGCAGATCTCGTCGAAGCCCGCGACCTCCCGCAGAATGTCCTGCACGCTCGCAAGGACTTCGAGGGCGCCCGGCACGGTCGACTCCGGTTGCATAGGATGGATGTGCGAAAACCCCGGCAGGGCTGCGGTCCTCTCGTTGATCTTGGGGTTGTATTTCATCGTGCACGAGCCGAGCGGATAGAAGCCCGTTTCGATGCCGTAATTGATGTGCGACAGGTTTGTAAAGTGTCGCAGCAGAGTCAGTTCGTCCACTTCAGGCAGATGCAGCTCGTCTCTCAGGTCGCCTAGGCAATCCTTGAGGTCGACCTGCGGCGTGTCGCAGGTGGGGACGTTGCAGCCAACTCGACCCGGTCGGGACCTGTCAAAGATCAGCTTCGGCGCGGGAACGGTCTTCTGCGGCATGGGGATGTTTCGAATTCTACCTTTGGCCCAACAGCTTGCGAGCGGCCGCGGCGATGTTCTCTGCAGTGAATCCGAATGCCTTGAACAGCACATCCCCTGGGGCGGAGGAGCCGAAATGATCAATGCCGACATGGGCCTGGGCGTACCTGCTCCAGCCGAGGGTGCAGCCCGCTTCCACCGACATCGTAGGCACACCCTTGGACAGCACTTCCTCGCGATAGCTTGCAGGCTGCTGCTCGAAGAGGAACCAACTCGGCATGCTCACGACCCTGGCCGCGATGCCCTCCTTCGCCAGGAGTGCCTGCGCGTCGAGGCAGAGGTGGACTTCAGAACCAGTGGCAATCAGCACGGCAGCGAGTGCCGAGTGTTGAGTGTCAAGCGGAGGGTCGGACAATACATACGCCCCCTTCGATGCAGGGTGATCGCCACCATTCATAGCCGGGGAGATCGTCGGCAGCGCTTGCCTCGTGAGCGCAAGCACTGAGGGTGTATTCTGAGACTCCAGCGCGATCTTCCAACATGCCGCTGTCTCATTTCCATCCGCTGGGCGCATGAGGTTGAAATTTGGAATTGCGCGGAGGGATATGAGGTGCTCGATAGGCTGGTGCGTCGGCCCATCCTCACCCAGGCCGATGGAGTCGTGGGTGAATACGAAGATCGACGGGCATTGCTGCAGCGCTGCGAGACGAAGCGCCGGGCGGCAGTAGTCTGCGAATATCAGGAAAGAAGCTCCAAAGCCGCGGCAACCGCCATGTAGCGTGATCCCGTTACAGGCAGCCGCCATGGCATGCTCGCGAACGCCGAAATTGATGTTCCTACCGGCGGGGGTCGTTGCCTGCATATCTGGCGATTCCTTTATATGCGTGTTATTGCTCTCGGCAAGGTCGGCGCTGCCGCCGATCAGCGTCGGCACCTGTGCCTCGATCGCGTTAATCACCTTTCCAGAAGCAACCCGCGTGGCCAGCTTCTCATCGGGGCCGAATGACGGGAAATCTGCCTCCCAATTCCATATCCAAGAGTTCTTTAGGTTCCTCGCCGCTTCCGGGTAAGCCATTGCATAGGCATCGAGTTCATCCTGCCAATCGTGCTGCCATTGCTCCCCGCGATCAACGGCTTTTCGAAACTCGCGCAAAACATCATCAGCGATGTAGAAAGGGGGCTCCAACGGGATTCCGAGATTCTCCTTGGTAAGCCTGGATTCATCCGGGCCGAGGGCAGCGCCGTGGCTCTTGGAGGTACCGCCTTTATTCGGGCTTCCGAAGCCGATGACCGTCCTCGCGATAATGAGCGAGGGCTGATCCAGTGCTGATTTGGCTTCGCTTAGTGCAAGGTCGACCGCGTCCAGATTCATGCCATCGATCCGCTGCACATGCCATCCAAGCGCCTGGAAACGCGAGCCCACATCCTCCGTGAATGCCAGCGCAGTGGAGCCATCGATCGTGATTCCATTGTCATCGTAGAGCCAAATCAGCTTGCCCAGCTTCTGGTGCCCGGCGAGCGAAGCTGCTTCGTGCGCGACGCCCTCCATTAGGTCGCCATCGGAGCAGATCACATAGGTGAAGTGATCGATAATTTCGTGTCCGGGCTTGTTGAAAGTCGCGGCCAAGAATCGCTCCGCGATCGCCATCCCAACCGACATCCCGCACCCCTGCCCGAGCGGCCCGGTAGCCACCTCGACTCCCGGCGTCATGAAGTTTTCCGGATGCCCTGGCGTCTTGCTCTCGAACTGGCGAAACCGCTTGATCTCGTCCAGCGAGAGGTCATAGCCGGTCAGATGAAGGAGCGAATAAAGGAGCATCGATCCATGCCCAGCGGACAAAATAAACCTATCTCTTTCGGGCCATTTCGGGTCACCCGGATTGTGACGCAGGTGCCTCGTCCAGAGGACGTGGGCCATTGGAGCGACACCGAGCGGCAGGCCGGGATGGCCGGACTTCGCCGCCTCCACCGCATCGATCGAAAGGCCCCTGATCGTGTTGATGCAAAGCTCATCGAGAGAGGTCATAGGAGGTGAAACGGACGACACGCGATGATGCTACCAGCATGGAGCAATCCTTGCCCAGGTGTTTAAGTTTTATTCCGTACACCTGAACCGATCCAAACGCTCAGGTAGTCTAACCCTCGTGCGCCCGCTGCTGCCGTTGGCCCTTCTCGCTGCCGCCTCTTTGGCTATTGGCCAAGCAAAACAGGGCACCTATCGACCGACCGGGGGGGCGCCCGGAAGCTGGAGCATTAACCCCCATCACACACTCATCTGGAACGGGTCTCCCTATATGCCGGTCGGCGTGCGGATTGGAGGCTCGGAAGAGGAAATACAGGACGCAAAGAGAGCAGGCGTGGGCGACGTGCTTCTCGAGCTAAGCGCGGGATCAGACTGGGCGGCGGCCTTCTCTAGAGCGGAGGCTGCCGGAGTCCGATATCTAGCGTCCGTTTCTTCGATGGCGCCCATGGCTAGGGGATTTGCCGTGGAGCCCGCCTCGTATCGCATTCCAGGGATCACCACCGCACGCAGGATTGAGCTGAATCTCAATGCGACCACTGCCCTGGCCGTACTTATCACCAAGCACGACCAGATGGTCGAGCGGGTGACCAGAGTCAAGATCGAGAACAACCGGTTTGTGCTCGATGTCAAGCCCCTCAACGACCTCGACCACACCCTGCTGATTTATCCGGATGTAAAGGGCCTTTCCCAAACCGATTTCTGGGAAGAATTTGACGGCCATCGGGACCGCCTGCTCAAATCGGTGCGAGATGCCAAGCCTGGACAGGGACTGCGAGGCATCATCAATCCGCTCGGCACCGTGCTTTCGATCGCCTCCAGCACGCCGAACTTCGTGCCAACCAGCCCAAGCTTCCGAGCGGAATATGCCGGATATCTGGAGCGGAAGTATCGAACCACGGCCACGCTCGAGCGAGCGTGGCTGATTGGGGCGCCCGACCTCGCCACCTTTCAGGATTACTCGCGCCTCGTGCCACTCTGGTCCGGAAATCGCGGAATATACCACCTGTGGGACCCGAAAACGGACCGCCTCTACCCAGTGGAGTCCAAGCGGTCAGCGGTTTGGACGGACGTCCAGGGCACGATCAATGCGACTGCCGTGCGGCGGTATCAGCGGCTTGTACTTGCGATCCGGAAGATTGTGGATGTGCCGATCGTTCAGGAGTGGGCGGGTTGGGCAGCGCCATACGAAAGCTCGACGCCGGTCATTGATGGACTGGGAATGCGAGTCTCCGGGGCGACTCCTTCGGCGATCGCAGAGGGCGGTTCACGCGTTACCAGTTCCATTCTGCGCTGGCCCGGGCCAGGTTGGCTGCTTGCCACCGATGTCGATCTCTCAAGCGTTCAGGATGCGGCAACGCAATTGCCAAATGTCCTACAAGACTTGACGAACTTGGGCTCTAGGGGATGGTTCTTCAAGCCCATCCCGGGCGCTCTACCTGTTCTGGCTTCAGAGGCGGCGCGGATTTCAACCGACGGTGCCGCCGCGCAATGGTCTCCATCCGCACTATTCTTTCCAGAAAATGCCCTCAATCCGGCCAGACCCCAGAGCATCGGGGGCGGCAAATGGTGGCTTCCCTCCCCGGCGAGCGGCAACCGGCTGGACTTTGGAACGAAATTCTTCGGCTATCGCTACCGTGATGATCGCACGAATTTTACGGCGATCTGGACGGTCGGGCCGGCGCGCCGAGTTAAACTGCGGATGCTGCAGCCCAAAGTCGCGACCTTTCGGGCTTCCGACGGCAGCGACCCCAAGCCCAAGATGCTTCGTGACGGCGTAGAAGTCCTGCTCGGCGAGCTTCCGCTGCTGATCGAAGGCACCGACGAGATTCCTGTCCCGGAACCCGCCATGCAGGAGGCGGTTTTTCGATTCGAGGAACTTCTGAAGCTGGCCGAGCTCAGGCACATTCTCGCAGATGAGGAGAACTTCTTTTTCAGGGAGGCGATCGCCAGCTTTGACCAGAATCCCGGAGGCAGCCACGCGAGCCTCCGGTCGTACTACTGGAAGCTCAATGCACGCATGGGCGACTTCAATTGGATCGAGGCCGAGGCAAGCCGAGTCCATACGTTTAGCGAATCCGCCCTGGAAGCAGGCTGCAGCAATGGCTCCGTTCTCTCCCTGAGAGCCCCTCTTGCCGCGAAGGAGACGGATGGCTACTTCGCGGAGTTCAACGTGTCCCCCAAATCCAAGGAGCCTTTGGAAGTTTGGATTTCGGCAAGGGTGCCTGGCGAGCTCCGGGATAACGTTCGCGTTCTCGTTGGCGATCAAGCCTTTGTCCTTCAGGGAGAACCGATCAGCCGCTATGGACTCGGGTTCGGCTGGTACAAACTCGGCAGCGTGACCCTTGTCGGGCGAGCGGCCAAGCTGAGAATCGAGGTCGACGTGATCAATGCTGCAGAGCTGGCCATCGATACGATTCTCCTTTTCCCCGGCGGGTTCACCCCAAATGGCGTGACGCCGCCGGAAGCGATGATCTTTCCGGAGCTGCCGATCAAGCGCTAGGCATCCGGATCGAGGAACGGATTGGTCCGTGCGATTATGGCCTCCTTTGAGATTCGCTCCTGCTCCTCATATAGTGCCGGATCAAGCTTGGCAAGTCCATAACAGCAGGTATCGGCGCCGGTCCGCACGGCCCATCCCGCGTCCCCAAAGCTATAGTGCCACCACTCATCGCGGCAATTGGAGAACCCAGCCCCTAACATCGCTTCCACGAGGCGCGTCCTGTTTCGCCGTGCCTCGGAGGTCAGGCCAATCGTGTAGGTCCTGGCGGCCCGAAAGCGACCGTAGGGCGAGGTCACGTCGACCGGTTCGCCATCTGGATGGAGCAGCCAAACATCGAGGGCGCCACCTGTGCAATGCCCAGGGGGCGTCCTTTGATCGGTGGGCGCAACCCAAGTGCAGATCGTGCGGCGGAGGGCCGCATGATTTCGGCTCGGGAAAGCCTCCTTGGCGCTCTCAAGCATAAAGTCGTAAATTCGCTGCTGGCGCTCGATGGGTCGCCATGCATCGGTAACCGCGAGCTTAAATTCCGGTGAGAGGACGCGGGCGGCTGCAAGAGCCATTTCAGCCACCCGCTTCCGGCAGAAAGGAATCGTCTGCGGACGATAGATTACGATTTCGGGGGCGACGACCCTCAGGTCGACAAGGGGCTCGCCGTTCTCGATCTCGCGAATGCGGTTCAATGCTCTAATCGGCTCTGGGCAACCCTTGGAGCGATCCCACGGCGTCAACGGCCAAGCACCAAAAGAATTCCGATGAGATTCCGTGCTACTTTGGCGAAGAGGTTGGCCGAAGGCCTGTCGTACGGCACTTCGATAATGTCAAATGGCTGAATCGAATTAGGCAGCGCATCTTTTGCCAGAGCCACACGACGAACGCGGAATCCCCTCTCGCTAGCCTCCGGAAGCCGCCCACCGGCTGAGAGGATGGCCGATTCCAAGGTCATGCTTGGGGAATAGTCAATCACCCCGGGGTTGGCCACCGCGCCCACAACCGACACGAACCGCAACCTATCCACTAGGGGCACGTATATCTTGTCGCCGGGCTCCAGATCAATGTCACGTCCAAACGGACCGAGATCGAGCGGCCACGCCTCGCCATTTGTCTTCACAAGCCTGGCCCGAGACAGATTGGCTTGGCGGCTCGGCCCTCCGGAAGCTTCCACTGCTGCCTTGGCAGTCATCCCGCGCACAAAAGTCACGCTCCCCGGCTCGATCAGAGCGCCGAGCAGATAGACCTCGATCGCCTGCGTGATCAGAGGGACAAAGACGCTATCTCCGGGATTCAGGACGGGATCTTCTGCGGAAGCAGACTCAGATGCATCGATGACTCTAATGCCCCCGCTGCGGCCAGTAATATTGACCTTCGCAAGATCGGCTGAGCGCGTCGGTTTCGCTGACCGCAATACATCACTTAGCCTAAGACCTGGCCGAAATGCCACGGAGCCGCCCGCTTCGACCGCGCCCGAATAGCTAACTGGATCCTGGGCAGGGGCGATTAGCCGGACCACTATGCTCGCCTTGCTCCAGCCGCGCGCTCGAACTGCCGATGTGAGGCGATCCGCGGCCGAACTTTCCTTGAGGCCCGACACGAAAATGGGGCCTATCGCGGGCAGGCGAATCGTACCGTCAACCGCAACCTTGTGCTCGGAGTTGAAAGACGCCTCTTCGGCGCAAGATACCGCAATCGTGTCGCCTTCCCGAATTAACAGCCCCTCTTGGCCCATTCCAGCGACCGAAAACAGGAGCCACAGAAGCGAAGCGACAGCAGCCTTCATTGGAACCCATTTTGGCATATGCGGCGACTAGCCCTTGAAACCAATCACGCTTGGAATCTCGACGACCTGGCCAGGACTAACGCCCATCCTCTTGGCCGTCCCCTGCTTAAGCTCGATGACGTACATCGCAGCGCCTTTGCTCCGCAGCTTCGTCGCCTCGTCGAGCGGCTTGCCTTGGACCACATTGAGAACCCGACCCTGCTCGCTCAGGAACACGAGATCGAGCGGAATGAGCGTATTCCGCATCCAAAAGCTCTGGGGTGCGGCTGCCGGCATCACAAAGAGCATGGCCTCGTCGGGCTTGACCTCGTCGTCGCTCAGCCACATCATGCCTTCCGTAATCTTGAAGGTGTTATCGGCGACCCAGGCTTTGATCGTATTCCCGTTGAGTTCGAGATTCACGGTCTCGAAGTCCTTCAAATCGTACATGCGCTGCGAGGAAGGCTTGGCCGCCAGCTGTGGGTCGGGCGTCGCCGCCTTACGTCCGCTTTCCGAACCGCATCCGAAGAGCGCAATCACCAGCGATGCCAACAGTAACCCCTTCATGAGATTGTTTGGGAGGGCGGAACAAAGGCGCGGTCGTGCGCCTCGTACCTAGAAATGTCCTCCTCATGTCGAAGAGTCGTGCCGATCATGTCGAGGCCCTGAATCAAATCGTCCTTTGTTGCGGGGTTGATCTCAAATCCAAATTCGCCGCTTTCAATGCCGATGGTTTGTCGCTCGAGATCGACCTGAACCGAGGCGCCCGATCCCGCTTCTACCAGACGGGAGTGTTCGGCTTCCGGAAGCTCGATGAGCAGTAGCCCGCAGTTGGCCGCGTTCTGGCGAAAGATATCGCTATAGCCGGAGTCGGTCTCCGTTTTCTTGGCAATGACTGCCCTGTATCCAGCCTGCTGGATCGCCCAAACCGCGTGCTCTCGAGACGAGCCACAGCCAAAATTCTTACCGACGACCAGCACGGAGGCCCCCTGCGCCTCAGGCGAATCGAGAGGAAAATCCGGCCCCCGGACATCCTTGAAGAGCAGGTCGCCATAGCCGGCACGCGTCACCAACGAGAGAAATCGGGCTGGAATAATGCGGTCGGTATCTACGTTGTCGGCTTCGTATACCGCGATCCTTCCCGAATGCCGAACGAACGGTTGCACCATCGCGATTGTGGCATAGAGCGGCTCACGCTGTCGGATGGACCTGACCGGCAGCAGTCTTGGTGCTCGACTTTGTTTGCCGGGCCAAGAAAATGTCGCGGGCCACGAAAAAGACGAGAATCACAAAGTTGACGGCCAGCACGGTCGCGACAATCGTCCATCCCAAGCTCATTGCCTTGGCCTCGTCGTTGAGCAGGTACCTACGCCAAGCCCGAACAATCCAGAAGAGGGCGCCTACTTCGATGAACGACAGGACCCCGAGGTAGAACCAGATTCCAAGCAGTTCTAGCCCCACCTTGAAATACCAGAGGGCGACGGGCAGCGCCACCATGTAGCTGTAATCAATGAACGCGGGCGCCTCGTGGCCGCGGATCAAGAAATACGTTTTCGCGAGCACAAGCGCCCAGCAAATGACCAGCAACGCTTGCAAAAGCAAGGTTCCCAACAGGTTCTTGGCTCGTTCTGGCTCGGTCATGTTTCTTCCCCGCACGCCCTGCTCTTTGCTGACGAAATTCAGCGCTCCCAGGCTTCGCGACTACCATGCGATTGTATCACGGTGGGCCATAATCACCTCTCATGCAGGTTCCTTCGAGGGACGAATTTATAAGCAGAGCCGACGGCCGAACACGCGTGCCTGTGTTTCGCGACGTCCTCGCAGACTTCGAGACGCCGCTCAGCGCCCACTGGAAGATTTCTCAGGGCGAAACCTACAGTTTCCTTCTCGAAAGCGTGACCGGAGGCGAGCAGCTGGCGCGATACAGCGTTCTGGGCGTAGGCCCCAAGGTCATTCTCAAATCCAAAGGTTCCTCTGTTCAGCGTGAAGAAGGCGGGCAAGTCGTGTCTTCTACGCTGGCCGAGGGCAAGGATCCCCTGCATCTACTTGAAGCGGAGCTTGAAGGGACCTTGAAAGCAAGCTCACATCCTCCGCCGCATGTGGAAGGCATGCCGAAGTTCCTTGGCGGCGCGGTGGGATTCTTGAGCTACGACTATGCCCGGTTCGTCGAAAAGCTTCCTGACGGACAATCCGACGACCTCGGGCATCCCGACATGGTGATGATGATCGTCGAGACGGTGGTTGTCTTCGACCACGCGAAGAATCTCATCCGGATCATTTCGCTCGCCGAGAGTTCGCCGGAAGGATATGACCGAGCGGTTGCAGAGATCGACCGGTTGGCGGCCTTGCTCGACGGTCCCATGCCGAGCCTGCCTGCGAGCACTGGTGGCGATCCGACGGAGCTTCAATCCAATATGTCGAAGGCGCAATACGAGGCCGCAGTCGAGAGGGTCGTCAAGTACATAGCGGCCGGAGACGGTATCCAAATGGTCATCTCGCAGCGGTTTTCCCGAAAAGTCTCCGCCCATCCCCTGACCCTCTACCGAACGCTGAGATCCATTAATCCATCGCCCTACATGTTCCTGCTCCGATGCGGCGACATCGACGTCATCGGCGCATCTCCGGAGATATTGGTCAGCCTGCAGGATGGAACCGCTCGGGTCCGGCCGATTGCAGGCACCAGATGGAGGGGCAAGTCAGCAGAAGAGGACGAAGCGTTGGCGCAAGAGCTCCTCGACGATGACAAAGAGCGGGCGGAACACATCATGCTCGTGGACCTGGGCAGGAACGACCTCGGAAGGGTCTGCGAATATGGCTCAATCAAAGTCAACGAGCTCATGGTCATCGAGAAGTACAGCCACGTCATGCACATCGTGAGCGACGTCACAGGCAAGCTGCGAAAGGAATCTGACGCCTTTGACCTCTTGCGAGCCTCATTCCCTGCCGGCACCGTGAGCGGCGCGCCGAAGGTTCGGGCCATGGAGATTATCGACGAGCTTGAGCCATCCCGGCGTGGGGTGTATGCGGGCGCTGTCGGCTACATCAGCGCATCAGGCGACATGGATATGGCGATCGCGATCCGGACTATCTCGGTGAAGGATGGAACTGCAGTCGTCCAAGCCGGCGCGGGAATCGTCTATGACTCCGTCCCTGCCAAGGAATATGAGGAGTGCATGAACAAGGCCCGTGCCTCGCTAAGGGCGATCGAGCTAGCCGAGGAAGGGCTCTAATCTTCCTTCGATTCCCAGGCGCCTCAGCGCCTCCAGGTCGTAATCGTCCATCTTGGCTGCCCGCGGGCGTTCGAGGGTCGCTTCCTCCGCCATTCCCATCTTCGTGAGGAAAAGCTCCAGCACGCCATAGTACAGGTTGTTCGCCGGGTCCAAATCGCTTGCGATGCGGATGGCCTTGACCGCCTCAATCTGCCTCCCCGCCCCCCAGAAGGCAATCGCCGCGCGCTGATAGAGGAAGTCGTCGCCAGGGGACATTTCAATGGCGGCCCTAAATGCATTGAGTGCCTCGTCGAAGCGCTGCATTTCGATCAGCAGGTCGCCCAGCCAGTAATGGTAAAAGTGCTCAGAGGGAGCGCAGGCGACGGCGCCTTGAGCCGCGACGACCGCCCGGTCCCTCTCCCCAATCTCGCGCAATATCTCCGCCAGCTTGTGCCGGTAGAAGGCATTGTCCGGATCGAGCTTGATCGCATCTTCAAGCTCTGTGGCAGCATCTCGATATTGCGCATTCCTCTTGAATATCTGCGAAAGGCCGACATAGGGCTCCGGCTCGTCCTCCTTGATCTTCAGAGCAGCTTCGTATTGGATGAGCGCCTGGGGAGCCATCTCAGCGTATTCGTATGCGCCCGCAAGATCAACCGCGGCAGAAGTCTCCTGCCCCAGTTCAATCGCGTCCTTGAAGTGCTGGATCGCCGCCTCATAGTCGCCGTCGTTCAGGCATTGGCTGCCCAGTTCCCTGCTCGCTTCCGGGCTGTCCCCTTTGCGCTTTCTCGGCAGGGAGGACGAGGTGGACGGGTCGAATTTCGGCGCACCGAATAGCTCCGTGATTCTCTGGTAAGGGGCGTTCATCCTGTAGTGTCTACGTCAAGTATGGCTATGCTGGAGCAAGCCCGCACGATCGAGGCTCGACGGTATAATCTAACCATGACCACCATGGCCCCAGAGACCCCCTCCACCAAGTTCAAAACAGTCACCGCAAAGAACCTTATCAACGGCGAATGGCGGGATAGCTCCAGCGGCCAAACCTTCGAAAGTCTCAACCCCGCAGACACGCGCGAAGTCGTCGGCATCGCCCCCCTCAGCAACGCCAAAGACGTGGACGAGGCGGTCAAGGCAGCCCGCGCCGCGTTCCCCAAATGGAAGGCCCTCAGCTGGGTCAAGCGAGCGGAGATCATAGACAACTTCGCCCAGCTCATCAAACGCGACCTCGAAGAGATGAGCCGGCTCTGCACCCGCGAGTGCGGCAAGCCCATCAACGAGGGCCGGGCGGACGTCGTCGAGGCCCTCCACATGGCGCAGTTCGTGGCCGGGCTCGGCCGGATGCCGGTCGGCGAGATCATCAGCTCCGAGATCGCCGACAAAGACGCCTTCATCCGCCGCAAGCCCAAGGGAGTCATCGCCTGCATCAGCCCGTGGAACTTCCCCATGGCGATCCCACTCTGGGAGATGCTCCCGAGCCTCGTCAGCGGCAACGTCGTCATTCTCAAGCCCGCCGAGCAGACCCCGATCTGCGGCGACAAGATGGTCAGCCTCCTCCATGAGGCGGGCATGCCCAAGGGCGTGATCGGAATCATCCATGGCGACAAGGATGCTGGCGCCCCCCTCTCCGCCCATCCCGATGTCGACGTCGTCGTCTTCACCGGCAGCTACGAGGTCGGAAAGCTCATCCAGAAGCAGGCCGCAAACGAGGCCCACAAGTTCATCGCGTCCGAGATGGGAGGCAAGAACGCGGTCATCGTCCTCGACGACGCCAACCTCGATATCGCCGTCCCCGCCGGCGTCCTCAGCGCATTCAAGACCACCGGCCAGCGATGCGTCTCCTCGAACCGCCTCATCGTCCACCGCAAGGTCGTGGACGAGTTTCAGGAGCGCATGCTCGAAATGACCGACCGCATCAAGATCGGCAACGGCCTCGAGGAGGACACCTTCATGGGCCCGCTCATCGAAGCCTCCAGCATCGAGAAGTACGAATTCCACAACGCAAAGGCCAAGGAGGAGGGCGCGACCATCCTCAGAGAAGGCGGGCGGCTGACCGAGGGCGAGCACCGCTACGGCCACTTCGTCAAGCCGTTCGTCTACCGCATGGAGTACCGGCCGGGCACCTTCTGCCTCAAAGAGGAGGCGTTCAGCCCCCACACCGCGATCATCCCCGTTGATTCGCTCGAGCAGGCCGTCGAGGTCTATAACGACACCGACTACGGCCTCGCGATGGCGGTCATCACGGAGGACTACCGCAAGTGGCGCTACGTGCGCGACAACGCGGAGTACGGCCTGGGCTATGTGAACCTGCCTTCGATCGGCGCGGAGGTCCATCTCCCGTTCGGCGGGGTGAAGAAGTCTGGCAACGGCCACCCCAGCGCCGAGGGCCTGCTCGACGCCGTCACCCATCGAGTGGCCTTCACGGTCAACCACGCCAACGAGATCGTCATGGCCCAGGGCCTGAGCGTGAAGATTTAGGGAAGCCAATCTCAGGTAGTTTCCCAAAGTGGACTTCGAGTGGGACGATCCTAAGGCAGCCGCAAACGCGGAGAAGCACGGGGTTACCTTCGAAGAAGCCCAGACCGCATTCGACGATCCGCTATTTCTAGCCTTTGTCGATCCAGATCATTCCATGGACGAAAGGCGATTCATTCTGCTCGCAGAGTCGAACCTTGGCCGCCTGCTCGTCGTTTCGTATACTGAAAGAGCGGAGTCGCTGCGAATCATCAGCGCCCGAGAAGCCACAAAGAAAGAACGCAAAGCATATGAAGAAGACCTCTGAAGAGCTTCGACCTGAATACGACTTCAATAAGCTGAAGATCGCAGCCCGTGGCCCTGGCCGCCTCGACGGCACGGTCCGGCTCGATCCTGACGTACTCGCCCGGTTTCCTACGAGCAAGGACGTCAACGACGCCCTACGCTCGCTCATGCAATCCGGTAAGAGGAAGCCAGCCTAACATGCGCTTCACGGTCAACCACGCGAATGAGATCGTCATGGCCCAGGGCTTGAGCGTGAAGATCTAAGCCTCAGATCCCCCTCTCCGCGATGCTGTGTGCGCGGGGAGGGGGTAGGGGGTGGGGCACTACTTCGAGCTGCGTCGCGGGCGGCTTTCGCGCCAGAGCTCTCCGAAAACCTTCATCAGTCGCTCGACCTCCGAAATACCGCGTTCTAAGGCGACCTGCTTGCTCTTAGCAACAAATGGGGAGCAAGCGACCCCCCATGGCTGCTTGATCAGTCGCATCTGACCCCTGATCCTCTCCACCGTCGTGAGTTCCATCCGTAGCGTGCCGATGACCTGGCCTGGTGGCAGCATCTTGTCTTCATGCGTCTCGAAGGTGATGGACAGGGTCGGCACGGTCTTAGACGGCTGCCCAAAGACCACTCCGTTCACCTTAAGAGTGTCTGCCGCAGTCCGACCGATCTCGTATGCGAACTGCGATTCCAAGTGGAGTGCCGTAAAAGAGCGAAAGGCGTCGACAGTAATAGCGCGTGACTTTCGAGCGGCTTCGATTCGGTCACCCTCCATCCCTTGGAGGCCCACAAGCAATCCGGCAACGACAAGGAGCAACGAGCGCATACGCTTTAGATGACTCGGACACAACGGGCCGTTACCACGGCGTCATTTCATCCAGAAGTGTGCCCTCGCGGGGGTGAATTGGGCATGATTCACCCTGGGGCGGGCATGATTCACCCTGAGGCGGGGGCTCTTCTTCCTGAGGATCGGGCGATTCCTGAGGAGGCGTGCTCTGCTCCTGAAGAGGGGGGCTATTCTCCTCGGGAAACATGCCCGATTCCTCGGGAAAATAGCTATATTCCTGAGGAATCGGGCGCGATTCGAGTCTGAGCGGGCCATCTTCCTCGGGCTTGCAGCCTTGGCCCGTGGGGCGGAGCGGGTAGGATTTTGCTCGGAGGAACGAAAAACTCATGCCATCAAGAATCAAGTCAGACCCGGCGGGGCTCAGCGCCCAGATGACCATGGCGATCGCCGCGATTGGAGCTTTGGGGCCGGGCGTGTGGCCGACGAATGCGCCGCAGATACCGCAGATCACGACCGATAGGGACAACATCAACACCTCGATCACCGATACGGAGGCGAAAGAGAACTCCTGGAAGACGGCCGCCCAGCTCAAAGGTGAGCGGCGCGACATCGGATTCGACACCTATACGCGGGTGATCCAGGCGGCGACTCTGCTCTTTGGCCCGCAAGGCGCGGAGCTGAACGCATTCGGCGTGCCGCCCGAGGGGATGGACCTGCCGCCGCTGCACAAGCTGACTGACGTCAAGTTCACTGATGGCATTTTCCCAGGCTCCCTAAAATCGGACTGGGAAGCCATCGAGGGGGCTACGTACGAGGTTCAATGGTCGACGGTCATTACCTTCGCGACGCTCGTCGGCTCGGCGATTTCGGCCTCGGCTTCGGACTACACGATCTCCGGCCTCGTTCCAGGCACGCAGTATTTCATGCGCGTCCGCCCGGCCCGGGGGAGCGAGCTTGCGGAATGGTCGGATCCTGAGACCCGGTTCGCCCCGCTGTAATTTCCTATCGGGCTAGCCGGTCGTCGGATTGATGCCTGGGCGCGCGCCATCTTCCATGTCGCCGCCCGGCCCGGTTCCGTCCGGATCGATGCCTTTATTGCCTTCCTTGCTCGCCGGGCGGCTCGGTCGTGTCGGGTCAGCGGCATCGTCCGGCTTTCGTTCTCCTGGGGCGCAGCCCAAAAGCAGTCCGGCCAAGGCAAGCGAGCATATCCAAAACCGGTAGCGCGTCATATCCGATTTAGACGCCGCACCGCACGGGAGCGTGCCCGCTGTGCCAAACTCTACCAAGCTATGCCGATCGTTTCGCTACGCATTCCGCAGATTGGAGAGGGGCTCCAGGAAGCCCGTTTGGTGGCCGTTTTGAAGCAGCCGGGGGACAAGGTTCGCCGGGATGAGCCGATCTACCAGATGGAGACCGACAAGGCGGTCATGGACGTGGAATCGCCCTACGAGGGAGTTCTCCAGGATTGGCTGGCCGAGGTGGATACGATTCTGCCCATCGGCGGCGAGGTTGGCCGGATGGATGTCGCCGAAGGGGTCGAGGAGATGCAGGTTCATGGCGCTCCGGCTGGAACGGGCTTGGCGGCTGGACTCGAAACCAAACAGGCAACGGCTGCCGGACCGCAGACCGGCGAAGGCTCGCGCAACGCAAACATCCCCCCTCGCACGAGAGCCTATGCCAAGGAAAAGGGCGTCACCGACGAGCAGCTCACCTCCGTCCCGGCGAGCGGATCAAAGCTCATGCCCGCCGACATCGATGCCTTCCTGAAGGGCGCTCCATCCACTCCGAAAGCAGGCTACGCCGAAACCCAGATGAGCCAGAAGCAGCGGCTCGTCTCCTCGCGGCTCATGCGCGGCAATCAGCTCGCCGTCCCCGGCACGATCAGCGTCGCCGCCAACTGGGAGCCGATCGAGAACCAACGGGCAAGGAACAAGGCGGCGGGGGACGAGTTCCAGCCCTCCGCCTTCACGATGTTCGCCTTCGCCGTCGCCCAGGCCCTCAAGGACTTCCCCGCTTTTCGGACCACGCTCCGGGGCGACGACACCCTCCGCACCTACGACCACGCAGCCCTCGGCATCGCGGTCGCCCTTCCTGGCGATCAGCTCGTCACGGCGGTTGTCGAGGACGCCGACACCCTGAGCTGGCCCGACTTCGCCGCCAGATCGAGAGAGCAAATCCACAAGGCGCGCGATGGCCAGGACCAGGCGACCGAAGCGGTCACCCTCAGCCTCACGAACATGCAGAGCTTTGGCCTCCGCGACGCCGTGCCGGTGGTCGTCCCCCCTGCCGTCGCCACGCTCTTCCTGGGCGAAGTCTATAACGGGCTCGCCAACGACACCGACGAGATCAGGCTCCAGAGGCTCGTCAACCTCGTCCTAACCTTCGATCACCGCCTCATCAACGGCGTCGGCGCGGCGGAGTTCCTGAATGCCATCAAGAGCAATGTGGAGAGGATTGGGTTCGTCATCCAGTAGCGCAAAGTCCGAAATCGCAAATCCGAACCCCTAATACCTCAATACCCAATACCGCAAATCCTTTCCATGAAACCCCTCATCGGAATCACCGCCGACATCTTCCCCGATCCGGCAAACGAGCGCACCCGGGGGAAGATCCAGCTGAATGCGAACTACGCCCAGTGCGTGGCCGATGCGGGCGGCATCCCCATCATAATCCCTCCCCATGCCGATCCGAAAGAGCTCGCCAAGATCCTCGACGGCCTCCTGATCCCTGGCGGCAAGGACATTGACGCCAAAAACTGGGGCGAGGAGAACCACCCTGCCGTCAATCCGATCGAGCGGGAGCGCTACGATCTCGAAAGCAGCCTCGTCGAACATGCCCATAAGGATATGCCGGTCCTTGGGATCTGCTACGGTTGCCAGTTCCTGAGCGTCCAGCGCGGCGGCTCGCTCATCCAGCATCTGCCGGACATTCTGGGCCACAACGACGACGAGACGGGCGTCCTCCAACAGTACAGCGTGGATGAGGGATCAAAGCTCGCCGGCATCGTCGGGGGCAGGGTCGAGGGCAAGAGCTACCATCATCAGGCCATCCGCGAGCCGGGGGAGGGGATGCGCGTGACCGCAATGGGCAGCGACGGCATTATCGAAGCGATCGAGGCGGAGGACCGGCCCTGGATGGTCGGAGTGCAATGGCACCCCGAACGCACGATGGACGACGACAAATCAAAGCGGCTATTCCGGGAGTTTGTTGCTGCCGCCCTCCGGTACAAGGCGGCCAAGTGAAGAAGCTCGTCAATGGCATCGAGACCGATCTTCCGAGCGCCGCGGAAGGAACCCAGATCACGCGCCTTGCCGACAGACTGGCCGTCCGCACAGCCAATGGCACAGCGACGGCGGCCGCGATCCAAGATGGCGACGCAACCCTCGTCTCCTATCGGGGCCGTCAATATCGGATCGAGAAGCCGGGCCGCGCGAAGGGGCCGGGCGCGATCGCATCGGGGAAGCTCGTGGCGCCGATGCCGGGTCTGGTGGTGGATGTCATGCTTGCGCAGGGCGAGCCCGTGAAAAAGGGCGACCGTATCCTCGTGCTGGAGGCGATGAAGGTGCAGCAGTCTTATGTCGCGCCGTTCGATGGGGTGCTGGCTAGCCTTGCGGTGAAAAAGGGCGACCAGGTTCAGGAAGGCTCGATGCTCGCGCTCGTCGAGCCCGTGCCGTAGGTTGGGACGGAATATCCCTCTCCTGCGGCTGAAAATGGAGAGGGATTTGGGGAAAATCTCTTTCGTGGACGCCGAAATCCCGCTCCAGAATCCGAGCTGTCTTCAGGATAATTCGAGCTGTGACAGAAACCCGATTCGCAAGGATGGTTCCTTCTGGCGGATCAGTCGGAAGGGCTATCCGCGCTTTCGCCTCCAGATTGCTATTCCGCCCAGGATCAGGGCGGTGATCGAGGCAGGTTCGGGCACGATTTCACCTTCGATTCGGAATGCGAGGTCTTGCGGCCGCCCGAAGATGACAGCGAGGGGGACGGGGTCGGTGCCCAAGCCATAGCCGCCTCCCGGATTGTGGAAGTAGCCTTCCGAGCCTCTGACGGGAGTCGTCGTCTTCTGAAACCGTTGGCCGCCCCGCCCAAAGGAGCGTACGACGTAGGTGAAGAGCCAGTAGGAGCCTTGGGCGAGGGTTTTATTTGGAGTGAAAACGAGGTCTTCTCCCTCCTGGGTTCCGTGAGCGAAGAGAGTGGCATCAAAGAAGTTCGGAGTCGGTCCAACCAGCATGTTCACGGCTAGGTTGGCCCTGCTATCGCCTACCTCTATGCCGGGGGCGAATACCCTCGTGATGAACCAAGCTGGGTCGGACACGACGAAGTCATCGGAGGGATAGCTGTCGGCTTGTGGAAAGTCGGGATACTCTTGAGCTTTGATGCCCCAACCCTGCCCATCGTAGGGCTGGTCCCATAGGATCACGGCGTTTGAGCACGGTGCCAGCATCGCGAAAGTGGCGAGCAGGATTGTAGTTTTCATTTTGTTACCTCACGCCTGAAGTGCACGACAGGTTGCCAAGCTGCCCCTATGTTGGCCACGGGCTTTGTGGGCGAACTGCTGAAAGCTGTGAGCCCTGCAACGCGCGCGGGATATCGGTATAAAATGCGCATCATGCTGACATCTCTGGCTCTCTTCGTTGCGATGCTTCCGATCGCTCCAACCGCGTCCCCATCCATGGGTGGCGAGGGAGTTCAAGCTATCACGAGCTATGCTCCCGGCGGGCCGAAGGTCGAGGTGATGATGGAAAAGGGCGGCACTTTTACGATCAGGATGGATCCGGCCAGCTCGTACAGGACCGTACGGCACCTGGTTGGGCTCGTCGAGAAGGGCTTTTACGACGGGCAGAGGGTGCACAGGGTGGAGCGCTGGGTGACCCAGTGGGGCGATCCGCTCAGCCGCGATGCGCCGATGAGCGATCCTAAGATGGGCGACGGCGGCTCAGGCAAGGACGTGCCGTTCGAGGAGAGCCCGGTTGAGTTTGTGCGCGGTGTGGTGGGTGTTGCGAGCTGGGGCAAGAAGAAAGGCGGCGACTCGCAGCTTTTCATTTTGAAGAAGGACGCCTGGCGGCTCAAGGGCAATTACGCTGCTGTCGGATTCGTGATTCGGGGGATGGATGTGGTGGACAAGGTCCAGCGCGGCGACAGGATCAAGAGCATCCGGATCGTGAAATAGCGCTTTTTTGGACTGAAGAAGCTACCGAATCTCGGCCAGGAGTTTCCTCGCCCGCTCGACGGCGGCCTTGTCGGGGCATTCCCGGATGACCCGCTCGAGGTACGCCCGGGTAGAGAATCTTGGCAGAGCGAGGAGGACATCTTTAGCGAAGGCATTCTCGGCCTCGGGCGCCTTTGTCAGAATGCGGAGAGCGCCGAATGCAGCCACCGCGATGGGATCGGGATCTGCATAGCTGGTGAGCGCTCTTTTGGCCTCCAATAGCTGCCGCGGAGTGGCGTCCCAGGAGGTCCTCATGCTGTCCATGGCCTTGACGACCTTCTCGGGCACGGTGAGGCCGCGAAGGCTCCTGGCCTGGATGAATGCGACCGTGTATTCGTCAAGGCCGCCCCTCATGTACTTCAGCGAATCTTCTAGGAGCGGGGCAAATTCGGGCCATTCGAACGCGACTGCGGCCTTCCCTGCCCTCGTGATGAATTGTCCCGCCATGAGCATGTCCATGTAGATGGGCTTTGCTTCTTTGCGGAGAGGCCCAAGGCTCAGAGCGCTCCATACCGACGCTTGCTTCTGCTTGTCGGCGGTGGCGTAAAAGCGGACCAGGAACGCCGTCGACCCGTCGCCCTCCATCATCCCTATGGTCGCGAGCGCCCGTTCCCACCTGTCGCGGCCAGATTCCACCCACTCGAAAAGGCGGCGCTGCGATTTGTTCCCGAATGCGGCAAGAAATTTCTTGGCGTGCCAGGAGTTTGCCTCGCTAGCAATATCGAGGCTCTCAAAGGCAAGTTCGAGGGGATCTGAGCCGCCGCCGAGCCCTCCCAGCTGAACGTACAAAATCATCTCATGGGGCGGCATCTTTGCGTAGAAGCTGTGGCCCTTGCCGATCCCGAGGAACTTGGTCGAGACCTTCTCGTCCTGGCGCAGATCATCCCATGGCAGGCTCGCTGCCTCGGCTTCGGAGAGGGGCTTATCTCCGGCGACCACGATGAGCTGGGAATGGTTGTACTCGGCCGGAGGAGGTGGTTCGGGCTTGGTCCCTGGAGGCGCGGCGCCTTGCTGGCCACCGGTGTCGATGCGCTCTTTGATCACGAGCCTCATTCCAGTCCGGGTGCCGACTTGGATAGGGGTCCCGGACTTCGGGATCTCCCTTGGCTGGAAGCGGGCAACCGTCTGCAATAGGCGGCCAACCTCATCCGGGATAGCGTCTTGAGCTAAGGCGATCGTAAGAAGAAATGCGAGCATGGTCTATCCGACAGACGCCGCGCCAGCCCGCTCGAGACCATAGATTTCGCGGTACTTCGCGTGGAGCCCGTCGATATAGTCCCGCGCGCCCATCGGCTTACCGGTCACCTGCATCACCAGATCCTTCGGCGTGAATTTGCGCCCCTTGCTGTAGATTTTCTCCTGCAGCCAGCCAAGGATCGGGCCGAACTCGCCGTTTCGGATTAGCTCGTCAGTGTCTCCGAGGTCGCTCCGCAGTACATTCCATATCTGGTAGCTGAGGAGGTTCCCCATCGAATAGGTTGGGAAATAACCGACCGAACCCTGTGACCAGTGCACGTCCTGCAGGCAGCCCACGCTGTCCGTCTCGGGTGTGATACCGAGATACTCCTTGTACTTCGCATTCCACGCCTCGGGCAGGTCGCGGATCGCGAGGCTTCCGGTCAGAATGTCGCACTCGAGCTCGAAGCGGGTGAGAACGTGGAGATTGTAGGTCACTTCGTCCGCCTCGACCCGTATGAGCGACGGCTCGACCTTGTTGATCGCCCGGTAGAAGGTATCGAGATTCATGGCGTCAATCTCGGGGAAGACGGCCTGGAGGTCCGGCAGAAATCTCTCCCAAAAGGCTTTCGAACGCCCCACTATGTTTTCCCAGGTGCGCGACTGGCTTTCATGGACGCCCAGCGAGACTCCACCAGCAAGCGGCGTGCGGTCCCACTCCATTGGCGATCCCTGCTCGTACATTCCGTGTCCGGCCTCGTGCAGCGAACCGAAGATCGCCGAGCCAAGGTAGGGCTTAAAACGGGTGGTGAGCCGAATGTCGCTGATCGACCACCCGCCGCAGAACGGGTGGGGCGCCGTATCCTGTCGGCCCCGATTGAAATCAAAGCCAACCGCCTTGACGATCTTTTCGGTGAATTCCTTCTGCTTATCCTCAGGCCACTTGCCATACAGCACGGAATCGTCAGGCTGCCCGCGATCCTTGATTTCACGGACGAGATCTACCGTTGGAACCTTCAAATCATTGAACATCTTACGGGCGTCCGCGGCAGTTGCGCCCTCTTCATAAAGGTCGAGCAGGGCGTCGTAGATGTGATCCTGGTAGCCGAGATGCTCCGCTTCCTGACGCGCAATTTCGAACATTCGCTCGAGCGTTGGCTCGAAGGATTTGAAGTCATTGTTTGCCCTCGCCTCGACCCACTCCTCATGGGCTTTGGCGGCGAGGCGGGACTTCTCCTCGACGAGCGCGGTCGGAATCTTGGTGGCGAGATCGAGGTCTCGCCGCACCACCCTCAACATCGCCTGGTCGTCCTCGGTTGGGGCCTGTGCTTGATCGAGAAGGTTTCGCGTCTCGTCGGCAACAAACTGCTCATGGGCCATCCGGCTCAGGATTCCAGAATGCTCGGCTCTCGCTTCGGCGCCGCCTTTCGGCATGAAGGTCTGCTGGTCCCACTCCATCATTCCGAGCGCGGAATTAAGGGCGTTGATGTCATAAAGGCGCTGCTTGAGGCTTTCGAGGGGGGAGGGCATGAAGAGATTTTACCTAGGGCCCCTTGGGGATTGGCACAAGACTTGCGACTCAGTGGGCCAGGATGAGACGACTAATTGCCTTCTTTGCGATCATCGCAGGAGTCGGCTACTTCATGGTGAAGGAGTTTCCGCAAGAGATTCCGCGCGATTCGGAGCGCCTCGATCGCATGGTAGACACCCTCCAAAACGCCCCGCCTTACTAGTTTGTTCTGAGGGGCTGGATCAAGGGTTGAACGCACTTGAACGCCTCAACAACCTCCGGATCAAACTGCGTGCCTGCACAACGCTCGATCTCTCCGATCGCCTCGTCTACCGACACCCGCTCGCGCCAGTGAGGTGCAAACGTGAGTACATCGAACACTTCCGCCACGGCAATAACCCTCGAGCCAAGAGGAATCTTGCTCGCGATTAGCCCGTCCGGATAGCCCCCGCCATCAAACCGCTCATGGTGATGCCTGGCCTGAGGCAAGGCCGGCTTCAGAAACTCATGCCCTCTCAGCGCGCTCTGTGCGAGGACGGCATGTTGGCGCAAAGCTTCTTTATCCGCATGGACTGGTGGGGCTTGGAGGAGCTCCGCTTCCATGAGCAGCTTCCCAACATCGTGGAGCTCGGCTGCCCAGCGGACATGAAGCAGCTCCTCATCGCGCACACCAAGCTCATAGGCGGTGGCGGTGGCATATACGGACACCCTCTCAGCATGGCCGCGCTCCCCGGACATGTGCGCTTCGAGCCTTTCAAGTAAGGCTCGAATGACCGCATTCTGGTCGCGGCTCGTCAATGATCGCCCATCTCCCTGAGGGCCCGCTCGACAACTTTGATCTCCCCTGGTTCGGCCGTTCGCGGATCGAGCCAGAGTTTGCCATCCTCGATGCGTCCGATGATGGGCGGATTGTTCAGTCGAAGCGCTTTAGCGAGCTTCTCTGGATCGCTGGCAGCCAATCCCGCCCGCCACGTAGGGATACCTTCACCCGGCAGAGAGCCTCCACCCACCTCGGTCAAGCCTTTCGACAGTTCGCTCTCGCGCGGGTAGGCCTTTGCGAGACGAGAGCCCAATCTGCGAACCTCATCGAGGGGCCGGGACATATACCGAATGACCGGAATCTCCGACTCCCTCCCGGTCGAATACAGCCTAAGCGTGGCTTCCAGAGCGGCCAGGCTCAGCTTGCCAACCCTGACCACGCGCGCGAGCGGATGCTTGGCGATCTGTCGAACTAGCTCTTCCTTGCCGAGAATCAGTCCGACCTGGGGTCCACCAAGCAGCTTGTCGCCGCTCGCCATGACGATGTCCGCACCTGCCTTCAGCGAGTCCTGAAGCGTGGGCTGCTTGGGCAATCCGAACCTTGACACATCGACGATGCACCCAGCCCCGACATCATCTAGCAGAAGAATACGCTCACCCCGGCAAAGGTCGGATAGCTCCTTGACGGACGGCTCCTCCGTGAAGCCGACGATCTTGTAGTTGCTCGGATGGCAACGAAGGATGGCAGCCGTCTGATCGCTGATCGCGGATGAGTAGTCCGAGAGACGCGTCTTGTTTGTGCAGCCAACCTCAGCAAGCGCGCATCCGCTCTGCCGAACTATATCCGGCAGCCGAAATGAGCCGCCGATCTCCACCATTTGCCCCCGGGACAGGATCACCTCCCTACATGCAGCCAAGGCATTGAGCGTGAGGAATACAGCGGCGGCGGCGTTGTTCACCACCAGCGCATCCTCGGCGCCGGTGAGTTCGGTCAAAAGACGGCGAACTTGATCCTGACGGTCGCCACGCTTGCCTGACTCTAAATCGAACTCCACAACAGAATGGCGAGAGGCGGCATGAAAGACTTGGTCGGCAGCCTCCGAAGCAAGTCGCGCGCGGCCAAGACCTGTGTGAAGAATGACGCCCGAAAGATTGATCGCGGGCCGAAGCGCCGGCTGCATCAATTGACACGCCTCCTCCTCAGCCATCTGCTCGCCCTCTCCTGCAGCTATCTCGCTCCCATTCATGATGCGCTTCCGCAAGCGGGCGACGGCATTGCGCGAAGCCTTGGTGCGCACCTCGGCGGGGAACGGCTTCAAACCCTCGCTGGCGGCCAGCGCATCTACTTTTGGTAGGCTTCTTGGATCGGCCATGTCCACAGTTTAGCGCCGGTTGCGCAACCCTTGACCACTCTCTCCAGTAGAATCGCCAGCAGTGCAAAACGAGCCACCCGGATATCAGCTTCCCACGCAGAGCCCGCAGCGCAGCGCAAATCGAACCCTTTGGATCGTCGCCGCATGCATTGCGGTCCCTTGCTGCGGACTTTTGGGATTCTTTGGATACGTGGGCATCAGGGGCTTCCGAGAATTCATGCCGTTTCTCGGCTGCGTCGGGACATTCCACGACCTTCAAGCTGCGATGGATCTTTATGCCAAGGATAACAAGGGGAGGCTTCCGCCGGGCAGCAAGTGGCAGGAATCGCTCAGGCCCTACCTGGCAAAGGTGCCATCCGGCGATGAGTTTAGGCGATACTCGAACCTAGAATCCAAGTCCGTCTGGGGATGTACGACCCCGGATGAGGGCGTATACACAGGCATCGCTTTTAATTCGGCACTGAGCGAGAAGGTCCTAGCCGACATAAAGGAGCCGGAAAAAACACCCCTGCTCTTCGAAGTGCCCGCAGGCTCGCCCAACCTAAGCCAACCCTACAGTATCGAGCGCAGCGGAAAGGCGCCAGTGTGGGTGTTTGGCCAGCCAAGAGGCTGGATGGAAGTCGATCCCATGGGAAAACTCTATATGCTGATGCAGGATGAGGGCAAGCTCTACAGGGTGCCGCTCGACGACCAGGGACAGATCAAAAAGGCGATGGAGCAGATGAAGGGCAAGGAGCTAAAAGACGTGTCCGCAGAACCTGCGCGATGAATCTTCGTCTGGGCCAGCGTATACTCTAGTTAGGAACTCACATGCTTAAACTCGACACTCTTGCCTTCATTGGCCCGCTGGGCACAACCGAGATGGTTCTCATCCTCGTTGTGATCCTGGTTCTTTTCGGCGGCAAGAAAATTCCGGAATTCTTTCGCGGAGTCGGCCGAGGGGTTGGCGAGCTTCAGAAAGGCATTGCGGAAAGCAAGTCGGCCCTGAACAAATCCCTTGAGGACGACGAAAAGGACGAGAAAGTAAAGCCCGTCTAAGCCGTCACCTCATGATTGAGCGATGATTGATCGGACCGTCTTCGGATGGTACGGCTTTTCATTTGAGCATCCCGCGGATTGGGGTCCGACCCTCATTTCCGGCAATCGAGAGGAAGGTTATGTCCGGCTGGCTTCGGCAGGACACCTTGGCTGTCAGATCCGATGGAAACGCGCCGGATCGAAACCCGACCTGCCTTCCAGGCTAAGACCCTATTTCGCCCGGCTTGAGCGTGATACCCGCAAGCGACGCCAATCGTTTGATTCCGAATCCAAGCTGGAACATGGCCGGCTGCTCTATCGGTGGTCTGGCTTGGCCCAAGGTAGGGGCGCACTCTTCTTCAGTGAAGCTTGCTCACGGGTCTTTTTCTTGGAAGCCTTTGGTCGCCGTAGCGATTCGTTGATGCCCGCATTTCGCCCAATCGCGGCGAGTTTCAAATCTGCAAATAGGGAAGAGCCTGAAATCTGGTCCCTCCTGGGTTTATCGCTCCGCTTCCCGCACGGTCTCAAGATCGAGCGGAAGACGCTGCTGGCGGGCAGGACACATCTCGTTCTTACAGCAAAGGGGGCGCGGATTGAAGCTGACAGGTGGGGTTTTGCGGAGCAGCTCATCGCCAAGCATGGACTCGAAGGTTGGGCCCGCGCGGCATTGGGGTTGCAGAGCACTGTCGTGGCCGCTGAGTCCCCAGGTTTGCGCTTCGATAGCAAGACAAGACTTGGTGTCCCGATATCGGCACTTGTCAACCACGACGTAGGCCAGAATCAGCTCACATTGGTCAAGGTTATTACCAAGCTGGATGGATGGCGTCCGGAATGGGAGTGGTTCCTTTGAGCACCGTTCCAAACACGCCGGGAAGAACCACCCGGCATCTACGGGCCATACTTGGGGCGTGTTCGGCAGACGAAGCAAGCCTTCAGCGGAAGCTATGCGCCGGGCCAGACCGCTACGCAACCCGCTTATCGTCTATCAATTTTCGGAGGACGGATCGGCGCTGCTGCTCGCGCCGCTCGCGACTCAGGGGAGAGGTGTGCTCGGCGCGATGGCAAAGAAGCTCGGCAAGCCAGACACCAAGAAGTTCGATCTCGACCCGGTCGGCGCGATGGTGTGGCAGCTGTGTGATGGGCAGCACACTTTCGACGCCATCGCGAAGAGGCTGCGGGACCGGTTCAAAATGAATCGACTTGAGGCCGAGGCGGCACTGGGCGCATTTCTGCAGACACTCGCGAAGAGGAGACTTATTTCGATCGGAGCGGCCGGAAAGGGTGGCGAATAAGAGAACGGCGGCCCCTCGTGCCTCGCCGCAAAGCACTGCCCATTAAGAATGAAATGCTGATTGCACACATTTAGTCATTGAACCCTCATCGCGCTCTGCCGATAATCTCCCAAAGAGGTACCTTCCCCAAACGTGAGAGTAGCGGTCATCGGAACAGGATATGTCGGGCTAGTGACGGGCGTCGTGCTCGCCCAGCTGGGCAACCACGTCATCTGCGTCGACAACGATCCGGAGAAGGTTAAGAAGCTCCGCCAGGGCATCCCGCCAATCTACGAGCCCGACGTCGAGGACCTCCTCAAGAAGGGGCTCGCCGCCGGCTTTCTGTGCATCTCCGATTCGATCGAAGAGGCTGCCGAGAACAGCGACATCATCATGATCGCGGTTGGAACTCCCCCCGGTTTCGACGGCGCGCCTGACATGACGGCGGTCAAAGCCGTCGCAAGCGAAATCGCCAAATCAATTAAACATTACACGGTAATCGTGAACAAATCCACCGTTCCCGTGGGAAGCGGAGACGTGGTCGAAAAGATTTTGCTGGATGCCGGTGTGAAGCCGGATATGTTCGATGTGGTCAGCAACCCCGAATTTCTGCGCGAGGGTTCGGCCGTCTACGACACGCTTCATCCTGACCGGATCGTCATCGGGGCCAAGAGCAAGGAAGCAGCCGATAAGCTCGTCGAGCTCTATCATCCACTCGGGTCTCCTGTACATATCACCGACCTCGCGAGCGCGGAGCTCATCAAATACGCGAGCAACAGCTTCCTCGCGACCAAAATCAGCTTCATTAACGCGATCAGCCGCATCTGCGAGCTGTCCGGCGCCAACGTAGGTGATGTCGCCAAGGGAATGGGCGCCGACAGGAGGATTGGCGACCAGTTTCTCCAGGCCGGCCTCGGATGGGGCGGCTCCTGCCTCCCGAAGGACGTGCAGGGCCTTATCAAGACCGGCGAGCGGCTTGGCTATAATTTCGAACTTCTTCAAGCCGTTTCGGATATCAACGAGGACCAGACGGCGAACTTCGTGAGGCGGCTAGATAGGCGCCTCGGAGGATTCGAAGAAAAGACGATCGGGCTCCTGGGGCTTGCGTTTAAGCCAAACACCGACGACATCCGCGACGCAAAGTCTTTGGTGATTATCAAGGAGATCCTCTCCAAAGGCGGCAAGGTTCGGGCAAGCGACCCGATTGCCGAAAAGAACGTCCGGCAGGTCTTTCCCCAAATTACCTATTTGAAAAGCGCGTATGAAGTGGCGAAGGGCTCCGATGCGCTGTTGCTCGTCACCGAGTGGAGTGAATTCAGGGGCCTCGATTGGGACATGATCGCGCTCTTGCTCAAGCAAAAGATCGTTTTTGACGGGCGCAGGGTCTACGACCGAGGCGCGCTCGAGAAGTCTGGGATCGAATACCACACGATCGGCAGCTAAGACTTGAGGGAGATCGGCGTTCGGATGTTTGGTTCGGGGCTGCCTCCATCCGCGGATCGACGTATAGCCGTCGCGACCATTCGGCGGCGGAAGCTGGTTAATTTTCCAGAGGACCGCGCTGCCTCTACATTGAATGTACGTGCCGGTACATGTAATGGGGTGGTAGGCCGTTGCGGGGAGGCAATGGACGGGTCGGCTACATTGGATCGTAGAAGGCGTCTCTCGGATCGTCGGGCCAGCCAGGCCATTCGCCAGTTAGGTCTCGATCAAAGGTGCCTCTCCAAGAACGGATGTGTATGGTATCAGCGCGACCCACGGGAAAAGGTTCTGCGTCAGGAGGAACCAAGGTCCCGCCACCTATCAAGTTCCCTTCAAACCAGGCGTTGAGTGCGGCGCTCTCTTCCGCCAGGAAGATCTCAACAAGCTGAACGACGTGCCTGATGTGGGCGTCCGGATCAGGTTCGGTGAGGAATGCGTCTTGACTCCATCGCTCCCACCACACCACCTCGGTCACGGGCGCTGAAGTGCCATCCTCGCGATGAGCGGTGACGACGACGAATGGCTGGGAAATATGCGGATTCTCGGATGGAATTTCAATCCGCAACTCCTTCTCGTAGTCGCCTGGGGCAGGTTCCTCCTTTATGTGGGCGGCGATCCAAGGCAGGGTCTTTACCAGCGCTTGCCCTATCAAGTGCGCATATTCTGCTGGATATTCTCCCACAGCAACCACTCTACCATTCGGGCCATCCCCCACCTCCTAACCCATTCCCTCAGGCAATGGAATCCGGAGCGACTTGCCGAGGCCAATGTAAAAGTCATCCTTTCACATTACAGAAGCTTGGCAATGGGCGTAGCAGACTTGGCAATGGCGTAGCTGAAGACGACCCACCTGGCCGGGAACGCAAGCCATTGGCGCGATTATTGCAGCTACCCGCACTCAATGATTGCGCAGGACGCGCTTGGCAAGGCAACCATGGACCCGGCTGCCCACAAGACTTCGATGCTCCGCGGCATCGCCAACTGGTTTTTTAACCGCCAGTCCATTCCCATCTGGCTTATCCTCGGCCTGTTCTCGCTCGCCTTTTGGCCGACTTATGTCTACTGGTGGGAACGATGGACCATGTACCAATCCGCCTTCGGATATGGCTATCTGGTGCCGCCCAGTGTTCTATTTCTTATCTGGTGCCGAAGGAAGCAGATCGCCGAAGCACCCAAGAAGGCGGGCCATCCCCTCATTCTCGTTCCGATCCTTGTCGCCGTTCTTCTCCAGTGCGCGGGCCTCATTGCGCGGGTGAGCATCGTCCAATCTTTCGCCTTTTTCGTGCTCCTGATGTCGGTCCCCTACTTCGTGTGGGGCGGCGTCGTTTATCGCCACATTTGGGGTGCGCTAGCCTACATGGCTACCATGTTGCCCTGGCCTCCGCAAATCTATGGCAAGCTCCTCCTTCCCGCCCAAGAGATCAGCACAAGCATCGCGGTTAATATGCTCCATCTCACCGGCGCTGCTCCCGAAGTAACCAATGGGACCACGGTCTCGACCGGCGGCGGCTACGAGTTCGAGGTCGCAGCGGCATGTTCGGGGTTGACGATCGTCTTCCCGGTGATTGCAATCACGATCATGACCGTCATGATGATCCGAGCTCCCTGGTGGAAAGTCGTCTTCCTGCTTGCGATAGCCTTTCCTCTTAGCATCTTTGCGAACGCGGTCCGCATATGGGCCATTGCAATGATCGGCGATCGTTGGGGCGCGGACCTTGCCAACAGCCTCCACGATCCCAGCGGCATTGCGGCGGTTGTCTTTGCCACGATCGTCCTGACACTGATCATGTGGGCGATGAAGGCGATGGACTACAAGCCGGAGTACATGCCGGGCGGTTCATCCGAAACTCCGCGCTCACAAGCACCGATGAAGGACGGCACCGCATGGAAGCGGCTGGCGTTGGTTGCGGCCGCGCTCATCCCGGCCGGGGTGATGGCCTACACAGCTGCAACCATGAAGGCCAAGACGGTCATTTCCGAGGCGACATTGCCAGCTACATTCGGAGCATGGACAAGCCGAAGCGAGCCGCTCACCGATGCGGAGCTGAACGTGCTTCAGAGTCCGGCGGCAAGTCAGCGCATCTACACCAATGCCTTGACCGGCGACACTGTTCAAATCTTGCTGATCCAGGTCGAGAACACCCAGAGCGCGCATGACCCGCGGCTTTGCATGAACGGCACAGGATTCGTCGAGGTGGAAACGCGCGAAGAGGCGGCGTCTTGGGCAGGCGGCAGAGTTTCCCATTCAGTTTTTCAGGATCAGGAAGAATCGCTGGATATGTACTATTGGATGTCCACATCGAAGGGCACGGTTGCCAACATGAGCGTCGGGCTCAAGTGGGAAGGATTCGTTCGGGCACTGCGCGGCGAGCCTACGCAGGGAATCGCCGTCCGACTCATCGGACGGCCCAACCTTTATCGCCCATCCGAGTCCGCAAGCCCGACAGCAATTCAGGCTCTGTGGTCGACTTTACGAGCTAAGACGGGCTTCGATCGCTTGCTGAAAGGGATGTAGCCTTAAGCCACGTTCCTGACTGAATCGGGAACGGCCTTCGATCTGAACCTTGCAGCGATCGCGTGCGGCATCGGCACGAGGCCAAGGCGCACGAGCAAGCCGAAAGCACAAGCGCTGAATAGCGGAACAAGAGCCAATGCAAGCCAAGGCCTGCCCTCGAGCACCGGCGTCCTTACGAGCCAGAATGCCGCCACCGAAATGGCTGCTCCTAGCGCCAATGATGCCACAGCCCGAAAGACGTGGCGAGATACATCCAACTCCGACGCCGCTCGCTTCTTGACGACCAGCACCATCGGGACAAGCATAACCAGGCCCACCGCGAGATTCTGAGCGGCGACTCCTGCTATACCGAGATTCAGGACAACGGGAACGGTCAATACGAGCGTCGCAGCAGCATTGAAGAGTGTGAAGGGCGCTGCGTAGTGGGGGGTTCCCAGTGCATGGAAGGCGCGAGTGAGCATCATGTAGAAGAGCTCTAGGGTGAAGTACCCGCCGAGCAAAACCAGCACGAGGGACGCGCTGGCGCTCAATGCCGGGTTTCCGCGCGCCCAGAGGTCGAGAAATGCCTTTCCGAATCCTGCTGGCACGAGTATAAGGGCGATGCCGGCTCCAAGAGCGATCAGCGAATAACGCTCGACCGACTTTGCAAAGGCCTGCGGGTCGTCGGCTGCCTCGCGCGTGAGGTGCGGCACCACGGTTTGCATTCCGGGCGATACGACAGACATGAGCGCTTCCGGAATACGGCCCGCAAGCTGATACCGGGCTGCTGTCGCTGCATTGCCCGCATAGGCCATGAGCGGAAGATGGACGGAATTGGCAAGTACGGACCCAATTCGATGGACATATCCTCGCACACCGATCGTGAAGAGATCCTTCATGATGGAGCGGTCCCAAGCCGGAGCTAGCCGGAAGTCGTGGAACGATATCTTCAACGTGATGAAGTTGAGCACGAATCCAAAGAGCGCCGCAACATTCCAAGCGAGCAGATACGCGAATAAGGTTCCGTAGGTGTAAGCCGCCCAAACCGCAACTGCCATGGCAAGCACTCTCTGTATCGAATCGCGTATGGCCATTGCGGCGAATTTCTCACCCGCCACAAACGGAGGCCCCATAGCAGCCGAGAGCGCGTTGATCACGAAGTTGGTGCCAGTTAGAAAGAACAGCCATCCGGCTTGTTCGATCGGGAGGGCCGTTTGCGGAAGCGGAAGCACCGTGCTCAGAAGCAGAAAAGCGAGAAATCCAATCCCTGCCAGAGCGATGTGCGCCCCGAATTGGCATCTCTGCACACGCCAGGCCCCTTCCCTATCGCCCAGGGCAAAAGCTTCCGTCATCCTCTTGATGGCTCCGTTTGAGAGGTCCACGTCGATGAGGCCGACATACAGCGAGATGACTTGCAGGAAGATGAACAGCCCCCATTCGTCCGGTCCGATCCACAGCATCAGCCATGGAAGGGCCAAAAAGTTGAGACCTAAGCCAAAAAGGGAGGCAACGGAGAGAAATATCGAGCTCTTCGCCTTGCTCACAGCAGCGCCCGAAGCTTGGCCATCGGCTCTGGAGCAACGGCCGGCGTCAATGGCTCGGTTCTCAGGATCGGCGTCTTCTTCTTGGCCGCCGCGGTTTCCGCACGGGTCCGGAGCATGACGCCGCTTAGGAGTATGGATGCGGGCACGATCATGTATTGGTCGAAGGTGTTCGCCGAGTAGCTGTTGACCGCGATCGATATGGTCAGCGCAAGCCCGAGAAAGCCCATCGCGCGCCTTTCATCGGACTCCGCTTTGTTCGCCGCAATAGACGCGCAAACCGCGATCGTCGCTACAAGCCCAAAGATCAGGAGGAGCATCCCCGGCAACCCGTACATGGCAAGAAACACCCGGTATCCGCTCTCCATCAGGTTCATGTTTTCGGTGTACCGATCGGGAATGCCGTCACCCAGGAAGAGGATATTGGACGGGCCTATGCCCATTACCGGTTGGTCCTTGAAGATCTGATCGGATTGTGTCCACCGGCTCTCGACCCGAAACGAATAGCTCGATCCCTCGGCGATATCGCTCAGCGCGTACCCAAGCCGGGATGGTGCGAGCATGAAGCCGGCGATTAGGATGGAGACTCCGATGCAGGCTGCCTTGAGAGTTCCCACCGCATCTCTTCGGATCATCAGGATCCCCACGATTGGCCACAGGATTGCCAAAACCAGATAAAGCGAGCGCGCCTGTGAGCAAATCACGACTGCCGAGAAGAAGAACAGCAGCGGGATATCCCACTTACGCGCCTTGCGATACACCAGCGGCGCCGCAACCATCGCAAAACAGGTCAGCGCCTGAAAACAAAGCAGATATGGGTGCCGCGTTAGACCCACTGCGCGAAGGCCCGGCTTTCCGTCCCAGAAATCCATGTCCTTCTGCGCATAGAAGTTCTGCCCCAGCTCGTAGAAGCCGGGAACCCGGAAGAACTGCAGCAAGCCAACCGCGCACGAGACCGAAAAGCCGACAAAAAACGCCTTGAGAATCCAGTTCCTTGCACTCGGCTCGATATACACCAGGCACGACGTGATGAAGAACGGCATGAGAATCTCTAAAATCCAGAGTTCAGCGCGTCCAAAAGAGGGAGGCCGGCCAAGGGCAACCCAAGAATTCACCATCGTCACGAAGCTCCACAGCTGGAGGATCAGCAGCAGCACGATGGGAAGGCAGAGACGCAGGCTGTGCCGTGTCATCGTGTATGCAAAGAGACACCACGTGACGCCGCTCACGAGGTAGGCCATCCGGAACCACGCGTTCCAAACTTCCGGCAGCAGGTAGGTGAGCAGATACAGGCCGACCGTGCCCATGCCCCAGCGGAGCAGCACGTCGCGCATCGGACCAAGCACGGCCGAGGTTCTGGGCATCGCGCCCAGGCCGCCCAATTGGAGTCGCAGCCCTTTCACTCTCTTCTAATTCTCGGCGAGCCAAGCCCGTTCTTCTACGGGCTCCAAGAACGATTGCAGAAACCAATCGGCGTCCAGGTAGCGTTGGACGGAGTTATGGAGCGATCTTCAGCCGGTAGGAGCAGGTCCAGCATGGGAGTTGTTCTGGCGGTAGGTATCTGCCTCCTGATCACGGCCGGCGTGGTCGCCCTTCGGAGCATGCTTCCCGGGGCTTACGGCGAGAACGCGTTTCGGTATCAGGCGAAGCTCGCTCGCGAGGGCTCGGAAGTGGTTGCCAAGATGCGGATTGCCGCGGTTGCCTGGCGGAAGGGGCACGTGCGAATTACCGCTGCATCGCTCAATGGGAAGGCTGCGACGTCGCTCCCGCCCAGACTGGGAAGGGTGGGGACCTGGCAGGACTTCGAGCTCCGATTCCCTGCCGGCGCTGCGAAAGCGAACAACGATCTGATCATCACCGCGCGTTATCACACCTTGTTCGGGCGAATCGAGGATGTCCAGCGAATCGTGTGCAAAATCCGCTAGGCGCTTAGTCGCCTTCCGTGCTGCCGAAGGGCGAGGTGTAGTTCGGCGGCTCCTTCGTGATCCAGACGTCATGGGGATGGCTCTCGCGCAGGCCGGCCCCTGTGATCTTCATAAACTCCGCCTTCTCCCGCAGTTCTTGCAGCGAGGCCGCGCCAACGTATCCCATGCCAGAGCGCAGTCCTCCGACAAGCTGTCCAACCGTCTCGCTCAGCGGCCCCTTGAAGGGAACCCGGCCCTCTACGCCTTCCGGAACGATCACCGCGCCCGAATCCTTGATCTGCATGTAGCGATCGCTCGATCCGCCCTTCATCGCGCCGATCGATCCCATTCCTCTGTACACCTTATAGGCCCTATTCCTGTAGATTTCCATCTCGCCAGGCGCCTCCTCGGTCCCCGCAAACATATTCCCCATCATCACGCAGCTTGCCCCGGCGGCGAGCGACTTCACCACGTCACCAGAGGACCGAATGCCCCCGTCCGCGATCGTCGGGATGCCTAGCTCCTGGGCTTGCTCCGCGCACTCCTGCACCGCCGTGAACTGCGGGACGCCGATCCCGGCCACGACCCGCGTCGTGCAGATCGAGCCTGCTCCAATCCCGACCCGCAAGCCATCCGCACCGACCGAATGCAGAGCGCAAACCCCCGCCTTCGTCGCCACATTGCCCGCAATCACCTTCAAAGTAGGCAACTTTGACTTCAAAAGCTTTACACAATCGATAACACCGCGTGAGTGCCCGTGCGCCGCGTCGATCACTACGAAATCAACCCCCGCATCCAAAAGAGCCTTCGAGCGCTCGTAAGGCTCCCGCAAAGCCCCGATCGCCGCCCCGACCACCAGCCGCCCCCGGCTGTCCTTGGTCGCCTGGGGATGCCGCTTGACCTTCTCGATGTCCTTGATCGTGATCAGGCCGACCAGCTTCCCGTCCGTAGACACGATCGGCAGCTTCTCGATCCGGTGCTCGGCAAGCATCCGTTGCGCGTCGTCCAGGTCCGTCCCGACGGGCGCCGTCACCAGCCCTTCCGAGGTCATCCGAGCCTTGACGGAAAGAGAAAAATCGGTCTCGAAGCGAATATCTCTATTGGTCAAAATCCCGACCAGCAGCCCGTCCGGGGCCACGATCGGCACGCCGCTGATATGGAAGCGCTCCATGAGGTCCACCGCGTCCTGGATCGTCGCCTCGGGGCCGAGTTTGATCGGATTTGTTATAACCCCGTGCTCGGAGCGTTTAACACGATCAACCTCTTCGGCCTGCGCGTCAATCGGCATATTGCGATGGATGACGCCCACGCCGCCTTCCCGTGCGATGGCGATGGCGAGGCGCGCGTCGGTCACGGTGTCCATCGGGGCGGACACGATCGGCACATTGAGGGTGATGCCGGGCAGGAAAGTTGTGGAGGTGTCGACCTCGCTGGGCAGGACCCGGGTTTCTTTGGGGATCAGTAGAACGTCGTCGAAGCTGAGACCTTCGCGGAAAAGCTGCATGTTGCTCCTTGGCTTTTCAGTTGATTATGGCGCATCGAGATTGGAGTTTGGAGTGTCGAGCTTGGAGCACCCACATCCATTTTGGATCTGTGTCGTAAGCTTAAGCAGATTCAGCTGTCCGATGAAGAACTGCTCAAGCCAAGCTGGCGTGGATTTTTTCGCTCATTTGCACGTCACCTCATCTCGCCGCCTGTCATAGCCACGATCCTGGCAATCCTTTCGACTCCGTGGTGGGTTTCGGCGGAGCTGTATCTCTTTCTCAGATCGTTTACCGTTGCTCCGAGCGGTGTTTTCGCATGGGGATTTATACTGTCGCTTGCCGTTTGCGCCTTGCTTGCGACGGTCTTTGAATTCCGAGAGATAATCCGTCTAGGCAATCGCGTCCGGGAACTTAGGCAAGCCATGAAGGCGAGCGAACCTGGCGCGCGAGAACGGCTGCTCGATGCTAAGCGCGACTCGATGCGGCGATATCTTTGGCACGCACTCCTTTGGGAAATCGCGCTCTTGCTTGTGATAGCGCCGGCAGCTTCACTGGTTATTTGGAGCGATATGCAGCGACCCGAATATCGCCGATTCCAAGGCGACGTCTTGCCGTTATCTCCCGAACTTCGTCTTGACTGGACTTTAAAGCGGATGGAGGAAAATGGAATATTCGCGCCTCTATAAAAGCCCCAGGAATACAGAGGGTTGAGCTCAGCTTCCCTCTCCTGCAGCTGCAAATGGAGGGGATTTCGCCGTCCAGGACAGAGATTCCGGTACGGAGGAAAAGAAGAAATGGCGGATTGGCTAAACGATGACCCGGCCGCGCCATGCGACCAGGCAGATCAGTTCGATACGGCGCTCGATCACATTGGCGGATACGCGGCCAGCGGGCTGGATGCGGCCGACTTTACGGCACTCGCCGCGCTCGTGGTGACCCTTCGGGCGAGCACCGACGACAAGATCGCCAAAATCGATGCTGCCTCGGCGGCGGTCGAGAAGGAGAGGGACGACTTTGGCCTGTTTGCGACGAAGTTCCGCTCGATGTATCGCCAGGCCAACGGAAACGAGGCGATGACCGACCTTTTGCGCGGCGCTGCCGGCATGACGATCCGCGACACCGAGCCTTCGCCCCGCGACCTTCCGGAAGTCATCGATCTGGCCTGCATCGGGCGGCCGAGCGGCAACAATTTCCTGGATTGGAGCGCAATCGGCGGCCAGGGCGTGGCTTGGCGGATCGAAACGGCCGACACGGAAGCGGGGCCTTGGACGGTGATCGGCGTGGCATCCGGCACGAGCTTCCTGCACGAGGCAGCCGGCGCGGGTGTTGCTCGCAAGTATCGGGTCGTTCCGACTCGGGGCAACCGAGAGGGCGAGCCTTCGAACATCGCGGCAGTATATTAGGGTTTGTGAAGCGGTTCACTTGGAGGCGGCGCGTTGGCCTGATTGTGTGCCTGGTTGGCGTTGCTTGTGGCGGAGAATATGTACGGCGGCTATATGAGGGACTGCCGTCGTCGCGCATTCCTCTCGCACTTCTCTTCTACGTTCTCTTGTTCGGCGGCTTCTGGCTCATGTCGGAGCCGAAGGAGAGTTAAACCGAGGGACCCGCCGGGACGAACCAACCAGCGCCAACATGCGGTAATTGATACCCAGCAGGCTGCGAGTCGTCAAAGAAGGTAGGAGCAAGCCATGACCACCATTCTTCTCGCAATCGCCACTTTTCCAGGCGGAAACTTTAACGATTTAGCCGCATCCCTATCCGAGGCGACGGGCAAGCCCGCCGTCGTCTCCCTCAGCTCGGCGCGAGGCTCGATGAAGAGCTTTAGCTTCGATACGGCAGACGAAGGCGCCTTCGGCCGAACCGTCCTGAAGGAGATCGGCCTGATGCGCGCGCCGGGCGTCACCGTGGTATTCCATGACGGCCAGCTTCCCTCGGCTAAAGTGTCGCAAAAACCCTGGAATCAGCCGGAAAGCGTGAGCCCCAAGGCCTTTTCCGCAGCTTCGGTCAAGGCCGGCAAGGTCACTTTCCGCACCGAGAAGACCGAATCCCTTGACCTGAAGACGCTTGCCGGATTCGCTAAGCCGGTCGAGAGCCACTGGTTCTTCGAGGGTCTCGCGATCGGCGTGGTTGCCAAGGACGTGCCCGAAATGGACTTTCTCGGCCTCGTGGCAAAGGGGATCGGTGGCCGGTTTCTAAATACCTCCGCTGCCTTCAAGATTGATATAGACCCCGTGGACATTCGGACTCGCGCGGTCCGGACGATCCAGGCCGAAGCCATACCCACCGAGGGAGATGAAGCTGCCATTCTGAATAAAGAGCGAGCCTTCCGGATTGCGGCTTTGAATGCGCTGTCGAATGAGGAGATGAGCCGCCTGCTCCTACAGCCCGGCAACCAGGTCAGAGTTGCCGTGCGGTTCGGGAGCCCCGTCGAAGGCGCCGCGGTTGCGCTGATCCGAGAAATGGAAGCCCAACAGCTTCGGGCGCTTCGCACCGAGCGGACTCCCGAGGATTCTCGCAGAGCGGACACGCTTCCGCGGTATGTCCGAGGAGACACAAACTTTGTTGGAATTTTGAACCGCGTGGATACCCGCCGACAGGCGATGCTCGTAATCAACCAGCGATTTGAGGCAAGCCTCGAGGTGCCGGTCGTCGATGGGCGCGGGCGAACCTCGACGGAAAGGCTATTTGGGGGCACGGCACCGCGCCGCGGACGCGGGTAGAGAATGGCGAGGCCGTTTGAAGAATCGCCCCAACTGGGGCTTGATTCAATACTGTCAGCCGTAGGTGGTGCTGGCTGGCGCGTCGGCAAGGGCTAAAGGCGCGGCTTCCATTCCGGCGGCGGCGGCAAGCTCCTTATTCAGAGCTTCCAGCGCGGGACGTCCGAAGCCACCCTCGATCTCGCTCGCCTTTCCGCCCTTTTCCACCTTGACAATATGCTGCGATGCCTCGAAACCGAAGTGGTTGACCAGGGACATATCCACATCCGCTACGCCCGGCATCGTCAGTCCATATTGCTGCCGCCAAGAATCATAGGCGGAGTCAGGCGTGTTGACGACCGCCAGCATCTTGACCTTTCCTTCGTACGGCTTGTAGACGGCCTGCACGAGGGGCGCGGCGCGAGGATTGGAGCCGCAAGTCGCCTTCGCAAAGTATAGGAAAACAGGACCTTCCTTGGCGAGTTCGGCCAGCCGCTGCTCGGGTGCTGCGCTACTGGCGGTGGGTTCAGATCCGCCGCCTGCCGCGGGCCCGCATCCGGTAATGAACGCGGCAACGGCGAGGGACAAGCAAAACGAGGTCAGGTTTCTCATATGTGGCTCCGACGTAATCTACCGCCCTTGCGGTTGGATGGTTTCCTATCGTCTCGGCTTTATTCGGCGCAATTCCTCGATTAGGGCTTGGTCCGAGGTTCCCAGCATCCATCGCTGCGGGATTTGGCCGTCGGGATCGAGCCCGAAGCCCCGGACGATGTCGAGTGTGTCGTCCCGCGGATCGGGGTCGGAGTCGGGCGAGCCGCCACCAAGCGGAAGAGCGCCGCTGGGGACGATCACTACCTTATCGAGCCGCCATGTCGGATTGGCCTGCTCGATGAGACTCTGCGCCCAATCCTCAAAGCCCTCGTTCTGGGCATTGACCTTGAATTGGGTGTCGTGCCAGTGGTGCCAGAGCTTTTCCTCAATCCAGAACCCAACAGCGAGTGAATTGGTCATGATGCTGCGCTTGTTGTTTCCTGGGTTGGAGTCCCATTCGGGCGCGCGAATGAAGAATTCGACTTTCTGGCCTTCCGGCTTCCATTTGAGAGGCATGTCGAGTTCGGCGTCGAAGTCGCTTGCAAGAGTCAACTTCCCTCTTCTGACCTCCTTTCCGTCTACCCACCACGAGAACTGCGCCTCGGTCAGCCCCCTGCCGTGAGCGCGGACATGGGCTTTCCAGACGATGGTCTCTCCCGTCTTGGGCCAGCCCGGACCGTTGCCTTTGTCCTTGGCGTTGAAGGGGATTCTCGGCGTACGCTCGATATACAGGACATCCACATCGGGGCGGCGGTTTGCCCTTGGAAACGATTCGATGATCATGTCCGCCGTGGTTCGCAGATCGCTCAGGGTCGCCGTGAATCCGCCTTTTCTTTCGCCTTCAAGAAACCGAGCGGCTTGCCAGGCGAACTTCTCATCCGGCCACTCGGTGAATTCGGTTGCCGACCATCTTACGCGGTCCGTCACATCGACTTCGGCTCCATCCGCTTGAGCCCATGCCCGCATTCTGGCGATCCCGCCAGTCGGGATTCGCTCGCTTGGCTTGTCAATTCGGCGAGCTGGGAGGCTGGCGATCCTCAGACTGGTAGGCTCCGCAAATCGCACGAACTGCCACTCGGCGATGTCGACAGGCGCCTTTCCCTTGGGATTGCGAACGGTGAGCCGGTAAATGCTTGCCGCCGATGGGTCGTCCAGACGCATGACCACCTCGCCCATCTCGGAGGTCGAGCCTTTCGCCAGTTCCCTTTGAGTGCCGCTGTTGCGATCCAGGTCTGCAGTGGATTCGCCCGCCTCGATCAGATAGTCAACCTTGGAGCCAACGATGAGTCGGAACCCCCGAGCTTCTCGGGGCCGCTCGAAGGAGATCGTAATGACGGCCGGATTGATTTCAGTTCTGAAGCCGGTCTCGCGATTGGCATCGAACATAGCGGCAAAGCTCGGATCGATGCTCATGCCGAGGAGGGGCTCGGGCACCGGCACATCGATGGCTTGGTTGGCAAGAACGAGCAGGCCGAGAGAAAGCATGGGTCTAGAGTGCGAGACGAATGATCCGCACTCTAGAAACTACGACTGGCGATCGATGAACGAAGCGCGAACCCACCAAGGACTGCTCTGATTCTTGTCCCGCAACTCCCGCCAATACTTGATGAGGCCGTCGGGTTTGCCGTCCCGTTTGTAGGCCGAGACACCCATCCAGTAGAGAGCCTCCTCGATCGAACGGGAGTTTGGCCAGCCCGTCTGCACCTGGTTGAAATGGTCGAAAGCGCTCGCATAGTCCTGGGTCATCAGGCAATACTGTCCATGAGCCAAATGCAGCTCCGCTATCATTTCGTCGGGCGGAATATAGCCGTAGTTGCGCCTTGCAATTCTGCCGCGCCCGTCCAAAGTGAAATAGGCAGGGGTCCAGAAGGAACCGAAACGGTCCTCTTCCGCTGAGTCTTTAGAGCTGCGCAACTGGACCGGGACGAAGTTCTCGCTTAGGGTTCGTTGCACTTCGGGAGATGGATACGTCACGGCATCCATCGTTTTGCATCCCCCTCACTCAGGATTGAAAAAATCCAGAAATACGGGTTTTTTCACCGAGCGGGCCTTCTCGAGGCCTTCGTCGAGGCTGCGGAGCCATTGAAGTTGTGCGGTTTCCATTGTTACTCTCCTAGTTCTGACCTTTCTTAGACTGCACTTCTAGCCCCATGTTTCCTCCTTCGGGTGCACTCGATGGTGCCCGAACTGCTCCTGCAGCGCGCGGGCAACGGCGACGAGCAAAGCTTCCTGATATGGCCTGGCAAACAGCGAAACTCCTCGGCCGTTCCCTCTTTCATCGACCCCGTTCGGAACAAGCACCTGGGGATGCCCGGTGTAGTTGGTCATGAATAGCAGCGGGCCACCCCGCTCGTTAGCGATTACGATGTCCAAGTCGCCCCATTGCTCCTCGAATCTGCGCATGGAGAGTGTTCTCGCCCTTTGCGCTTGGAGGTATTCAACGGCGGGAGGATAGCGGTTCTGCCTGTATGTGTTCGGCCATGTGCTGCCGGTCAGGAGGTCGTCTCGATCGCTGCGTGTGAACTCGTCAAACGCGGCTGCGGACTCGATGCCGAGGATAAGGTTGACGCCCTGCAGAAGCGGGTCGAATTTGATCGGCTTCGGGCTCGCGCCCAGTTTAACCAGAGCCTTCAGGTAGTCGTCTCTTTCAAGCCGAGAGAGGTCGCTCGGATCGTCGGTTGCGCCGATCGTGTAGCCAATCTTCAGCTTCTTCACATCGATTCTTGGTGGGTAGACAAAACTGCGGTCGACGGTCGTTCGATCACGCGCATCGTAGCCACAGATCGCTGCAAAGACCAGCGCGCAGTCCTCGGCTTCGCGGCAGAGAGGGCCCACCTTGTCCATCGTCCAGCTCACCGCCATGCCGCCATGTCGGCTGATGCGGCCATAGGTCGGCCTAAGGCCCGTCACGCGGCATTCGAGGGAAGGAGACATCAGCGAGCCCATCGTTTCCGTCCCGATACCGAATCCGAAAAGCCCGGCCGCGACTCCAGCGGAGGAACCAGCCGAAGAGCCGCTGGAGCCCCGCGCAGGATTCCATGGATTCTTGGTTCGACCTTTGAACCATAGATCTCCTTGCGCCAGAGCACCCACGCTCGTCTTGGCGACCAGGATCGCACCCGCCTTGTCGAGCCTCTCTACCACGGCTGCATCGAAGTCGAAATATTGGTCCTTGTGGGGCTCGCTTCCCCAGGTTGTCTTGTAACCCCTCGTTGCAAAGAGGTCCTTTAAACCATAAGGAATGCCGTGCAGCGGGCCCCGGTACTTGCCCGCTATGATCTCTCGCTCCAATTCCTCCGCCTGCGCGATTGCTCGCTCCTCGGTGGCCGACACGATGCAGAGCAGCTTGTCGCCATAGCGATTGATCCGCGAGAGATACATCTTGGTCAGCTCGACCGGCGAAACCTGCTTGGTGCGGATCAGATGCCCGAGCTCGCGAACGCTCAGATAGGCCATATCCTCCGTGCGCGAGGGCTTCTTTGGCGCTCCGCCGCTTGGCTTGGCCTCTACTCGGATCCTTCCCCGTTCAGGCTCGGCCAGAGGCGTAAAGATTAAAGGCGGCTCGATTTGATAGCTGATAGGATGCGCGCGCAGCGCGTCGTAGGTTCTTCTGGATCCCCGGACCGCTCCGAGCGCAGCCGCCCTCTCGGCATCGGTGAAGGTGAGGCCGAATAGCTTTTCGGCCGCTTTGAGGTCGTCTAGCGTGATTTCGTCTTGCGGCGCTGGAGGATTCTGGCCGCTGGCAGAAGTGGAAAAGATGCCGCCTGCGGAAAGTGCGAGGGCAGAAGCGATGAACTCTTTGCGTGAAAGCTCAGGCATGGCGCAGTTTAGCCCTAAATTCGCTCCACTGCCGGATAGTTATTGGAGGCGGCGACCCGGTGCCGCTTTCTGGCGGGACCGGAAAAGCGGCGCCGGAGCGCCCACTCCAAAGCAATCCCCGTAATCTCCCTAGGCCAAATCGTTGCAGGATCGTGCAAAATGGGCGCTGATGTCAAATCCGTTTGCAACGGCGCAAGCGCAGCTCGACGAAGCCGCTGCCCTTCTCAAGCTTCCCTCCGACGTCCACCAGCTTCTCCGAGAACCCCTCGCCGAGCTGCACGTACGCATCCCGGTCCGCATGGACGATGGGTCGGTCAAGACCTTTAGCGGCTACCGGGTCCAATACAACAATGCCCGTGGCCCGTGCAAAGGCGGCATCCGGTTTCACCCCGAGGAGACCATTGATACGGTCCGGGCGCTCGCGGCGTGGATGACCTGGAAGACGGCGGTTGTCGGCATCCCCCTCGGCGGCGGAAAGGGCGGCGTCATCTGCAACCCCAAGGAACTGTCCGAAGGCGAGCTGGAGCGCCTAAGCAGGGGCTATATGCGCAAGGTCGCGCACTTCATCGGGCCGGATACCGACATCCCCGCTCCTGACGTCTACACCACCCCGCAGATCATGGCTTGGATGCTCGACGAATACGAAGCGATCGTGGGCAAAAGCGATGCGGGAGTCATCACCGGCAAGCCGCTCGAACTCGGCGGCTCCCAAGGACGCCACGACGCGACGGCCCGGGGCGGGATGTATACCCTTCGAGAAGCCGCCCACAAGCTCAACATTGATCTCAAGAAATCGACCGCTGCCATCCAGGGCTTCGGAAATGCAGGCATGTACGCCCACCAACTGCTCGATAACCTCTTCGGCACCAAAGTCGTTGCTGTCAGCGATAGCAAGGGCGGGATTTACGACGAGAAGGGCTTAGACTGTAAAGCTGTCACCGAACACAAGGTCAAAACCGGCGCCGTGCACGGCTTCAAAGGCTCGAAAAGCATCTCGAATGACGAGCTGATTGGCTTGAATGTGGACGTCCTCCTCCCCTCCGCGCTCGAAAACGCGATCACAAAGGACAACGCATGCACGGTTAAGGCCAAGATCGTCGCCGAGCTGGCCAATGGGCCGACAACTCCCGAGGCCGACGCCATGCTCCATGGCAAGGGCTGCTTCGTCATCCCCGATTTCCTTTGCAATGCCGGCGGCGTCACCGTGAGCTATTTTGAGCAGGTCCAGAACGCCAGCCTAGACCAATGGAAGCTCTCAGCCATTCATCAACGCCTCGATGAAACGATGACCGAGGCCTTCGACGCGGTCTGGCAAATGCGGGAAAAGATGAAAGTTCACACCCGGCTAGCGGCGTATTTGGTTGCAATTCAAAGGGTCGCGGATGCTTGCAGGCTGCGCGGCTGGATTGGAAAGCGCCCTGGTTAGGCGCAAACCTCCAGCCGGATTGCCAAAGTCGAATTCTGGACCAAACTAGAATCCGAACCGTGCAATCGAAATAATCACGCCCAGAATCCCGCCAATCATGGCGGTATTGGCCTTGCCAGATTGAGCGACCACGAGCAAATCGCCATCCTGTAGGATTGGGTCCTCGATGCCCTTCTTGCCTGCGGTTATCGTCTTGAGGTTGTAAGACCTAGCGACGTAGTTCCCAGTCTCGTCCTTGCGGGAGAGGGTGATCGCGTCGATCTTGGCCTCGCTGATCGGACCGCCGGCTTCTCTCAATGCGCCCGTAAGCGTCAGGTCGCGGCCATCGGGAATGATCACCGCGCCTGGTTTGGTGACCCACCCTAAAACGCCCACCTTGGCCTGGTTCTCCGGCACATTGATCGTGTCTCCATCCTCGAGCCGGACGTTCTGGCTTGAATCGCCTTTGAGCATGACCTTGTATAGATCGACTGGAATCTCCTGGCCCTTGCGGACCACCTTGGCCCGCGAGAGCGCTCCATCCGCCAATGATCCGCCCGCTGCCGCAACCGCTTCCGAAGCTCCGTCGCCCGAAAAGACGTCGATAAGGCCCTGCTTGACCACCTTGCCGGTCACCGTGACCCGGATGGTGGGTTTGTCGTGAATGTTAACGGTGTCTCCCGCCCGGACCTCGACGTTCGAGGCTTCCTTGCCCTCGATGAATATTTCTTTCAATGACACGCGCTTGGCCGTCTCGCCCTTGCGCCATATGAGCGCCGTCAGCCTCTCGGGAAGGCCATTGAGTCCGCCTGCGGCGGAGATCAGCTCTGTCAAGCGCCAGCCCGGCTTCCAATCCAGCATTCCGGCGGTATTCACGGAGCCCAGAATGTAGACGCGGTTGATGCGCATTGTCTTGACGTTAACGGTCACGTCCGGATTGACATACTCCTTCGACAATTCTTTTGCCAATAATTCGCGGATCTGCTGCACGGTCTGGCCCTCGACCTTTATCTCGCCCACGTAGGGGAATGTGATCTTGCCGTCAGCCCGCACGAGAAATTCGCCGGTTGCTTCGAGGTGGTCACGCGTGGTGACCATAAGCAGGTCCTCGGGACCAATCAAGTAGCTTGGATCAGCCTTGGGGGCGGGCAAGGGAGTTTGCGCCCCGCCGCCCGCAGCTATCGTCAACAGAACAAATGCCAGAAAAGCTTTTATCGGCCTCATGCCATGATTCCTCCGCTCGCCGTTGCTGGCGCGCGCAATCCTTCCTAGTTAAGTGTCGGCATCGCAAGCCGAGAATATATAGGCCGCGTGGCACAATTGTCTGGCTGCGCCATTCTTTGAACTCCATGAACAAGCCGCTCGTGTCCATTGTGATTCCTTGTTACAACCAGGAGCGGTTCGTCGGCGCAGCAATCGAGAGCGCTTTGGCGCAGACCTACTCTCCCCTCGAGGTCGTGGTGGTAAACGACGGCTCGACCGATGGCTCCGGTGAGATTCTTAAGAGGTTTAGCGACCGGATCGTGCTGGTGGATCAGGAGAATGGGGGTCTGTCGGCAGCGCGCAATGCGGCGATTCGCGCTTCGACGGGGGAGTTTATCATGCTCCTCGACGCCGACGATATCTTGCTGCCGAACTGCGTGGAATCCAGACTCGTGCTTTTGGGCTTAAGCCCGCAGGCCCGTCCGATCGGTCTCGTCGCCGGCTATTACCGCGAGATTGATGAGTATGGAAACTTGCTGCCGCGCATTCCCGAGGTCCGGAAGCTTACTCAGCAGAGCCATTTCTATCAAGCGGTACGCCGAAATTGGGGTCCTCCTGTCGGTTGGCTCATAAGCAAGCGCGCACTCGATCGCTGCGGCGGGTTCGATCCCTTCCTCAAGTCTTGCGAGGATTGGGACCTCCTGATCCGAATCACCACCAAGTTCGACATTGCCTATGATCCGAACGTTGGGGCACATTATCGCCAGATGCCGGGCCAGATGTCGCGCAACCATCTCACGATGTACGATGCGGGCGCGAAGGTGCTCATGAAGAATTCGGCGTATGCCAAGAGCAAGCTCGGTTACTGGTGGTGGAGCCAATTCGGGCGATTCCAGCACGGGCGGCGAATTTTATACAACGTCCTTTCAGATCGAAAGGGCGGATTAGGCTCCCTCGTCTTGAGGCGGCCCGCGCTCCTCTGGATCGGGCTGCTTTCGATCTTCAGCTACCTGCTGGGCAAGCGTGCATCAGGCTAAACGCTTGATCATCACAACAGCTACGTGTATAGTGATGATTAGTGACTAGGCCGCTCGGCCGGCGTCCGTCCTCAGCAGCCGTCGAGCTCGAATGAGAAACTTCGGGTTGCCCATCACATACCGTCGAAACATTCTTCGCGGCTCGCGCATGAGGCGATACGCCCACTCCATCTTCGCCCGGCGAACGATCCTTGGCGCTCGCGGAACATTGCCCGACAGGAAGTCGAAGAGCGCGCCAACGCCGCAGACAACGCCAACATGAAGACAGGCTGCGTTCTCAGCGATCCAGATTTCCTGCTTGGGCTGACCAAGTGCGACCAGCAATAGGTCGGCGCCAGACCGATTGATGAGATCGACGACATCGGGTTCGGCTGGTGTCCCCGGAATCCGGGCAACTTTTCGCCGCTGAAAGCCAATGCAGTGCCCCACGACCTCGACCATCGGAAACCGTCGCTCGATGGCTTCCTTTGCTTGGATGTTCGATCGCATCGACGAACCGTAGAGAAACACCTTCAAAGGCGCGCTCAGCTCGGAGAAGAGCCGGGGGAAGAGGTCGGTGCCATTGAAATTGTATTTGAGCTCGTGGCCGCGCATTTTTGCCGCCATCGCCATGCCCGCGCCATCGTTTATGAGCACATCGCTGGATTCGAGAGCCCGTCGGTAGGTTTCGGACTCATGGGCGAGGTTTGCGGTATGGGCGTTGACGATGCCCAGGATGACGGGTTTCCGGCCCTCGCCCTCTCCACTTTCCGGGATGCAATGTGCCCGACAAGTGGGGAGGGGGATCGAGTGGGAGGGGTAAGTTGCCCGCTCGAACCACATCCTGAACGCCTCATAGCTCGGGTTCCAGATCGGCAGACCTAGAATATTGATTCGGTCCATCTAGTAGGCGCCCCTCCCCTTGATGACCGCCATCGGCGTTCGGAGAAGGATTCGGAGATCAGTGCCGAGGCTCATCTCGCGCAGATACTTATGGTCAAGGTCGATCCACTCCTGGAAGCTCAGCTCACTGCGACCCATAACCTGCCAGAAGCAAGTGATGCCGGGCTTGACCGACAGCCGCTGCATGGCGTAGGTGTCATATTCCGCGACTTCGTGGGCGAGCGGGGGACGCGGTCCGACAAGGCTCATCTGGCCGAACAGGACATGGAAGAGCTGGGGGAGCTCATCGAGGCTGGATTTGCGGAGGAAGCGGCCGATCGGGGTGATCCGGGGGTCCTGTTTGATTTTGAAGATCGGGCCGTCCTTCTCGTTGTGCTCCTTCAGCTCGGCGAGTCTTTCGTCGGCATCCACGTACATCGAGCGGAACTTCCAGAACTCGAAGGTCTTGCCGCCAAGGCCCACCCTTTGGCTCTTGTATCGGATGGGCCCGGGACTTGTCAGGCGGACGGCTAAGGCGATGATTAGGAAGACAGGCGAGAGGAGTACGATTAGAATCAGCGAGCCCAGGATGTCCCCCGACCGCTTGAGGAAGGCATAGGACACGGGCCGGGGAAGGACGAGAAGCTCGGGGCTCTCCTTCTCCGCGATGCTGGGGGTGGGGCACTCAGAACCCCCTCTACGCGATGCTGTGTGCGCGGGGAGGGGGCAGGGGGTGGGGAAGATCTCCGTCTCGATCGGTTGAAGAAGGTTCGGCTGGCTCATGGTCTCCGCAATCCGTGCTGGACTTGAGAGACCGGACAAGCAAGGGTAGCGCCAGATTCGCGCGATGCGGGGTCAAACCCGGAGATGTACGGGTGCTAATCTGGGAGAACTACCTGGATGCTTTCAAAGCAGTCTAGCTCATGGTATACTCATCACATGAGTAAGCGCCTTCAGGTGATCCTGACCGATGAGGAGATGGCGTTGATCAAGACCACGGCCAAAGGGCACCGCCTATCCGTGGGGGAATGGGTCCGGCGTCTCTTGCGCCGCGCAGCAAGGGAGGAGCAGG
>JBASWW010000032.1:0-40576 GCA_049276675.1 Fimbriimonadaceae bacterium
CTATTCCTCCCAGATCTTGTTTTTCGGTGTGGAGCTTTCGAACGCCTTCGCATACTCGATGGGCTCCCTGAAGGGATTGCCGCATGACAGCGAGACAAAGATAGCGGCGACTGGCCAGGTTGAGGAATCCCCGAAGCAAGAGTCTTCGACCAAGGATGATCATGCTCCCGAAGTAAAGGCGCATGCATCGAGCGGCTTTCAGGAGTCCAATGCTCCGGCTCCGAGCATCACCAACTCACTTGCGAACCTGGGCCAGTCACTTGGCGAGCTCTCACACAGTCTCGGTGCACTTGGCAAGACATTTACTGGCCGCAACCGAGACAAGCGCTAAAGCGTGGCCGGCTCGGCTTCCAATTCTTTCATGGCGACCGGCTGTGATGCGCTTTCTTCTGCCTCGACGACCGCTCGGAGCGCGACCAAAGCGACCTCGATCTGATCGTCTTGCGGAGGGGCTGTAGTGATGTACTGCGTCATCAGGCCCGGAATGAAGAACGCCTGAACGACCGCGCTCGATCGGAATTTGCCAGCAAACCGGATCATCTCATAGGCGACACCGGCGACCATGAACAGGATCGGCAGGTTGATGAGAGCGCGCAGGGCAAGGTTCACCATATAATGGGCGTTTTCGTAGCCGAGCGGATAGCGCATCACGAATGTCATTACGGCGATATCGAGGAGCAGCACAATGATCGCAAAGTTGGTGCCGCATCGAGGATGGAGGCGGGTTGCCTTGCGGCAGTTCTCCATGGTCAGCTCTTGCCCGGATTCCATCGTGTTGATGGCTTTATGCTCCGCTCCGTGATATTGGAACACGCGGTAGATGGCATTCATCCGGCGGATGAGGCTTACATAGCCGATGAAAAGAGTGAGCTTGATCAGACCGCTGATGAGGTTTAGCGAGCGGTCGCTCAGCCCTTGCTGTTTGAATTGCTCGCCCAGAACCTGGGGAAGGAAGATGAAGAGCGCGACCATGAAGGTCATGCCCAAGACGCTGGCGATTCCGACAGCGGCCTTTTTGAGGGTGTCGCCCCCGTGTTTGGCGGGCAAGTGGACGCTCGATCCTTCTGCGCTTACAGCGTCATCGTCGGATTTCCCGCCAATTGCATATTTGGGATCGAGTTGGACCTCGGACGCATAGGTCAGGGCTCGGTTGGCGAGGGAGAACGAGTCGATCAGGGCGAATGGCCCGCGAAAGAACGGAAGATGGAGCCACTTCTGCCGGCCCAGCCAACCCTTGGCAACTGGCTCGGTCTGCAGCACAATCTGACCATTGGGCGCACGGCAGGCGACCGAAAAATAATTCGGAGACCGCATCATCACGCCTTCGATGATCGCAAGCCCACCGAACTGCAAATACTCGCCCTTCGGCACCATCTGAGTATACCAATCGGATGGGGGAGCTCTCCGCTTCAGTGTTGGGCGAAGCAAAAGTGTGCTACTGTTGAAAGATGGAGTAACCGTGCGTGCATCGGCGATACTCCAATACAATATTGATGGAGATGAGCGCAATGGCTTCGGGCAGCACCGCCACCAAGCGCAAGAGGGTTCTCGTCTGCGATGACGAGCGCCCGATCGTGCGCCTCATCCAGATCAATCTCGAGCGCCAGGGCCATACCGTGACCTGCGCCTATAACGGCGTCGAGGCCATTAACAAGCTTAGCGAGCAGGAATTCGATCTGGTTCTCTTGGACGTCGTAATGCCGCTGCTAGACGGGTTCGAGGTGCTGAAGTGGATCCGCAAGCAGCCCGCGATGGCCGAGCTTGCCGTTATCATGCTGAGCGTGCGAGACAAAGATGCCGACGTTCTCGAGGGCTATCAGCAGGGGGCAGACATGTATTTGACCAAGCCCTTCAATCCTGCACAGCTCTTCAGCCTGCTTTAGCTCGCGCCTATCGGAACCGCCAGATCACTGTTCCAAATACATTGAGCTGTTTCGCCGAGTAGCTCTTGGTGTGGCCATCCGCAAATACGATTGGGGTGCTGCCGCCGTTCTGCTTATCCTTTAGGTAGCGCGCATAGATCGGCTTGAGGAGACCCGGAGCGAGGCTAGGTGAAGCTGGGTAGTTCTCGTCGCCGCTCTCGACCACGAGGTTTCGATCGCTGATCATCGGCAAACCTTTATAGTAATCGCCGTCCGGAGAATTAAGACCGTTATATGGATTGAAAACATATCCGCGGTGCTTGCTTGTGGTGTCCCCTTTTGGACCATTTGGAGTAACTGCGAAGAGGCCGGTCCGTGCCGTCTCTTCGAGAATGCTCATAGAGACAGCGGTCTTGAACCCTTCTGTTCCCGGAGGGGCAGCGCCCTCTACAGCATCGCTATTTGGATCAAAGCCGGTAGCATCGGAATAGCCGACGCTCTGCCATCGGCGCTCTCCCCACAGCATTGCTGGCGCGCCATCGCTGCCTGGAGCCACAAGGATGTCCTTATTCTTGATGTAGGAATCGGTCAGGGCAGGCCAGATGACAGGGTCGATCGTGTTTCCCAGAACACGCATGCTGGCAGGCACGAAAGTGTCGTCGTAGTCGCCCGCATACATCATGACCGCTGCGGCAAGCTGCTTCATCTGAGCGATGCTCGATGTCTTCTTGGCTGCTTCCTTCGCTCTGGAGAAGACAGGAAATAGGATTGCCGCCAGGATTGCAATTATCGCAATGACGACGAGCAGCTCGATCAGGGTAAACGCCTTCTTCATATGGTCGGAAACTCCACAGGCAAAGATACGGCTGATAGACGGCCGAGATCGCCCGACAAGTTCTAAACTTGTTTTTCGTTCGGCAGACCAGCCAGGCTCCAACTCGCGCTTTGCAAGTGCCCAAAGATCTCACCGTTCTCGAAGCGAAGCCTCCTTGACCGCCTGAATCGGTCCCTACGCTTTGCGAAGACCTAACGCCTGGTTCATCTCGACATTGTAACATTACGCAACAGATGCGGTTTTGCGGGCCTAGGACCGCCACCCTCTGCGCGCTCTCGCTTCACGGACTGCTTCGAGGACATCCCCAACTCCATGCCCACCCGCCTTGTGGAGCAGCTCGAATTCCTCCTGGAGTCTCTGCAGGTCCGCATCAGACGTATCCTCCAGATTAATGATCTCGTTTCTCGCACCCTCAATGCTTCGAATGACCTCGTCCAGCTTGAGATGAAGGGCTTTTGAGTCTCTATTTTGCGTGTTCTGTATCAGGAATACCATCAGGAAGGTAACGATGGTTGTGCCGGTGTTAATGACGAGCTGCCATGTATCGGAGAACTTGAAGATTGGGCCCGTTAGTCCCCAGACGGCGATGATACCAACAGCGACTGCGAACGACCAGTGCGATCCGGTCGCGTTTGATACGCGCCTGGCCATGCGGTTGAAGAATTCGTGCATATGCTTCTTTTGACGAAACAGCAGGCGGGCCCGCCGTTAAGCTGCGGACTTAACCTGCCCGACAAACTCAACCGCCGCCCTTTCCGCGACCTCGTTGTAGGCCATCACATTGAGCAGGGGGAGGTAGCGCTCGAGCAGCCGGCGCATCGGCAGGCGGAGAGTAGTGCCACAAAGCAGGACGGCCTGGAAGCCTTGGGCCATGGCGCGCTCCATCTCGCTCTGCAGAGCCTCGATGAGCTCACGCTGTTCCGCGGGGTCGAGAACGATGGCGCTGCCTTGGTTAGTGCTGTTCAGATTCTCTGTCAAGCTGCGCTCGAGAGCGGGCTCGAGGGTAATGCAGTAAAGTTTGTTTTCGGCATCAAGAAATTGTCTGGTGATGGTTCGCGCGATCGCAGCCCGAACGAGCTCGCCAAGCTGGTCGGGATCCTTGACCCGCGAGCCGAAGTCTGCCATCGTCTCGAGGATCGTAACCATGTCGCGGATGGGCACCCGCTCGCGGAGAAGGTGTTGAAGGACTTTTTGCACATCGCCGATCTGCAGGACGGCAGGCACCAGCTCGTCGACAACCGCTTGATTGATCGCCTTGGCGTTGTCAATGAGGGTTTGGACATCTTGCCTGGAGAGAAGCTCTCCTGCATGGGTCTTGACGGTCTCGGACAGGTGGGTTGAAATGAGCGCGCTGGGCTCGATCACGGTGTAGCCTGCTCGCTCCGCAAGCTCCCGGACATTGGGTTCAATCCAGAGAGCATCAAGACCGAAGACGGGGTCCTTTGCGGCGGTTCCCGGCACGGGCTGCAGCACGGCTCCGCTGTTCACCGCCAGGAACGTTCCTGCCATCGCCTCGGCCCGGGCAACCTCCTCGCCTCTGACCTTGAGCACGTATTCGTTCGAGCCCAAGTGGATGCTGTCGCGAATGCGGACAGTCGGCATGACGAATCCCATTTCGAGGGCAATCTGGCGTCTGGTCGCGGTGATTCGGTCGGGGAGATCGCCGCCCGCCTTGGGGTCTGCGATGCGTGTGAGGCCGTAGCCGATTTCGATCTCGATAGGATCGACATTGAGGAGGGAGAGGACGGCCTCCGGCCCAGTCGGTGCAGACTTTGCCTTTGCCGCATTGACCTCATGCGCGATGGCCTTTGCGGACTTAGAAGCGCTCGGATTCTTCGATAGATAGCGGTAGAGGAAGAAGCAGATTGCGGCCGCGGTCAAGAAGATAAGGGTTGGGAACCCTGGCACGAAGGAGAGCGCGACCAGGGCGAGCGAGGCAAAGCCTATCGCCTTGGGCTGGCGCATGAGCTGGCCCGCGACCTCCGTGCCCATGCTCTGATCCTGGCCTGCCCGGGTGACCATAAGGCCGCTGGCGGTGCTGATAAGAAGGGCAGGAAGCTGGGAGACCAAGCCTTCGCCAACGGACAGAAGCGCGTAGGTCTTGAGGATGACCATCGCATCCCCGCCGCCGCGCATATAGCCTACGACGAAGCCGCCGACGATATTGACGATGATAATCAGAATCGAGGCGATGGCGTCGCCCTTGACGAACTTGGAAGCGCCATCCATCGCGCCGTAAAAGTCGGCTTCCTGCTTGACCTGTTTACGGCGGGTGCGAGCGGCGTCTTCATCGATAAGCCCTGCGGCGAGGTCTGCATCGATCGCCATCTGCTTGCCGGGCATGGCGTCGAGCGTGAATCTGGCAACCACCTCGGCGACGCGCCCAGCACCGTTCGTGATAACGATGAACTGCACGATGACCAAGATGAGGAAGGCGACGAACCCAACCACAAAATCTCCGCCCATCACGAAATTGCCGAACGTGGCGATCACCTGGCCGCCATCGCCGGTACCCAGGATCAGCTTGGTCGCGGCGATGCTGAGGGCAAGGCGAAAAAGGGTCGTGACGAGCAGGAGACTTGGAAAAACGCTGAATTCGAGCGGATCGGAGACATTGACCGCGACCAGCAGAATGACAATCGATGACGCGATGGCTACGACAAGGCCGGCATCGAGAGCGGAATGCGGGATCGGCAGGATGAGCATCCCGACAACCATGAGGATGCCGAGGCCCAGAATAAGATCCGTATGTCGGAGAAGTTTTTGCAGACCGCCCATCGCCCTGGGGCGTACTTCGCCCGTATTGGAATCGTCGGCGAAAACAGGCAGGAATTGCAGGCCTAGGGCCGAAAGCGGCAGAACGTAATCGCTGAAAGACCGTTTGACGTATTGTAGGTTGGCGGATGTTTAGCGAAATCGAGCAGCTACTGAAGGCCGGCAAGCTGGCCATGGCGGAAGGGGCGGCACGCAAGGCGGCCGACGATTATCCCACCCATGCGAGGGCCCATGCCCTGCTCGGACTCGCTCTCTTTCGCCAGGGCCGGTTCGAACAGGCTGTCGAGAGTTTCGAGCGGAGTGCGTTTCTCGATCCTCAGTCGGCATCCGCCAGGCTCAAACTTGCCGAGTCCCTAGACCGCCTGCAGCGTTATGACGAAGCATTCAAGGCGGCAAGAGACGGCGCCACCATCGATCCTAACAACAAGAAGCTGGCGCTGCTCGTAACCGGTCTAGAGAGGCTGGCGAAGCCCGATCGGACCGACGGCTGGGAGCGGTCGGTCCAATTGGATCGCCATCAGATCGAGCTCACGCACGAAGACTGAGAGTCAAGGGATCGTCATCCAGAGGGTCTGGTCGACTGTCTTTGCGCCCAGCACAGCCTTCATCAGGATGGGGAAGGGGCCGCGCGCATCGGCTGGGATCGTGACCTCAAAGACCCGACGGGCGCTCCCGCGCGAATTATAAATGCTGAACGCCTCGCCATTTCCGTCTTTGACCTCCCAACCCGCCGGCGCCTGGAGGCTCACCAGCCCTTCGACCCTGCGGACGGTGTTGGATCGCACGTAGACGACCAGCTTGTGGGTCGTCGCTTCTTTGCGCCCATCGGCAATCTTGGGCGGCACAAGCTCGAAGTCGATCGTAGGCGCGATCTCGAAGCTGCTCTGAACCACTGATTCCCTGCCCGAGGCATCAACCACTGTCGCGCGAAGGACCCTGTAGCCCGACGAGGCGCTTGCCATGACCGTGGTTTCGTAGTCCACAAAGGCCCGGCCCTTCTTGTCGAATGCAGGGAACGGCACACCCGTCATCCCCGTCACGTCGCGCGCAAAGCCTTCGGTGCGAACCTCAATCCTGCGAAATTCGGCATCCGGCTTGCCATTAAAGGTCAGCCGTATCCGAGTGCGATCTCCGGGCACTACGCTGCGGCCCTTGTATTCGGGCTTGAAGTTCATGCCCTCGGGCAATCCGGTCGAGCGGTCGAGGTCGAGCGAGACGTTGGTCATCACACGGGGCAGAAACGGCTCGTGAGAACCCTCAGCGCTGTCTATCACGTCCACCCGGAGCCCCATTTTGCGGTTCGAATCCTTTATGAGCATGAGCTTGCCGGGATCGGTTAGGGAAAGCTCCATGCTTGTGCCCCCCTCGCTCGGCATCGCGGCGGCCTTCGCGGAGGCCTGGAAGGCGGTCGCCTCGCTCCACTGCGGGCCAGCAGCGGCCGTGGCATCGAGAATGCGGGTCTGGACATCGACGCCGGTTGCCGTCGAGCGGAGACGAATCTCGAGGTTGTCCCTGCCGATCAGCCACCCGTCTGCGCGAATGTCGGCGCTGATCAGGAGGTCCTTGCCCGGAGGCAGGGTCGCGGCAAAGTGCATGATCTGCGGCTGCCATTGGAAGAATGCCTTTCCGCCTTCGATCGCGGCAAGCTCGTCCCACTCCTCGGGATCGATGCGGCCGTCCACCATGGGCGTGAGGGCTATTCGGTTGATTTGAGGCACCACGAGCGGCGTGGTGAACGGAGGAGGCGTCGAAGGGACGCCGCAAAGCAGAAGGATAGTGGGTGCTAGCATCTTGACCCTAAGGACGCGGAGGATTTGCCGATGGATGCGGACGATTTAAGGCATTGCGCGAAAGGTTTCCAGTGCCTTTCGAAAGCGCGCCTCCTTGGCTGGAGAGGAAGCATTGGTCTGAAACGTAGCGGTTATCCCTTCCGAGCCATTCAGCAGCACATAGCCCTGGATAGAGAGGCGGGCCGACCTGCCATCCGGGTCCTCGGCAACCCCGGAAACGAAGAATTCGACCGCCTTTCCGATGGGCAGCGCGATCTCGGACCGCCGCACCGCGCCGGCCTGTTGGAGCGATGCCGTCAGGCTCGAAATGACGAAGTCGGCAGCCGCCCGAAGCCCTCTGGGAGCGCCATCGCTGCCGGACAGGATCAGGCGGTCGGCGTCCTTCTGCATCTTCGGCGGCCCGGAGGCGTCGACCGCAAAGACGGTGAAGCTGCTCGCCTTGATCGCCTTGCCCACATCTCCGGCAAGCCGTCTCGCATAGGCAGGGTCGAACCGGGCCACGAAGCGCTCCAACTCCTCGGTGCCAACGTTCAGATCGAACGCAAGCCAGCCGGGCGGAAGGTCGATCGAGACGTCGCTATTGGAAAATCTCTGCCAGCCCATCTCCAGCTTTGGCGGAGCGACGGTGGTGAGCTTTGGCGCGGGCGAGCACCCGGCGACGAGCAGGGCAGGCAAGAGAATCCAGGCGCGCGCCACCCTGGCTATAATTGCCGATCCTGCTCCTGGGCCGCGTTCTTCTTGAGCTGCGCCTCATAAAAGACGGCGCCGAGCAGCCCGAGAATGCCCGCCCCTGTCGTGTAGGGCAGGACCGGGCGGACGTATTCCGTGAAGAATGCGGCTAGGTAGAGGAGTGCCGACGCCGCGATGACCAGCAACGCAAAATAGATCGCCTTGTTCTTTGGCATATGGGCTTATTGTAGCCAAGCCGGGCGCCATATGCTCGGGATCGGCAAGCGGTCCGAGGCTGAGTCAGGGCGCGACGGACCAACGCAGGGCATTCCACAAGTAACCAAAAGTGGCCATGGATTGGCCTCGATATTGGGGAGGGAAGCCAAAGAGCACGATCTGGCCCTTGCCGTATGCGAAGGAAACCACAGCGGGCTTGCCTGCAAGGTGCTCCGGCCCAAGGAGGTAGCCGCTCAGCAAGGGGTTGCCAGCGCCGTACCTGGCGACAACGGTGGCGGGATATGCGGCCTGGGGGATGATGTCGAACGCCTTGCTGTCGGCAAAGTAGGCGATCGAGGGCACTAGAACAGGCTCCCTCGGCCCACTCCGATTGATAAAGTTCTGAGCCCCGGGCCCGGCGTCCATGCCGTAGCCGAGCGGATGAGCGGCATCGACCTCTGTCCGGAGAATCGAGCCAGGGCAGAAGAACTTGTCGCGGCCGAGGCCCGCCAGAGAGTTCTTCACGGTGAGGCCGAGCGATTCGGCAAGGCCGGTTGCGTCGTCGAAGAGCGAAATGATCCCGCCTTCGCTCGCAAACTGCTTCAGCGCCTCGATTCCTTGTGGCCCGATCCCGCCCGCGTATTCGGGGAAGGTTCGCTCCGTGCCGGTCAGGATCGTGGCGGGGCTGATGCTGGGTATGAAGATGGCGTCGTACTTTGCCTTTAGGTTGCCGGCGACGATCTCGGGGTTCTTGAGCGATGCGTAGGGGACGCCGTGCTGCTCGAAGATGAAGCGGGTCCATCCCTCGTCCATGCTGCCGATGAAGGGCTGGTAGATTGCGGCGCGGGCCTTCCCTACGCCTATCGGCTTGGCCAACTCCGCGAATAGCGCGTCGCCCATATCGATCTTGGTTAGCTGCTCGGTAACGGGAGCCATTGCCTCACGCACCTGTACGCCCAGCATGAGGGGTGCGGTCCAGCCTGCCACGTCGTAGGGGCGCTCCGCGGGGCCGCCCGGAAAGACGCGGCGGTCAGGATAGACCTGCACTTCCATGAGATCTTTCACATGCGCTCGATAGGGCTGGGCGGCATGGATCACGTAATCGTGCCCTGAGTATTTGATCGAGCCGCCTACACCCTTCCTCTCAATCCTATGGACTTCCACACCACTGAGCATCAGGCTCTTGACGAGCTGGGCGACGCCCCGCATGTTTTCTTGAGGCGGTATCACCCATGCGTACGGAGCTTCGGACTTGCCAAGGTCTAGCTGCTTTTTCGACATCGCAAGGTGGTTCCGCACCCACATGTCGCGGTAGCGGGCGCCAAGCGTGAGAAGGGACTTGGATGCGATCATCTCGTAGTCGATCACGTCACGCAGACGCCAAGTGCCTCCGGGCCAGGGATCGGGGAAATTGACGTACCGCTCGTAAGTCGGGAGCCCGCGGTCATGCCCTCGGAGCTGGTCCGGCCGCATCGTAACCGGGGAGGCGATGCGCGGGCTTGCGGCCTCCGTCAGGATCGCAACGATATTGTGGCGCTGGGGGGTCGTTCTCATGCCGCCCTGCCACCAGTTGTCGTAGATCGCCTTCCAGATCACTCCTTGCTTTCCGAGTGAGGCGAGGTCGGTCGCCATATGGCCGCCGATCATGAAGATGGACTGGCTGATGATAGGGTCGATGTTGGGATTGACCGGGTCGAAGAATGGCGGCACGAAGAATCTCGCGCCCGTACCTCCCATTTGGTGGACATCATAGATCACGCTTGGGAAGCCGACGTTGTAGATGTACCGCGAGACATTCTGGGTTTCGGTCTGCGAGACCATCCACCAATCCCGATTGTTGTCGTGGCCGACATACTTGTGGTACAGCCAGGGCATCGCGGCGTTTTCGTAAGGGGTGTTCAGGGTCTTCTCATACCACTCGCGAACCAGCTCGATCCCATCGGGATTCGCGCCGACCACGATCTGAACTACGCAATTGTCCAAAATTTCTTTCGTTTTCTGATCCTTTCCTGAGGCAAGGTCATACGCCAGCTCCATCGACATTTGGCTGGCGCCCACCTCGCTGCCGTGGATGCTGCAGTTGATAAGGATGGTGGTTCTGGCGCGCTTGAGCAGATCGGCCTCGTCCTTGGCGTTCTGGATCTTCCGGGGATCGTGGAGCATGGCCTGGTCCGCGTAGATTCGTCGCAGGTTCCGGATGTTGGCCTCGCTGCTGATCTCGACGACGATCATCTCCCTGCCGAAGCTCGTTTTGCCGATGCTTCTCACCGATACCCGGGCGGAAGCCTTGTCCAGGAGCTCGAAATAGCGGAGGATCTTGGACCAGGGGGCGAGCTTGTAGTCGGCTCCAACCTTATGGCCGATGATGGATTCGGGTGTGGGAATCTGGGCGATTCCGGTCGCGGGCAGCAAAAGAAGGACGAGGGCGAGCGCCTTTCGTGATTGCATCTCGACTTACGATAGCACGACTTTCGGCGATACTTGTCGTGTGTCTTTGCCCACCTATGCCGATGTCGTCCTCGCCGCGGGCCGGCTGGAGGGCGTGGCCAATCGAACGCCTGTCTTCACTTCGCGAACGCTGGACGCCCTTTCCGATGCCAAGGTCTTTGTGAAGGCGGAGAGCTTTCAGCGTGCCGGAGCCTTCAAGTTCCGGGGCGCCTATAACGCTCTGTCGCAATTCGCAGCCAATCCGCGCGATCAGACGCCTCATGGCGAACTGCCGCAAGCTGTGAGCGACGAGAGCGCGCGCGCTGCAGGCTCACAGCTTCCAGCAGTTCGCCCGTCCCCCCTCTTGGGAGGAGTCCTCACATTCTCATCTGGCAACCACGCGGCTGCACTCTCGCTGGCGGGCAGCATCCTGGGTATCCATGTGGTGATCGTCATGCCTTCGGATGCTCCGGAGATAAAGATTGCGGCGACGAGGGGCTATGGCGGCGAGGTGATCCTTTACCAACGCTCAGAAACAACCCGCGAAGCTCTGGGCCAACAGATAGCCGCCGAGCGAGGACTGGCGATCGTTCCGCCTTATGACGATCCGCACATCGTAGCCGGGGCGGGGACTGCGGCAAAAGAGCTCTTCGACGAGGTTGGTGACTTGGATTTCCTTCTGGTACCGTGCGGCGGTGGAGGACTGTTGTCGGGCTCGGCTCTTTCGGCGAAAGCTTTGAGCCTTGGGTGCCGGGTCATCGGGGTCGAGCCGGAGGCAGGGGATGACGGCGCTCGGAGCTTTGCGAGTGGCGTCTTGCAGATGGTGGAAAATCCAGTAACGATTGCCGATGGCGCCCGCACACCAAGCCTGGGCCCGAACGTGACGTTTCCGCTGATCCAAGACAAGGTCCAGGGATTCCTGACGGTCTCCGATGATGAGATTGTGCATTCGATGCGGTTTCTATGGGAGCGGATGAAGCTGATCATCGAACCTACGGGCGCCCTGGCTTTGGCTGCTCTCCTCCAAGGGAAAGTCGATGCAAAGAGCATGCGGATCGGAGTGATCCTGAGCGGCGGGAATGTGGATATCAAGCACGCCTTCGAGCTATTCGCACAGCACGGTTCGGCCTGAGCGCTACAATCTACTCAATGCCCGATTTTGCGACAACACTGCGTGAAGCCATGGATCGCTGCTCGACGACGAGCGAGATCATTGGGGTCAGCCTGGACCAGACCGACCTCGAGGCGTTCGTCGCCGGCTACGTGCGCTCGATCGACGACGAAGCCTATTCCCTTCTCCTCATCGATCCGGACGGCATGGAGGACGGAGTCCATATCGGCAGGCTGGAGGATGTCGAGCAGTTCCACCTCGATACCGACTACCTCCGCCGACTCAAGCTGCTTCACGCGAACATCGAGAGGGTGTACCATTTCACGCCCGCGCCCCACGAATACAGTGTGAACGAGCTATGGCTCGAGGCACTTCGGGAAGCTGCGGCCGAGAGGATGATCGTCACGGTGGTAGACATGAATGGATCAAAGGAGCGAGGATTTGTTAAAGATGTCGGCGAGGACTACGTCGAATTGGAGTCGATCGCCGAGGACTACGGGATCAAAGATGGAATCTACATCATCCGGTCTGAGCATATTGCCCGCGTGACGATCGGAAGCCGCAGGGATCAGGCGTTGCTGTTCGCTCATAAGGCCAGATATGAGATCTAAAAATGCTTAGTGTTGAGTCTAAAGTGTTGAGAACCGGACTGAACCCTCCCTCTCAATTCTTAACACTCAGCATTCAAGACTTCTCCTACCAGCTTCCGCCTCCTCCTCCTCCAAAGCCTCCGCCGGAGAAGCCGCCACCGCTAAAGCCGCTAGAACCACCGCTCGCCCCCGAAGAACGTGGTGGGGTCATGGCAGAACTTGCAACGGAGTCGGTCACCGACCCAAGATCCGAGGCGAACCAGATCGGGTTCCACATTCCCATCGGCCCGTGGTACCAAGTCGGCATTTCCAGTTCGATATTGCGGAAGGCCTCGGCCCATTCCTTGGTGAGCCCGAAGGCGACCGCGTGTGGCAGATAGGATTCGAACAGCGCCTGGTCCGGCTGTTTCTTGGTGATCCACTCCAACTCGTCGCCACGAGCCCGCTTGATGAATTCCTCAAAGCCGATCACGAGCATCCGAGCCTTGGCCCCTTTATGGGTTCGTTTCGGCATTCCGCGCGAGAACAGGAACACAAGCACCGCGCCAAAGACGCCGCCTACCACAGATGGAACAATCTCCCGTGTTGGCGAAATCAAGTAGCAAAGATAGCCCAAAATGGCGACCATCGCCAAGCCCGACACGAGCCAGGCGATGCGAACGGTATTCGGATTCGCAATGTAATAGCCATGATCGACCAGGCTTTGGTAAAGCGACTCGCGCAGCTCGCCGATCCCAGGCGCCACATAGGTTCTCAGGTCGGTCTCGGTGATTTTTTCCGCGCCCCCGCTCGAAGCCATGCTCAGCTTGTCGTATAGACTCTTCTCGAAGACGGTCATTTCGGGGCCGGCGGGCTTCGGGGTCAGCTGAAGCTGTGCAGTGCGCCGCTTAAAGATGAGTCCTTCCTCCTGGGGAAAGATCTCCAGGTAGCCCCGAACGGCAAGCCCGATAAGACCCGCTGCAAGGTCCCGCTGATCGACCCGCTCGTCGATCAGCGTGCCCACCTCCGGACCGGTGAGCCCGTCAGGCGGCTCAAACTGGACAACCATCGGACCGCCCGCAGGATCGCGGCCCATCAGAAACCAAATCGGTATCGCGCCAAGCAGCACGAAGAGCGGGATTAGGAAACCAATATTGCGCTTGAGGAAGTAGACGGCCGCCTGCAAAAAGGTCGGACGCGAGACCAGCTCCTCCGGGAGGTCGAGGACAATGCTCAGCCCCTCGTAGGCGCTCAGTTTGCGGTTCAGATCGCCGATGAGCGTGTTGTCGCGGAAAGACAGGCTAAGTTCGGAATTCTGGCCCGTCTCGCCGAGTACGGCCTTCTCCCGCGAGCCGTAGCCGCCGATGAACCCCTGCGCCCGAATACGAGTGGGGTCAACCCGCGGAGTCTTGATCGTAAAAGTTGTGCGCCCGATGCTTGTATCCCATTCCGGCCCGATGACGTTCCAGTACAGCTCGACATAAGGCTCCCAGGTAGAGTCGTCGCCGAACCAGTTCAGCATCCCGAAAGTCGTGTACGAGATCACATACGTCTTGCGCGTGCCTGGCGGCAGAAAAATCTTCGCATCGCCGATGCGGATCTTGAGATAGATGCCTTCCCTGCTGATCTGGGTCGTGTATTGCTGGCCGCTTGGATCGACGACCGAAATGTTGTCGACCATGATGCTGCGGGATGTGCCTCGGCCCGAATCGAGGTCGATCGGAAGCATCCGGAAGATCCCTCGCCGGGAATCGTTGAAAGTAACATCGAGGGTCTCGCGCACGGACATGGTCCCGTCCGCGCGAAGGTCCATGGCAACGTCGTAGGTGTCGATCTGGTAGCCGTAGTCCTGGCCCAAAGCCAAGCAGCTGAGAAAAAGGAGCAGGGCGCAAAGGACGCGCTTCATATCCCTAGGTTAACTCATCTGCTCCGCTCAGCCGCCGGGGGGCGCCCCGTCGCGATGGAACATCCCGGTAACGACACCGGTCTGCCAAGACGAGAGGTGAGAGCAATGAAATGGTTTTTGACTCTGGCAATGGCGGCTACCTGCACGGCCGCCATGAGCCAGGATGTTTTCGTCGAAGGCAGGCAAATCAGCTTCGACGCAACCCCCCGGATGGTGAATGGCACCTTCATGGTCCCCATGAGGCCCTTATTCGAGGCAATGGATGTCAAGATGCGCCGAAAAAATGGCGAGGTGGAGGGTCAGCGCGGCCGACATCGCATCGCGGTCGAAGTGAATAACCGACAGGCCAGGAATGGCGATAAATTGGTCGTCCTCGATGAGGCGCCGTTCATCTTGAAAGGCCGAACCTACGCCCCGCTAAAGTCGATCGCGGAAGCAATGGGCTACTCCATCTCGCACGAGAAGGGCAACTTCATTTTGACGCTGAATAGGAAGTAGGGCTCGACCAAAAGGGCATGGGATGCAAAACCCTTGCCAAATGTAGAAAGCCAGGGCACTATGCGTCCCTGGCTCCATAATTCGCCCTAAGGCTGCAGGGTCCCCGCGTTCAGCACGGGCTGAACCGCACTCTCGCTGCACAAAACCACCATCAGGTTACAGACCATCGCCGCCTTCCGCTCCGGGTCAAGCTCCACGATCTTCCTCTCGGCAAGATGCGAAAGCGCCATCTCGACCATTCCAACCGCTCCGTCCACGATCCGTTGGCGGGCTGCAATAATCGCCGCCGCCTGCTGCTTGCGAAGCATCGTCCCCGCAATTTCCTGCGCATAGGCAAGATGCGAAAGCCGCGCCTCCAGTATCCGCACGCCCGCCCGCTTCAAGCGCTCCTGGAGCTCCTCGAGCAGGTGCGTGGCGACCTCGTCCGTGTGCCTCATGAGCGAAATCTGTTCGTCCTCAGCGTCATACGGGTAGCTCGAAGCCAGATGCCGCAAGGCAGTCTCGCTCTGCAAATCCACAAACTGGTCCAGGTTCTCCACGTCGAAAGAAGCCTTGTAAGTGTCCTCGACTTGCCAGATGATGATTGCGGCGATCTCGACCGGATTGCCCACGCTGTCATTCACCTTCAGCCGCTCGCCGTTAAGGGTCTGCGCGCGCAGGGAAAGCGACATCTTCGTGAAGAAGGGATTGCTCCACCAAAAGCCGTCGTCTTTGGCCGTCCCGGCGTATTTTCCGAAGAGCACCATAACCCGGCTCGTGTTAGGGGGCACGATGAAAAAGCCCGGCATGAGGAGCATTTCTAGCACGAAAAGCCCGATCATAAGACCAACCTGGCCGCCAGACACGCTGAAAGATCCCGGAACCCCCTTGGCGGCAATCGCCTCCGAGATCATGCTGTATACCATGTACCCAAGCCCGGCCCAGATACCGAGCACGACCACCAGCATAAGCCAGCCGTTTACCGGGTGAAGCTGTTTTTCTTTTGTCATAGCGATTCGTAACCCACATACGAGAATATCGCATTTCGGGTTGCGGAGCCGGGAAAGATGTAAAACGCCACCTACCCCATATGGGCGGTGATATTGTCGCCGAATTCGGAGCATTTGATCTCGGTGGCCCCTTCCATCTGGCGTGCGAAGTCGTAGGTCACCCTTTTTGAAGCGATTGCTCCGTCGACCCCTTTCAGGATCAGATCGGCAGCTTCATTCCATCCTAGATGGCGGAACATCATCTCGCCGCTGAGGATCATGCTTGACGGATTGACCCGGTCGAGATTTGCGTATTTGGGGGCAGTGCCGTGGGTAGCCTCGAAGATGGCGTGGCCGGTAATCGTGTTGATGTTGCCGCCAGGCGCGATTCCGATGCCTCCTACTTGGGCGGCAAGTGCATCGCTGAGGTAATCGCCATTGAGGTTGAGGGTTGCGATGACGTCGAAGTCCTCGGGCCTCGTGAGGACCTGTTGCAGGGTAATGTCGGCGATCGCATCCTTTATCAGGATTTTGCCGTCAGCAAGCGCTGCCTTCTGCTCGTCATTGGCGGCTTGCTCGCTTTGGGCGGCCTTGGTTTTTTCCCATTGCCGCCAGGTGTAGGTTTGGCTGCCGAAAGCGTACTCGGCGATATCGTACCCGACGTCCCGGAAAAAACCCTCCGTGAACTTCATGATGTTGCCTTTGTGAACGAGGGTGACGCTCTTGCGCTTGTTCTGGATCGCGTAGCTGATCGCGCCATAGACGAGTCGCCCACTTCCCTGCCAGCTCACCGGCTTCAGTCCAAGGCCCACTTGCACCTTCGCCTCGCCAGTCTGGCCGGTTGCGTTCATGAATTCGGCCGTGCGCTCCTCGGTGCCGAACCTTATCTTGGCGAACTCCTTGGGAAACTCCCGGGCAAAGAAATCGAGCACCTTCTGCGCTTCCGGAGATCCTGCGGCAAACTCGATCCCCGCATAGATGTCCTCGGTGTTCTCGCGGAAAATGACCATATCGACCGCGCCGGGGTTCTTCACCGGGGACGGCACCCCCTCGAACCACCGGACCGGCCGAAGGCAGATATACAGATCGAGAATCTGGCGAAGGGCGACGTTGAGGCTGCGGATTCCGCCGCCGATCGGGGTGGTGAGCGGCCCTTTGATGCCGACCAGATGCTTCTTAAAGGACTCGAGCGTTGCGTCGGGGAGCCAGCTGCCGGATTTGTTAAAGGCTTTTTCTCCCGCCAGAACCTCCGACCAGGCAACCTTCCTGCGGCCCCCATACGCCTTCTCGACGGCGGCATCGAACACCCTAACACTGGCCCTCCAGATATCGGGCCCAGTGCCGTCGCCCTCGATAAAGGGAATGATGGGATCGTCTGGCACGTTCAGTCCGTCGGGCGACATTGTAATGGGGGTTGCCATGGCGTTCGAGAATACCTCTGGCACGTGGAGCCCTTTACTGAAACAAGAGTGCACGGGTAAACAGTCCAACTGTGAGCCGGAACGCCGGCCACAAAGGAGAGCATTACGATGAATCCATTGCTTCAAGCCATCGCCGGCCTCGTGCTGGCAAGCTCGCCGGGCAGTGCTTCGATTTCGATCGAGGGCGCCATTTCCAAGCCGGGCGAATTCATTACGTCGGAGCCAATCAAGCTCCGCACGCTCATGCGCAAAGCGGGTGTTCGCGAGGATGCGGACCGGAAGCGTGTCCAGATCACGTCCGAAAGTGGGTCGGTTACAATCGTGGACGCGACTCGCATCGAGAGGAACCCTCTCGTGCGGCCCGGGGATGTCGTGAAAGTTCCCATTGCAGATATGGCCACTCACGCGATCATCTCAGGAGGGGTGCAGAGCCGCGGCGCGATAGAGATTCGTCCTGGGCTCGATCTCACGACCGCCCTAGCAGAGGCGGGGCTGCCAGCAGGAGTGGGCCGAGACAGGGTCACGCTGACGCGCGTGGACAGCGGCAAAACGGAGACTACGACCTATGATCTAGATAGAATCCAAGGAGGCCTGCAGGCAAACGTGCTCTTGCGGCCCGGAGACCGGGTCGCGGTGCCGTATATGCGGGCAAGCTCTCCATCCGATCGCGAGTTGCTCACGATCGTCGTGGTCGGCCTGCTAATTCTCCTCATCCTTAAGTGAGACTCGCTTCTGGGTAGCGGCGGATTGTCGTCGCTACCCGGGAAGCTGCTAATAGCCGGTCGTGGACTTTGCTGGAGGCTGCGTTTTGATTTCAATCGGGGGCGTTCGGACGGTTACGTCGACGTCGGGAGAGGAAGGTTCCCGAACAATCACCTTTGGCGCTGGCCGCACATAATCCGGGCCGTCGTCTTCGACTACGCAACCCACCAGCGCAAATGGCAAAACCAACAAAGCTGTCAACGACTTCTTAGATCTCAAAATTTCCTTCCTTTCAGTAAACGAATGGCTCCTAGTTTGGCGAGGCCGATGGATTAGGGGTTCCAAATTGCCATTCCTCAAGGGGCCGACAGCGCTTTAGCGACCTGCTCTTGAAGCGGTTGAGTAAGGTGCAGACTTACTCTCGTGATGCGGCGACGGGCCATGTTCTCGACCACGAGAAGGCCAAGCGGACTGTCGATATGGTCGCCGGGCTTGGGAACACGGCCGAGCTGATCGACAATGAGAGTCGCGAGGGTATCGGTTGAAGGTTCGTCGGGCAGGTCGATCCCCAGGTGTGTCACAAGCTCGTCGAAGCGAACGGATGCCTTGCATGACACCCGTCCACTCGGGAGCACGGCAATCGGTGCCCGCTCACCTTCGATTCGGTCATCCAGCTCCCCGAAGACTTCCTCGACAACGTCTTCCAGGGTAATGAGGCCGCTCGTGCCGCCATATTCATCGACCACGATCAGCATCTGGGTCTTGGATTCGCGCATGCGCGATACAATCTTGTCCATCGAAAGGTTTTCGGGGACGACCGTGGCCTCGCGCACGATGCTTTCGAGTGTAAAGTCGTCTTCTTCGCAATGCTTGATCACGTCGTGAATATAGATCAGACCCACCACGTCGTCTATGTCGCCGCGGCAGACGGGGAACCGGGTATGGGGCAGTTCCGCCAGCTTCTTGAAAAGTTCCTCCCGTTTCGTGCTGATGTCCAGCCATCTGATATCGAGCCGGTGAATCATGATGTCCTGAGCGGTGAGCTGATCTAGCCTGAGCGCTCTCGAAACAAGGTCGGCATGCTTCTTGTCGAGAAGCCCCTCGGCACCGCCGGACTTGACGAGGAGCAAGAGTTCGTCGCGCGAAACGGCCTCGCTCTCTTCGTCCTCGATTCTAATGTTGAACAGGCGTAGGAAGCCTTTGCCGCTGACCTTCACGAGCCAGATCAGCGGATAGGCCACGATTCTGAACCACAACATGGGAAATACCAGCCACATTGCGACCCGCTCCGGGCTATGGATCGCAAGATATTTGGGGACTACCTCACCGATCACAACTGTTAGAAAGGTCGAAAAAGTGATGCCGATCGCGAAGCTGACGCCGCTTGGAGCCACAGAGCCGATCACGCCCTCGATCGCATGGGACACGAACGGCTCGAAGAAACGGCCCACCATGAGGTTGAAAAAGGTGATGCCTATATCGAACGCGGCAATGTAGAGGCTGAGCTCACGAAGGGATTGGCGCAATTGCTTCGCCGCCCGGCTACCCTTTCGGGCAATGGCCTCGACCCGGCTTCGGCGAGCGCTGACATAGGAATACTCGGCCGCGACGAAGAGCCCAACTCCGAGGATGAACAGCAGACCCTGAAAGGTTTGCCCGAGCCAATCTGGCATGTAGGCTGCATTGTATCAGGTGTTTGATTGGTCGTGAACAATCGCTGCTCATCCTCCCCATACGGCCACCGCCCCCGGTACCCTTCAATCCATGCTTTGCAAAGGCGTCTACCCCGCTGCAGTGACCCCATTCGATGAGAAGGGCCGGGTTGACATGCCGGGCGTCGCCAGACTGCTCGCCTGGTTCGAAGCGTGTGGATGCAGGGGAGCCGTTCTGGCCGGCACCAACGGCGAGGGACCGTCCCTCTCGGCACCGGAAAAACGCGATCTCCTGTTTGGGGCAATGCCCCTTCGCGGCCAGCTCGATCTAGTCCTCGGCATCGCCACTCCCTCTTTGGAGGAGGCGGTTTGGCTGTGCAAACGTGCGGCCGAGGCTGAGGCAGCAGCCGTGCTCCTCATGCCGCCATTTTACTTCCGTGATGCTTCTGAGGAAGGGATCTACGACTGGTTCATGCAGGTCATGGAGCGCTCGCCGGCGCCTGTGCTGGTCTACAACTTTCCCCAGAAAACCGGCATCGCGATCTCGCCGGAGCTTATGGGCAGGCTTTCCCAGCACGAGCGCTTTGCAGGTCTCAAAGACAGCAGCGGTTCCCGAGAAAACCTGGAAGAGTATCGTGGCGCCCTTGACCGCAAACCGCCAATCGCCAACCGCCATCCTGTATTGTTCGTGGGCAACGAAGAACTGCTCCTGGAAGCCATGGATGCGGGCTGGACGGGCACGATCAGCGGCGCCGCGAATATTCTCCCGATGTGGCTCAGCCAGATCGTAAAAGAATACGGCTCAATGGAGTGTTCGGATGATCAGGTGCCAGGTTCTCCAGGGACCAACGCCGCCCAATTCCTATCCCGTGACAAAGTCGAAGCCAGGTTCGATTTATTACTTCCCTGTTTGGCCGCTGTCCGATCCCACAAGCAGCCCGCGATGAATAAGGCCCTGCTCCATAGACTCGGCATACTTCCTCGGCCAGACCTGCGCGCGCCGTTATCTGCACCTTCGCCGGATTCCGTCGAAGAGCTAGCCGCTCTCCTCACCAACGTGCTTGGCCTCAGATTTGACGATCCCGCCGCAAATTGTCCGACGCAAAGCGACAATCTGCATTCGACAAGCAATGCTATGGCGTAACGATCTGCCCCATGCGGACGACCTCGAAGTCCCTGCCGCGCAGCTGTTTCAGCGTGTTGAGCTCGTCATCGTCCCATCGTGGGTCGGGCGCACCGGAGATGTACCAATTGCCTCCATTATCCGCAAGCATCATTCCGTATTTCTTGAGCGCCCTGAGAATGACCTGAGCTGATGGCGGAAAGCTTGAGATATCGAAGCCCGCCTTGAGCCGAACGCGCATCCCCATCGGCGGCCTGCTTGGGCTGTCGTCGCTGCTCGCCCAGTGGCGGGCGGGGTAGGTATACGCTCGCCTGGTTTGAGAAGCGGTGAATCTAAGTGCATGCCGGATCTCACCGCGCAGCACCACTTCGTCGTAGCGCACCAATCCAGGAAAAATCGGCAGGCCAGCAGCATCGGCAGAGGTCCATCCCTCTTGCCTCAGAGCGTTCGACTTCATATCGAATACGGCGCCAGACCCGCACTGCCAACTGCCGTCCTCCTGCGGGTAGGAAGACCAAGTTTCATAGAGCTTCCAATCGTCTCGGTCGATGACGAGTACGTGTCGGTCGCCATCGGAGTCTGCGCCTCCTTCGATGGGCGCATCGGGCGGGAAGGGATAGGGGCCAGGATCGCTCTCGTCCCAGTAGTCGAAGGTCATCCCCACGCGAGCCTGATCACCTGGAACAACGATGTATGGAATGCCAAATGGTCCGCCATCCCAGTTCGCCCCAAAGTCGGGATGGAACTGTCCATTCAGCCCAATACTTGCGATGAGAGTCTCGCTGTTCGGGTCGATGGGCTCGGCGTCAATCGGCTTGTTCCATGGATTGTTGTCAGGGAACGGCCGTGCGCCATTCAGGTCAGCGTTTGGGCCAAGGTCGGGGGTTCCGCCGGTGCTCGATCCGCCTGGGCTGATAAGGCTGCCCGGCCCTCCATCCTGCACCCCGCCGTTTGAGGCCGCAGGGTCGGTTCGAGAAATGCTGCCGCCTCCGCATCCGATCATCGCCACTAGGATCGCAAAGGTTGCTAGGTGCGTTTTCATGTTGATTTGTTTCCCCTCTTTGCCCGCTTGACAGGCTGGTTGTTAGACGGGAGCAGCGCGGCCAACGGTCATAATCTTCCCATGCTTCTCGAGGGCAAAAGAGGGCTCGTACTGAGCGTCACCAACAAGAACAGCATCGGCTGGGGCATCGCAGAGGCAGCCCATCGCCACGGCGCGACCGTCGGCGTCGGAGGACAAAACGAGCGGATGCTTGAAAGGGTCAGCGACTTGATCGGAGCCGGCCCCAGATATGCGGCATTTATGTGCGATTTCGGCATGGACGACCAGATCGACCAGCTTGTCGAAGAGGTCAAGCACAAGTTTGGCGCGATCGACTTCTTCGTTCATTCCGCGGCTTACGCGCCGAAGGATGCCCTCACGGGCCGGTTCATCGACTGCTCCCGCGAAGACTTCGCTACCGCGCTCGATGTTTCCTGCTACTCGCTTGTCCGAATGTGCCGGGCATTAGAGCCGATCATGAACGACGACGCGAGCATCCTAACGCTCAGCTACCTTGGCAGCCAGCGCGCCGTCGGCAACTATAACGTCATGGGAGTCGCCAAGGCTGCCCTCGAATCCGCCGTTCGCTACCTAGCATTCGATCTTGGCAAGCGCGGCATCAGGGTCAACACGATTTCGCCGGGGCCGATCAATACGGTGGCCGCGCGCGGCGTGCCCGGCCTGCTCGACATGATCGGATATGTGCAGGAAAAGGCCCCGCTTAAGAGAGAATTCGGCCAGGCTGAGGTCGGCGGTGCTGGGGTCTATCTGCTGAGCGATTTGAGCCGAGGGGTGACCGGCCAAATCATATATGTGGACTCCGGATACAACATCGTAGGGATGTAAGAATTCTCCGGCATATGCCTCTTTGCTAGCCAGGCAACGCCCTGGAAATCATGAAGAAAACTCGGCAGCCCCCTTGAGTAAGTCGGCTCTGGCTTCCGAGTATTTTCACTAGGCCGGCAGGAATACCGGCAGGGAGGGCATGGATGCCTAATTTCACTCACACCACTACTGATGGAAAGCCGCGTATTGCTGCGTCCAGTTCAATCTCCTTCCGGGTTAATCTTGGAAGGGGCTTCATTCTCGCACTCGCGCTATTAAGCGCCTTCTCGCAAGCGATCGAAGTCAATGCTCGGAACTCGGGGGAGCGCTTTTTTGGGGAAGCGGCTCCTCTCGAATCAAGCCTACTTTTGGCTCCCGAGGCGGGGGTTGGCAACTCGGTTGCGCCTCAGTTTTTTATCGGCACGGGTGGCAGTTTCGACCCCAGCGACAAGAACAGCAACGACATGGGGGCTGATCCTCCCGTGCCCGAGCCAATGACCATTGCCGCGATGGGAGTGGGCTTTATCGCCCTTCTCATTCGTCGCAGACGAAGCTAGACGCGGATACTGTGGGGCCCTGCTTGCGCGGGGCCCCTTTGTGTTTGGGGGAGGCTCCGGTACACTTCGGGCTCCCCAGATGTTCCCTGTTCTTTTCAAGATCGGCACGTTCGAGGTGCGCAGCTATGGCGTCATGCTCATCTTGGGCTTTCTCGTGGGCATCTGGATGGTTCGGCGCAGGGCGGCCAAATTCGGGCTGGAAGAGCGGGATGTCGCCGATTCATCGCTGATGACGCTCTTTTCTGGCATCATCGGCGCACGGCTGATGTTCATCCTGCTCGAGCTTCCCTACTATATCAAGAACCCCGGCGAGCTCATTTCGTGGCGATTCCAGGGCCTGACGAGCTTTGGCGGGCTGATCGGCGGACTGCTCTATCTTTGGTGGTTCTGCAAGCGCCGGGGGAGATCGCTGGTCGCGATGCTGGACGCCTTCTCCGCGCCGATGCTCATCGCGAGCGCAATCGGGCGGATCGGCTGTCTGCTGAATGGCTGCTGCTACGGGGCTCTGTGCCAGACCGGCGTCACGTATTGCGTTCCTGCGGACGGGCAGGTCGGGCTGTATCAGCCGGCTCAACTCGTGGATGCGGTGCTCAATGTCGTGGGTTATTTTGTGTTGATTGCGGCTGAGAAGCGCGGGCTTGTTCGCGGCCAGAGCATCGGACTTTTCTTCGTTTTGTATGGGTTGTCGCGGTTTATCTATGAGTTTTGGCGCGCCGGGACGACCTCCGAGATGCTTGGGCCGGTGACGATGGCGCAATTGCTTGCTTTGGCGATGGTCCTTGCTGGCGGGCTTCTTTTCGGGTTCTTTGGGCGTCGGGCGGGGCGGGAAGATGGGAAGGTCGCGGAGTGAGTTTCGGATCATTGCTGGATTCCTTTGCATCCCTTCGGGCCCTCGTCGTGGGCGATTTGATGCTCGACGAATATATCCACGGGCGAGCGACACGCATCAGCCCGGAAGCGCCGGTCATGGTCATTCGGCAGCAATCTACCTCGAGCGTGCCGGGCGGAGCGGCCAACGTCGCGCAGAACATCCGGGCACTCGGGGCAGAGGCTCGCACGGTCGGCGTGGTGGGTGCAGATGCCGCCGGTGACGCTCTAGAGGCTGCTCTGCGCCTTTCGGGTGAGCTCGGGCTCGTACGCGATCCTATCCGGGCTACGACGCGAAAAACGCGGGTTCTTGCCGACCACGCGCATCAGGTGCTGCGGATCGACCACGAAGGTGAGGAGCCGGTCTCGGCTGAGATCGAACAGAAGCTAATCGACTCGGCCCTTTCGCACTTTGACGGGTGCCAAGTGCTGGTGCTGAGCGACTATCTGAAGGGCGCCCTGACGGAGCGGGTCGCGCAAACACTGATCTCGTGCGCGAATGGTTCGGGTGTGCCGGTTGTTGCGAATCCGAAGCCGCGGAGTTTGGAGCAGTATCGGGGGGCGACGCTGGTGAGCCTGAATCGCGCCGAGGCCTCAGAGGTCGTGGGTCGACATGCAGAGATATTGAATGAGGACGCTTTGGCGGTTGCGAAGGACATTCGCGATCGCTTCGGGGTTGGCGCTGTCCTGGTCACCCTCGGCGAAGGTGGCATGGCGGTTGCGGGAGATAGTTCTTTCCTGGTGTCGGCTCCTCGCGTCGAGGTCTACGATACGGCGGGGGCAGGGGATACGGTCATTGCAACAGTCGCGCTTGGCCTGGGCTCTGGCTCTGGGGTTACACAGCCTGTCTTCGAGCTTGCCGCCCAGACCTCGGCGTCGGTAGTTCGGAAGGTGGGCGTCGCAACGCCTCAGCCAGAAGATTTGGCAGCCATCCGAGGCGAACTGCTGCCGTAGGCGGTTGTAGGCTGGGGTAACCTTCTTTCTTAATCCATGAGAATCAAGAATAAAGAGCTGCGGAAGCGCCGCCAGATCAAAGAGGAGAAGGTCAAAGCCATTTTGAGGGCCGAAAAGGCCAAATGGGAGGGCGCGAAGGCCGCTCCGACAGCCGCCGCAAAGCCCGCCGCCAAGAAGGCTAAGACCGAGGAAGCACCGAAGCCCGTAGAAGCAGCCGAAGCTCCCGCAAAGAAGGCGGCAGCCCCCAAAAAACCCGCTGCCGCCAAGAAGCCGGCCGCCAAGGCTGACGCCGAAGCGAAGCCCAAGAAGCCAGCCAAGAAGAAAGAGTAGGCTCCTCCGCCAATAATCGGTAGGCGGCTACAATTGCGCATGAGCGCGATCTCGGACGAAGCCCGCGATAAGCCGCGCCCATTTCGGGCACGGGCGCTGATTCTCGGCTTCTTTCTCTGCGCCCCCGCAGCCTACATCTCGACAAACCAGCCCGTCGACGCCATCTTTTCGCTGATGCTGGCGCCCATCAGCATCCTTATCCTGCTGCTCTTGGCGAACGTGCCGCTTCGGCTGTTTCTCCCAAAGCTTGCCTTGAAACAGGGCGATCTCATCATGATCTTCGCGATAACCAGCATCGCGGCGGCGGTGAGCTCAGAGTGGGGCTTCAATCAGCATTCGGCCATGTTCGACCTCCCTGCCCGGGCGGAGGCGAGCCCACTGGTCCGGGATACGATGCTCCCGAACCTGCCGGACTGGCTGGTCAGCAAGGACCCGGCCATTCCGAAGGACATCCAACAGGGCGGGCGGGGCATCGGATATGTATTCGAACAGCTGCCGGTTCTGCTTCCCAAATACATAGCTTGGGGTGTGCTTTTTAGCTTTCTCAGCTTTGCGTTGCTATGTATCAACAGCCTGATGCGTGGTGCCTGGCTGCACCGGGAAAAGCTTGCGTTTCCGCTCATCCAGCTTCCGGTGGCGATGACGGAAGGCGGCGGATCCGGCGCGATGTGGCGCAGCAAGTATATGTGGTTGGCGTTCGCCGTGATGTTCTCGATTGACATTCTGAACGGGGTGAATTACCTATATCCGAACGTGCCGGCGATCCCGGTGAAGATGTTCGTCGAGCTGAGCGATGTATTCAAAGAGCCGCCGCTTAGCAATATGGGCTCGCTGCCTATCGCGATCTACCCCTTTATGGCGGCGATCGGAATCTTCGTTCCAAGCGACCTGCTTTTCAGCATGATCTTGTTCTTTCTGTTGCGCAAGGCGACCCACGTCATGGTGTCCGCCTATGCCGGGATCCCGCAGAGCACGTTTTCCGGTACCGCCTTCCAGCCCGGCGCACCTTACTTCGATGAGCAAAGCTGGGGAGCGGTTTTCGCCCTGTTCGTAACTGCCATCTGGTTTTCCCGCCACTATCTCAAGGATGTCTGGGCGGCTATCAGATCCGGCGCCAAGCCAGAAGATGGCGGGCTCACCCATCGCTGGGCGTTCATTGGGCTGCTTTTCTGTTTCGCGGGGATTATGTGGTACGGCGCGCAGGGCGATCTGCCGGTGTTTTACTTTGCCCCCTATATCGCCATCTTTCTTGTGTTCAGCTTCGTGCTCACCAGGGTTCGTGCCCAGTTGGGATCACCGACACACGAATTCGCATTCTTCGGGCCGACCAGCGTGATGCATCGTTTCGTCGGCAATAAGTGGGTGACGGACAAGCAGGCAACTTGGCTGAGCCAGGTGTTTCTCCCGATAAACCGGATACACAGGGCGCACCCCATGCCCTTCCAATTGGAGGCCATGAAGATCGGCGCGACCGAAAGACTGAACCAGAAAACCATCTTCTTCGCGATTGTTGCGGCCACCGTGATCGGCTTCCTCTTGGGCCACTTCTTTATGAATGTGCTGGAGTATCGGACCGGCTCGGTGTATCGGTATGCGGATGGCGAGGCATACCTCAACACCCTGCTCAACAACCGTCACGGGCCGGATGTTGTTGGCATGGGCATGACCGCGTTCGGCTTTGCGTTTGTGCTTGGCCTCGATGCGCTGCGCTTCAATTTTCCTGGCTTTCCCGTGCATCCTGCGGGATATCTGCTCTCGATGAACTACGGCGTCGACTACTATTGGTTTGGCCTTCTGCTCGCGCTGCTGATCAAGAACTTTGTGCAGCGCTACTATGGGCTGCGCGGTTATGACAAACTTAGGAACGTGGCACTCGGCATCCTGCTCGCGGAATACGCGGCGGAGACGATCTGGGCGGGTATCGCACTTGTCACGAATCAAAGCACGTATACCATCAGCTTCAACGACCGCAGCTTGCTTTCCCAGTGATCACTCCCACCTTCGAGCTTCCCGATATCGAGCGCCGAAGCCGGTGGGGCTGGGTCCTTGTGCTTACTGTGTTGGGCATGCTAATCGCGCTCGCGAACGCCGTTTACCTATCGCAGAACAAATACGATGTGCTGATCCGATCGTATGTGACTGGAGCCGAACAGGGCGGGCTTTTCGGCGGACCGCAGGTGAGCAAGGCGGAACTCAAAAGAGCGCTTGCGGAAATCGAGGCCGAATCCAATGGCCCGCGGGATAACGTTCTCTACTCCATCACTATTCGAGATCTGTTGGACATGGAGCCGCGACCTCGCGACCTAGATGTGCTGCGTGATCGGGAGGAGACCGAGGCAGGCGTTCTGTACCAAATCTATTCAGATGAAAAGCTAACCCCGAAAGAAGCTCGCGACTTGGCAAAGCATTTGGATGAAGGCGGGCCCTTTGCTCTGCAGGTGGCCAAAAGGCGCGCGTATGAAAAGGCGGGGGTAACAGAAGAGGCGCCTGCGAAGCCCGATCAGCAGCGCATTCAGAGGGCCGGGATAGTCACGATCCTGACGATGCTGGTGGGAGTCGGCATTTGGATTGTTTACGGAGTTCGGCGATCGCAGGGCAAGCTGCCGGTGGTGGGCCTGCCGGAGGGCCGAATATCTTTGGCGGCTGGGGATAGGCATGCCGCGCGGGCAGGCATAATGCTGCTCTCCTGGATATTGATTCAAATTGCGCTCGTTGCGGTCGCGGGGACTATCCCCGAGATCGCGATGTATATGATTCAGGGAATCACTTTGGGCCTGCTGGCTGTCTGCCTCATTCCATACATCGCGATTGGCGGACGAACACTGGGCGCATCCGGGTTAGGTCTTGGAAAGCTCGAGCGGACGCATATTCTCTGGGGATTATTGGCGCTTCCGGCCCTATGGGCGACCTTTGCGGTTCTAATGCCTTTGTCGCTGATCGTCTTCAGGGGGTTGCCGCCTCCCCAGTCGCCCATATCCTTCGAGGCGGGCGGGGCCACGGGGCTATGGTCAATCGTCGGCGTGTTCGTCAGCGTCTCGCTGATCGCCCCTGTTTGGGAGGAGATCACATTCCGCGGCCTGCTTTTTCCTGCATACACCGGCGCGCTCAGGAGCCCGGCCGCAGGGATTGTTCTTTCGAGCTTGTCTTTTGCCGCGATTCATTCGACCGGCATACCGGCTTGGCCGATGCTTGCGGCGGTCGGCGCGATGTGCGCCATTCTTTACTATCACACGGGCTCGCTGTGGTCCGCGATTTTCCTCCACGCCTTCCATAATGCGTTCACCTTGGCTATATCTCTAATCGCGCTTGGATAAAGCCCTATGTTGTCCTCACCCTTCGCCTGCGACCTAAGAGCACGAGGATGGCAACCGTCGCGACCGTACCTAATATGATGTAGAAACCTGGCGTCAAAACCCGTTCGACCGCCGATCTTTGAATGATCCTGAGCACCGGGACAGCTGGCTCCTCCCAGTCTGCCCAAAAGTTCGGATTTGTATCCGGGTGTTCACCTCTCTCGAGGCGTGGGTTCATATAGGCGAGGCGGGCAATGTGCACGCGCTGCCCATCACGGCGCAGCTTCACGTAGGCTTGCCGCACTTCATCGGTTCCTCTTGACGGAGGAATATGCTGTTCCACGATAAAGGGCTTTCCTTGGCTGACCAGTTCGCGCGCCCTTAGCGCTGCGAATTCCTGAAGCATGGACGTCGAAGCGCCACCTACAAGATAGGACTTGGCCATGAGCATGTAGAGGTCTGGCAATTCGTAGCCCAGGCCCATCATGGAAATGCCCGCGAGGCCGACGAGCAGATCCTCATTGCTCAACATGCCCCTTACCTTTTCATAATTCAAGCCATTCTTGCCTGGATACAGCCAGCTCAGCTGCAGTTGGAGCTGCGCTCTCTCTCGGCCAAAGTGCGAATTTGGGTTGATCTTGAGAGCCGCCTGGATCTGCTGGATGCTGCGTTTGAGGAGATTGATATTTTTCCGGCTGGCCCCTCTGACAATCCATTGGTGAACTAGAAATGTGCCGTAATTGGCGTGGAAACGATAAGTGTCTTCTCCCGTCTTGCGCTCTTTCTCGCTCTCTAAGATGATTCCTATTGCTCGATCAACCTTGCCCAGGCGATCGTAGGCCACCGCAAGGTCATCGAATTCTGCTGCAGTCAAGCTGGGCTTTGCCTCCAGCCGCTCGATCCGCATCTCATAATATTTGGGTGGATAGCGCTCGAACCTCCCGCCGATCGCTTTCAGGGCCAGTTCCTGAATTGCGGCGGCTTTCTTTCGAAAGTCGGTCTCGTTGGTAATCCGGTTCAACGCGTCAACATTGCGGATCTCGAAAGAGAGCGTATCGCGATCATTGATGCAGGCCTGAGCAATAGGTGCTGTCAAAACTGCAATCAAAGCAAACCATCTCATGTTAAAGCGAGACGGGCGGCAATTTGGAGTTGGTTCTTCGGATGCGTCCGGTATGGGATAGGCAAAACTGGTGGGCGATACAGGATTTGAACCTGTGACCCCTTCGGTGTGAACGAAGTGCTCTACCGCTGAGCTAACCGCCCGATCGCATCTATTCTAGCCGAAGCGATCAGTCCTCGACGCGGACGCCCATGGAGCGGGCAGCGCCGGCGACGATCCGCATCGCCATATCCTCGTCCGTCGTGTTCAGGTCCGCCATCTTGAGCTTGGCGACATCGCGGAGCTTGGCTTTGGTAAGGGTGCCCGCATGGTCGGTCTTCGGGTTGGCGGCGCCCTTTTCGATGCCGGCGGCACGCTTGATCAGGTCGGTCGTGAGCGGCTGCTTGACGACGAAGCTATACGAACGGTCGCTGTAGACCAATATCTCAACCGGCAGCACAAACCCCATCTGGGAGGCGGTCTGCTCGTTGAACTTCTTGAGGAACTCCATCATATTGATGCCGGCCTGGCCGAGCGCAGGCCCAACGGGAGGCGCGGGAGTTCCTTTACCCGCCGGGATGTTCAGCTTGATCGTGCTCGCGACTAGTTTTGCCATAGGACGAGCCGGAAGTATACCCTTGCAGCCTGGCGATCGGCGATCAGACGGTCAGGCCAATCACATTGGATCGCCATCAGCCCTTCTGCCGAATCAGATAGCGGATCGTTACGGTTGCGCTGATCGTCACCTGGCCGGGCTCTATCGGGGTTGAGGCGTCCTTGGCCATCATCATCCGCCCCTCCATCATCGGCGGCGGGATCGTCATTGCGCCGCCCTCGATGATCTCCTGGATACCGAGAAGCTCCACTCCCGCCGCATCCGCCATCGCTTTGGCCTTTGCGCGGGCCGCGGTGACGGCATCTCGCAGAGCGGCCAACTTCGCCTGGGCGTCATCCCCCAGTCCAAAAAACACGCCTTCGACGTTATTCGCACCCGCTGTGATCCCTGCATCAATCACCTTACCGATGAGGTCGAGCTTCGGAACCCTGACGGAGACCGTATTGCGGGCTTCGTAACCGACAATCTTCGGTATGTCGCGCGGCTGGTTGTCGTAGACGGGCTGCAAAGACAGATTCGAGGTCTGGATATCCTCCTTTTCGATCTTGAGTACTGCTAGAGCTTTTATGAGCTTCTGCATGACCTCGTTCGCGCGGGTCTGTGCGGGGGATGCGAGGTCGCCTCTTGCAACGACGCCCAGCCGAACGATGGCATGATCGGGAATCACCTTGGCTTCGGCGGACCCTGTCACGATCAGGGCCGGCTGCTGCGCTTTATCCTGGGCGGCGGCCATAGCCATCACCGCCAGCATCAAAAATATGGAAATCGATCGCATTTCTCATCTCCTTATCTCATTGTAATACGTGCTAACCTCGACACAACTCCCATCCTGGAGCGTACAATCCTTTAGATGACAACCAAGCACCTTTTCTCCGTCCTCGCCATGTCCTTTTCCGTCTCAATAGCGATGGCCCAGCTCGACAAGACCGCGGCGCCTGGCGCCACTGCGCCCAAAAAGGGCGAAGAGGTAGCCGTGATGGAGACATCCTACGGCAGGATTATCCTCAAGTTCTTCCCTTCTAAGGCTCCGAAGCATGTCGAAAGTTTCAAGAAGCTCGCGAGGAAGGGATTCTATAACGGCCTGAGATTCCACCGGGTCATCCCAGGCTTTATGATCCAGGGCGGCGACCCCCTCTCGAAGAGTGCTGATCGCTCCCGACATGGCACCGGAGGACCCGGCTATACCGTCAAGGCGGAGTTCAACAACGTTAAGCACACCCCAGGCATCCTCAGCGCTGCGCGATCATCCGACCCCGATTCTGCGGGCAGCCAATTCTTTATCATGCACGCCGCCTATCCGAGCCTCGACGGCCAGTACTCCGTCTACGGGCAGGTCGTGAAGGGCATGGACGTCGTGGACAAGATCGCCAACCTCCCCAAAGACGGCAACGACAACCCTCTTGAAGCCAACAAGGCGGTCATCAAGAGCGTCAAGATCGTCAAGTGGCCGGTTAAGTAACCCTCGCGGAGGGACCCGCTCCGTCGGGTCCGCGAGTGTGCGGGCAAGCTGCCTGCCGGTGGCCCGATTTCGAATCAGAAGTGAAAGCCGTAGCCGAAGAAGACGGTCTGCATGCCGAGCATCGACATCGCGCCAAGCGCAAGGCCGACGAGGATGAACGCGAACGGCACGTGGACGAGCACGCGCATGGCCGGATGCTGCCAGCGGACGTGATGGAGCGTGGGATGCAGCACGAAAGCGATGCATAGGCCCAGGAACGCGAGCTGCAGATTCAGGATACATAGGATGCCGAATGCGATTCCGGTTCCCAGCTCGATGCCTTGGACGACCTTGTGATCGGGATGCGTGCCTGTGAGGAGATTCCGCAGCCAGGCCGCCCCTCTTCGCGATGGTGTGTGCGCGGGGAGGGGGGTGGGCGATGGGGAAAATGACTCGATGCCAGATCTCACCGAATCCTGCACCGTATCCGCCGTGACATGAAAAACCGCCTTCCTCGTGATCAAATAACCGATGATCCCGACACACGAGAGCGGAGACAGGGCACCATAAACGGTAGTGCTCCTTGAAAGGAATGGAATGAGCCTGCCCGGCTGGCGATAGAGTTCGATGATAAAGCAGATCATGGGCGCTACGAGCGTCAAGATTGTGATCGCGTAGAAATCCATCCCGATAAGCGCTTCAAAATGGCCACTGACCTGTTTGGTTTGGACGACCAGCTCATTCGCGCCGCCAACAAGGGTGACCGCCTGCTGCTGGCCGAACATGGCGGTGAGTACAAGGTTGGCGTCGATCACGAATAGGAAATAAAAGAGGGTAAGCGGGAGGTTGATGGTTGGGAGCAGGATGTCGAGCTTTTCGTGCCAGGGCAGCTTGCGCGAGAAGAGGCTGGGGATGAGAAGGCGATGGAGAAACTCGCAAGTGCCGCGGGTCCACTTCATATGTCGAACTCGAAAGGCGCGCATATCAGCCGGGAAGCTCTCGTAGCAGATGATGTCCTCGGCGAAGCGGCCGTGGTAGCCCATCTCTCTGAGTTTGAGCGCCAAGGCGAGGTCCTCACTGACAAGCTCGGGGAAGCCGCCTGCCTGCTCCCAGCAGGATCTGCGGATGACAACGCCATGTCCAAGCAGCATGACGAACCCGTATTCATTTCGCAGAGGGTGATACCATCGCCAATGGATGTCGATGCCGATGCCCAGCGACTTGGCGAGCGGGCTGGAATCGCTTGGATTCGAGCGGTGGTTGGCCTGGACGAATCCACAAGCCTCATCCTCAAGCAAGATCGGAATCACCCTCCGCAGGAAGTCTGGCGGCAGAATCTCGTCTGCATCGGCGATCGCGAAAAATGGCTCATCTATCGCGTGCTCGGCGAGCGCATGGTTCATGTTTCCCGCTTTGAAGCCCTTGCGGTCGCCGCGCCTGAGAACTTTCACCTTGGCCGGATACTTGGCGGCGAAGGCATCGACCTTTTCGCGGAAGGCTGGGATCGAGCTATCGTCGCAGATATAAACGGTGTAATCCGGGTAGTCCTGATCAAGACAACTCTCCGCGCTTTCCTCAACGAAATCGTTGCAAGTGGTGTAGAGCAGTGCTACCGCAGGCGCCGTCTTCGGAAGGACACCCGTGGATGCGTATCGCCTGGCGTGCTTTTTCCGAAAAACGGTGGCAAAAACGACGACCCCGATATTGAAGATCGCGAAGAGCCAGGCGACCTGCATGAAGACGACAAAAAAACCTAGCGCGGCCTTTTCAAAGGGAGTAGTGCCGACTTCGAGCAGCGCCCAGAGTCTCGGGCCGAACCAGGCAAGCGAGAGAAGCCAGACACCCAGCACAAACACGTACATGTGCGGGCGCGTCTTGTGCCTTACGAAACCTGCCGGCACTTGAGCAGGCGGCGCACGGAGTTCATGCCGCGCGCCGCCGGAGGCTCTGCTCTCGGTTTTCATTGACCTAGCGGAGTGAGATCGTGACTCCCATTGCAAAGTTCCAGAGGTTCTGGTCGTTTGCATGCTCCCTCTTGATTAGAATGTAGGCCTTGTTGTTGGATGTCAAAGGCATTTCAAAGAGGACGTGCCCTCCAACGAAATCGCTGCTTCCCAAGAAGCCTTTCTGCCGCCCAAACGCGATGCCGCCGTTGATCTTGAGACTGTCGTTTACGTTATAGTCGCCACCAAGAAGGATTCGCCACTGCTCCTCGTCGTTGAATCCGCTGCGTGCGTAGAAGAAAGTTGGCTCAGCTCGGAATCTATCCGTGATCGGAAAGTTGTAGCCCGCGTAGGTCATCCATTCGGTTTTGTCATCCTCGCGCGGTCCGACCCACAGGCCAAGTTTGAGATGAGTATCACCTGGGTTGAACATCACATACTCGCCGCGAATAATCGTCTGATCGATGTCGTTCTCAAGGTGGCGGATGCCCGCCTCGAGCAGCACTTGAAACTGCTTGGGTGCATGGTATTGCCCGCCCAGGTAGTAGGCCTCGCCCGTATCGCCGTTGTTCAGGAAGGTGAAGTTATCCAAGGTCAGCGAGTTGTCATATTTGGCCCAATAGCGCCAGTTTGCATTGGGCATGAAGGCGACCTCTGCAAAGCGCAGGCCGGTTTTGCTGTCCCGAGGGATTCCGGCGCCGTCGCGGGTGCTGATCCCACCCCAGAGCGTAATGTCCACCGGCATGCCTAGCGGATTGTTTTGCGCGGCTGAAATTGCCGCTCCAGCGAACGCAAGCATAATCGCCAGGTTTCGCTTTGATAAGACTCTAAACATATTCCTCCTCTGTTGCAGGGCCCTCATGTTCCTCCCCTCTACAGGCTCTGCGTCAGGCTAGTATATTTGACGGGAAGGGGTTTGAAGCGCAATACGGTCTTTTTTTTACTCGCTTGTTGCTATTTGCGCCACTTTTTCTCTCTACGAAGGCACGTTTTCGTCGCCAAAAGTCGACCGCATCCCGAATCGACGTGCCTCCTCGTTCGATCATCACTGAGAGAAAGCGCGACGGTAACATCCCCACAACCTTGCTCTAACTTCACGTTAATCAATCGCCTGCATCTTGAGGTGAGGAGGGACGTACCCGATCAATTAAGATCCTGCGGGCACCCTTCGATTGACTAAGAAAGGAGCACTTCGATGAGATTCAAATTCACACTTTTCATGCCCATACTTGCCTTGGTGGCCCTAGCCGCAGCTGCTACGGCCCAATTCATTCCCGGCAATCTCGCCGTCTCGCGAGTGGGCGACGGCGGTTCTGCGCTCACTAACGCAGGAACCCAGGTCTTTGTCGACCAGTACACGGTTGGCGGAGGCTTGGTCAACTCGGTGGCGCTGCCGACGGTCCTCAGCGGCGGCAATCTTCGGCACGTAAACAGTGGGACGGCAACTTCGGAACTACAGCTCGATCTCTCGGCTGACCAGCAGTATTTGTCATTGGCTGGATACGATGCAGACTTGGGTACGGCCTCGATCGCGTCTTCTAGCGCGACAAGGATGATCAGCCGTGTTGCGATGGATGGATCCGTCGACAGCAGCACCGGTCTCGGCTCAATTTACAGCGGGAACAATATTAGGTCGGCCACGACTACAAATGGAGTGGACTTTTGGGCGGCAGGGGCTGCAGGCGGAATCGCCTATTCGTCGCTTGGAGGCGGTGGGGCGATGCTTATCTCGTCCAATATCACGAACACCCGCGTGATTCATTCTTGGAACGGCGATCTGTATTTCACCACAAGTTCAGGTTCCACAAACCGAGGCATCTGGAAGATCACCGGCCTCCCAACTAGCGGAACTGTGACGGCTACTCAGGTGATCGCAACGGGATCCTCTAGTAGCCCCTATGACTTCCTCTTCGTGGACGCCAACACGATCTACGTTGCCGACGACAGCCAGAATGCTTCCGGGGGCATACAGAAATGGACCTTCGACGGTTCGGTTTGGACTCGCCTCTATGTGGGCCAGCAGACTGCCAACATCGGGATGCGCAGCCTAGCGACGGACGGCATGAGCATCTTCGCTGTAACGGCTGATAACAAGCTCGTACAGACCACGGATAACGGCGTGGGATTCGGCGCCTTTACGCTGATTGCTACGGCAGGCACGAACACCGCTTTCCGCGGTGTCGAGTTCATTCCAGGAGGTTCCTCTGAAACCGAGCCACCATCTTCATTCAAGGTGCTTCGTGGGACACTTCTCGGCGGCGGGCTCGCAAGTTTGCTTGACGACGACGACGAGTTCCTCGTGATTCAGCGCCAGAAGCCGACAGACATCGGGCCGGCCGCCATCGGTGATGAGGTGCAACTTCAGGTTGGCGGGACCTCGTCCAAGATGAGCCCGAGCTCGCTTTCGATCACGGTCGTCAGCAGCGTAAGTGCCACCAACCTTGCCCAGAAGATCTCGATGTATAACTGGCAGACGGGGGCTTATGAGCTGGTCGACAGTCGTCCAGGAAACCTCTCGGACACCGGGGTCACCGTGAGTGCCACCGGCGATTTGAGCAGGTTTGTGAACCAATCGACCGGAGCGGTCAGAGCGAAGCTTTCGGCGAAGCAAAACACCATGCAGGTGAGAGAGGCTTGGACTGCAAGTTACGGCCAGGTGTACTGGTCCATCCAGTAGTCGCTTGACAAGCTAACCGCGTTACGGGGTCGGTCGTAAGGCCGGCCCCTCTTTCCTTGCAGTTTGTGCGGGTGTAACATGGTCATGTCCAAAATGAGAGGGGGCGACGTTTATTATTTCGAAGACCTTGAGATTGGGCGGGAATACGGGTCGCACCAGGTCGAGATGACTGAGAAGGACATCTTGATTTTTGCCTCGTACTTCGACCCACAGCCGTTTCACACGGATCGCGAGGCTGCTTCGCATTCGGTCTTTGGAAAGTTGGTGGCGAGCGGCTGGCACACTGCGGCTGTCACGATGCGACTGCGCGTTACGGGAGAGCTCCAGCTTGCCGGCGGGTGGGTCGGCATGGGGGTCGAGGGCCTGAAGTGGCCACAGCCGGTGGAACCAGGGGACGTCTTGCATGCGAAGACAGTAGTTCTCGAGAAGAGGGAGTCGAAGTCGAACCCGCGCCGGGGGATCATTCGCGTCCGTACCCAGACGTTCAACCAGCGGGACGAGCTGGTGTTCGAGACGACCTCGGTGCAACTTGTGGATCGGAGAGTTTAGGCCCAGTAAATTGTTTGCCGGACCCACTGGGACTCCACCAATCCACCGGAGGCATTGTTAACCGTTTGAATTCCAGAATGCCCCCTTTCAGTGTAGTGATGCCCAACTCGTTTTGGGACGCCTTCCAAAGATTCAAGAAACCATCCGGAGCCGGGAAAAGCCGTACTTTGTCGGATTCAAACCAAGCAAGCCACCAGCTTCCGTATTCCATCGAGGAAATGCCCTGCGGCCCCTCGTTTTGCTTTCTTTCTGCATAGCCATCCACGAGCCAAACCGTGCCGGCTATTCCGCTGCGAAATGCTAACGGCACACCTTCGATCGTCGTCATACCTAAACCCATCCCTCTGAACGAATTGTTCGGCCCGCCGGAAAGGGGCACGACAATTGGGAACTGAAGAGCATTGCCCCCTGCCGGCTGATCAATGAGCGCTACGCTCGTTCCGGCAACCGCAAGGAGAGTCGGCACTCCCGTGCTACCGCCATCCCACCAATGCCTTCCTAGACTACGGATCCATTCAATTTGGTTGTTTTTTTTTATTTTCCAAAGCTCGACTTCTTCAGCAAAGCGGTCTTCCCCCTTCGAGTCTGGGCGCAGGGGTTTATTAGTGGCAATGATATCTCCCTGCGGGGCGATCATCAAGAATTCGCGGCCCGGCGGCGGAAGGATGCGCTGTCCGTTAGTGACAAGAAAGGTTCCTTCGTCTGCGAACCAGATGCCCGCGGGGCTCCCTCGCACGATCCCTGCATTGTATTTTTCACTGATAACTGGCCGCTTCTTGCCGATCCTATAGAGCGTGTTACCATTCCATCCGCTCATCAGCAGCCATCGCCCGTCGTCGCTCAAATAGGGGCCGTTTGCAGGGCCGTCTGCACTGAACCACGGAGTCGCGCGGCCTTCCTCTACAATGTACATTCGGCAGCGGTAGTTGGGCAGCTCGGTCATGACCACATACCTGGATGTCTTGCCAACAGGGGCAGCCCACGAAATATCTTTCAGCTGAGGGGCTACCTGCGTGGGCGCAAATTGCCATAACAAGCCAAGTGTGACTGCAATCATTGGGGGAATTATGCCTCAGATTGGGTGAAGCCTGGACCTAATGAGGAAAGGTTGTCCGCGGCTCCCGATCGCTGGGCACGGCATGAGCAAAGAAAAGGCCCCTCGATCGAGGAGCCTTTAAATTTTTATCTATCCGGGCAACGCGCTTATCTCCCGGACCCTTGCGGGCCAAGTACATCCGCCGCTGAGGAGCTTAACTGCCGTGTTCGGGATGGGAACGGGTGTTTCCTCCTCGCTATGGCCACCCGAATAGAAATCATTCGGGCGTCAGGCGATCGGCGCCGATGCGTTAGGATTTGACTCTCAACGCTCAGCGCTTGTGCTCAACGCTTCCGGCGCCGAAGCGCTTTGAGAGTTGCATGCTGGTTTAGTGGGGTTATGCACCGAGTAAATCAAAAGCTTCAATATAAGCCCTCGGCCAATTAGTATCGCTTAGCTGAATACATTACTGCACTTACACTTGCGACCTATCAACCCGGTAGTCTTCCGGGGGCCTTACTCTTTCGATGGGAAATCTAATCTTGGGGTGGGCTTGGCGCTTAGATGCTTTCAGCGCTTATCCCTGCCCGACGTGGCTACCCTGCATATGCTCCTGGCGGAACAACAGGTACACCAGAGGTCAGTTCACTCCGGTCCTCTCGTACTAAGAGCGACGCCCCTCAAATTTCCTACGAACGTAGTGGATAGGGACCGAACTGGCTCACGCCGTTCTGAACCCAGCTCGCGTGCCGTTTTAATCCGTGAACTCCGGAACCCTTGGGACCTTGTTCAGCCCCAGGATACGACGAGCCGACATCGAGGTGCCAAACCATGCCGTCGCTGTGAGCGCTCGGGCAAGATCAGCCTGTTATCCCCGGGGTAGCTTTTATCCGATGAACCCTAGCGTGCCCACGCACCACTAGAGGGTCACTTAGCTCGACTTTCGTCCCTGCTCGACTTGTTTGTCTCACAGTCAATCGCACTATATACCTATACGCTCAACGGCTGATTTCCAACCAGCCTGAGTGCAACTTTAGGCGCCTCCGTTACCTTTTAGGAGGCGACCGCCCCAGTCAAACTACCCGCCTAAGATTGTCTCCTTACCGGATTACGGCAAGGGTTAGTAAACCAGATGCAGAAGGGTGGTGTTCCATTGGTGCCGAAGCTCCCACCTACGCTCTACATCTACACCCAGTTCACAATCTTAAGGTGTAGTAAAGCTCCACGGGGTCTTTCCGTCCTACTACGTTTAACCCGCATCTTCACGGGTGCTACATTTTCACCGAGCTTCTCGTTGAGACAGTTCCCAAGTCGTTACGCCTTTCATGCGGGTCGGTATTTAGCCGACAAGGAATTTCGCTACCTTAGGACCGTTAGAGTTACGGCCGCCATTCACCAGGGCTTCGATTCAATGCTTCTCCCCGAAGGGATAACATCTCCTGTTAACCTACTGGCATTGGGCAGGCGTCAGCCCCTATACTTCGACTTTCGTCTTAGCAGAGACCTGTGTTTTTGGTAAACAGTCGCCTGGGATGCTTCGCTGCGGCCCTCATTGCTGAGGGCGCCCCTTATTGCTAACTTACGGGGCTCGTTTGCCTAGTTCCTTAACGAGAGTTCTCTCGAACGCCTTAGTCTCCTCGACTCACCTACCTGTGTCGGTTTGCAGTACGGCTCGCTATGACATATGCTGAGGAGATTTTCTCGGCCCCCCTCTGTCCCAGTTCGTTCACCCCGAAGGGATCCCTTGCCCCTGGTTAGCCTTTATGCCAGACTTTCATCTGGCCCAGCCTTCCAGTAGCCCGCAACTACCAACGGTGCGGGATGGAACGTCGAGAAGCGTCCTTCCATTGCTGTCATAACAAGGACGGGAATTTCGACCCGTTGTCCATCGGCTACGCCTTCTGGCCTCGCCTTAGGTGCCGCCTAACCTCCGGCTGACGAACATGGCCGGAGAATCCTTAGGTTTTCGGCGCACAGGATTCTCACCTGTGTTATCGCTACTCATGCCTGCATTCTCGCTCGTACGCGCTCCACCATTGCTTCCGCTATAGCTTCACTGCTGCGCACGACGCTCCCCTACCGATCATCTTACGATGATCCCGAAGCTTCGGGAGTGTGCTTTAGCCCCCTTACATTGTCCGCGCAAGATCACATTCGGCCAGTAAGCTGTTACGCACTTTTTAAAGGGTGGCTGCTTCCAAGCCAACCTCCTGGCTGTTTACGCGATCTCACATCGTTTCACACTTAGCACACGTTTAGGGCCCTTAGCTGTCGATCTGGACTATTTTCCTTTTGACGACGGAGCTTAGCCTTCGCCGTCTCACTGCCACGCTTAGACAATAGGTATTCGGAGTTTAATTGGGTTCGGTAAGCTGGTAGGCCCCCTAGCCCATTTAGTGCTCTACCCCCTATTGTAAACACGTGACGCTGCACCCAAATGCATTTCGGGGAGAACCAGCTATCTCTGCGTTCGATTGGCATTTCACCGGACCAACCACAGCTCATCCCGAGACTTTTCAACGTCTATGAGTTCGGCCCTCCATGTCGTGTTACCGACACTTCAGCCTGGCCATGGCTAGATCACGCAGTTTCGGGTCTACTAATACCGACTTGACGCCCTATTCGGACTCGGTTTCCCTCCGGCTCCGCGTCTTAAACGCTTAACCTTGCCGGGACTAGTAACTCGCAGGCTCATTCTGCAAAAGGTACGCCATCACACTTGAACGGATTGCTCCGCACATGGTGCTCTGACTGTTTGCGGGTCGTACGATTTCAGGAACTATTTCACTCCCCTAACCGGGGTGCTTTTCACCTTTCCCTCAC
>JBASWW010000033.1:0-24547 GCA_049276675.1 Fimbriimonadaceae bacterium
ACCCCCGCGCGGTTCAAGAAGAGATCGCTCACGCAATCGAGATACAATGAGGAGGCGATCCTAGGGGTCTAGGGTGGATCGAAAATGGGGACCAGTCAGCAATGCATCGGGTTGCGCTCGGACATGCCGCCACTAACAGGGCCTTCGACTCCGACCAGAGCGGCGACTGGGAATATGATAATCTCAACGGCATGACCGAGAGCCCGGCCGGAGTCTACGAGAACGACATCCTCGGCAACCGCACAAGTTGGTGACCGACTGACAATGCCAGTAGTGGTACCGATCCTTGCCGTAATTGCAGCTGGATTCCTGTTTTTGCTGCCATGGATGACTTTCAGGAGAAAGCACCAGTCGCGCGTCATCATAGCGCTGTCTTTTCTTTTTCTCCTTGTTGACGCGTATGTTTTCGGTTTGGGGGTAAGCGTTTTATTCGGTTGGGATAGCCTCGAAAAGAGGTTGCCTGGAGCTATCGCAATGCTTAGTGGGACCTTCGCTTTCTTGATTCTGGCCTTCAATGGTTGGGGCCGGGGAAGTAACCACCAAGATTAGTGCACATGAGTGACTACCCTCCAAGGTCAGCGAGGACCCTTGCCTCAGGAGCGGCATGCAGCTCCACGCAACATGATTAGGCGAGTAGAAAGGGGTGCTTCGGAGATGTCGCCGTACGTTGTCACGGCATTCAATCCTGGCCCTTTTTCATGCGGGAGCGGATTGGCTTTTTGCGCGTTGCGTTTCTTGCCACGCAAAACCCGTCGTATACTTGTACAACGAGGCCCGAATAAATGGTCAATCTGCTACTTCTCGCTTTGCCGCTGCTTGGCGGCCCGATCCAGGAGCCGAATCTTGAAACGAAGGTTACGCTCAAGCTCAACGCAACCCGCGCCAAGCCTGCTCTCGAAGAGCTGAGCAAGGCAGCAGGGTTTCCACTCATGTCCGCACAAGTTCTCGACAACGAGGTGCTCGTCATGAATGTTGCGGATGCACCCATCGGCGAGCTGATGAAGCGGATAGCGAATGTCACCGCGAGCCAGTGGGAGCGGGAAGGTACCGGATACAGGCTGGTCCGCTCGGAGATCAAGATGCGAGAGGAGGAGCTGGCCGAGCGCAATGCCGAAATCGCGGAGATTCGGAAGACGATTGCCAAGTTGACCAAGGGTAACAGCAAACCTCTGACGCGAGCGGCTGCGGACGCACTTGTCAAAAAGGGCCAGCAGCTGTCTGAAAAAATGCAGCGCGACAGTGAGGATCCCAATATGTCCGCATGGCAGGAATATGAAAAGTTTCGTAGCGACAGTCCTGCTGCCAAGCTCGCGATTCAGCTACTGGCTTCGGCGGATCCAGCGCAGATTGCGGCGATTCCGCCAAATGAGCGCAGAGTATTCGCAACAAACCCCACCCGAATGCAGATACCGCTGGCTTCTACCGCCTCTGCAGCTCTGGCGACTTACATTAGCGAGCAGGCAATCATGGATCAGGCCGCTGAAGCGGCCGGGGTGAAGGAACGCGACGAGGAAGAGGGATCCCACGGCTTTTTCGGAGAACTATTCCCGGTTTCGAACAGCAAGGTCAGACCTGTAAAGGTGCTCTTGGTAATCAACCGATGGAGCTATTCAAGCTCGCTGTCGGCTGAAGTGCGGATTATGGGTGAAGATGGCTCGATGGTGGGAAGCGCAAGCCAGCAGCTTTCAGACCATGACGACAACGAGGCTGAATATAGGAAGGCGATTGCGAAAACGGCCGATGACAAGCCGCTCGAATTGGGACCTGTATCAGCGCTCCTTATGACCTACGTCAAGTCCATGTTCACCGGTATGGGTGATTCCCACGGGATGGCGCCAAAGACGCCGGAGCCACTACCAGATGCTTTAAGGGACTTCCTTCTCAACCCAGAAAGAACCGACCCACTGCAGATAGTATCGGGGGACGGGACCTTGGAGCTTGGAACTGCCGATAGCCCAAACGTTATCGCCTGTCTTCCCGACAACATGGGATCGGGCGGTTTTGGGATGGGCGGCTTCGAGCAAATCTCCCAGCGACAGTTCGAGACATTCCTCAAACTCGCCGACATCGTCACCATCGCCAGAACTCCAGGATGGACCGAGGTTCGGCCCTCGAGACCATCTTCAGCGCGGAAGATGCGAGTCAACCGCGAGGTGCTCGGCAAGTTTGTACGGGCAATTAACAAGAAAGGCTCGTTACGGCTCGACGATCTCGCTTCCTTCGCATTGTCGAGTCCCCAGAGCGAAAATGGGGAAGTCGCGATGATGTACACGACTCTGCTTACCGGCGACTACTCGATGATGGCAAGGCAGGGCAATTGGGAGATGCTTCGGTTTTATGGCTCCCTCAGCTTGCCGCAGCGCCAATCAATGATCGATGGCCGCCCGCTTTCCGTCGCCAATCTGAGCCCCCTCCAGCGAGACATACTGACCAAAATGGTGTATTACAAGACCAACAGTTTTGGCTATGGTGGTTGGGGTGACGAGGAAAGCCACGATGCCGAAGAATCAACTTCGGAAGCCGAGTCGGAAGCTGCACCGCCGGACGAGGCGGTTGCCGACCAGTCCGAATTCGGACCAGCTATGGAGGAAACGACCGAGTCTCTTCCGAACGGTATCCCCGGCAACGGATACATCACGTTGAAAGCAAAGCAGGAGCAAGTTCTGCGGGCTGGAGCCGGCTTTATGTATGAGCCTGGAGGTACGAGCGCCGAAAGCATTGCCGGCTACCTGGCAATGAAGGAAAGGCCGGACCTGTTCCCTGGCGACGAGTACACGATGGATTTAAAGCAGCTGCGAATCGGCCAGAACATCAGCTACAACTTCGTTTTCGCCTTGGCGCCAAAAGTACAGATGCGCCAATCGTTGAGCGATTCATTCTTCGAAGATAAGACCTTATACACTCTCGAAACTCTGCCCGCAGCGATAAGAAAGCAAATTGATAAGGCTTTGATTGACTACCGAGAGGCTTACAAGGATATGAAGAAGGAAGATATGGGGCGGGATTTCCGACATGGAGGAAATCGCCCACCGCCGCCCCCGCCTCGTAGAGCTTGATGGACGCCAAAGCAGGCAATTCGACGGACGGCGCTCCGGTAACGCGAATCGCTGCGCCGACGTCCAATGCTGTGGTGGTGTCAGCAGTAGTAGACCGGGCGAAAGCAGCAGGATTTGACGAAGACGTTGTACTTGTAGAGCGTTATCTGCAAGGCGATGCCTCGGCATTCGAGGTCCTGTACAGCCGTTATTACGACAAGGTGTTCGCCATCGCGCGCGGCATTCTGCTCGATGCGGATGAAGCCGCCGATGCCGTGCAGGAGATTTTTACGCTCGTCTACCGGCATATCGGAAGATTCGATCGGCGCTCGAGGTTCAGCACCTGGCTCTTCCGCATCGCCGTCAACCGCAGCATCCAGCAGTCGCGCCGAAACAAGAATCGCAGCAAGCTCGTGTCGCTCAACGAAGCAATGAGCGCAGAGACGCCGGTCGAGACAAATATCGCCGATCCCGCCGTTTACGAAGCGCTCGCTAAGCTGCAGCCGAGCGACCGCGCGCTGCTCGTCCTCTTCTACTGGGATGAGCTCTCATTGCAGGAGATCGGGGAGAGCCTGGGATGTGGCGTCAACGCTGCCAAAACCCGACTCTACAGGGCTCGAGAACGCTTCCGCGGAGTCTACGAGGAGGCGGGCGAATGAAGAAGGTAGCACCTGAGATCGAAGAGCTGATGTGGGCGCTCGCCGAGGCCCGTGATTCGGCTGCTATCGACGAGTTCGGCCAAAGGTTCCCCGAGCTGCGCGGTGAGCTAGGCAAGCGGCTCGCCCTGACCCAGAGCCTTAAGGGGGCGTCTCCAGGCGGGCGTGCAGAGGACATTCCCCGCTTCAGACCAAAGCCCGCTCCAGCCTCAATCTGGACGCGGCCGGCCGCTTTTGGTTTTGCCACCGTTCTTCTCTTCGCGCTCGCATTCGGGTCGTATTTCATTACCCAGCGAGTCGCGGGCAATTCGCCGGACAACGTTTCTGTCGGGACTCAGGGCCCGGCCGTCGAACCCCTGCAAACCGATCCCCTGGTGGCGAGTCCCAAGGTTCCGCCGGTTAAGACCTACGTCGACCCAGGCAACCCCACGCTGAACCCTGGCCTGAATCCGGAGAATCTCCCCAGGCATCTGCGCCCGCAAACACTGGCCATCAAGTCGGCGAAGTTCATGAACGTGATCACCGTGCTCGCCGAGTACTGCGGCTTACGAATCGAAATGCCGGACCTTCCAGCAGCTATGGCGGATTTGACGATCGAGGCGAATTACACGGACATGACCCCTATGGCAATGCTGAGCGACCTCGGCACAAAGTATGGATTCACCCCTTACTCTCAGGGTGGCAATAGAGTGCTGCTGATCCCGGCTACACAAAGCCGTGAGCTCAGCGCCGATACAGGCGGCGAACCCACGCCCTAAGCCCGGATTGCGAAACCGCGCTGTGATTGCTATACTAGTGCCAGATCGACTGGAGGGCACACATGGCTCAGCCACAACGAAGCTCCGATATCGTGGAATCCCATTCGGAGCACGCGCTCGCATCCAGCCTCGGCGGATTGGTCGCCCTGGCGCTCGGATTCCTGCTTTGGATTTATCGTGGGGACGGTTGGCTCAGCGGCCTTGCCCTGGTCTTGATGATCGGCGGCTTGGTTGCGATCGGCTACGGAATCTATAGCGCGCTGCAGATCAGAAAGGTTCAGAGCGCCACCCTCAACTGCCCCTACTGCGATTTCACGAACAGGTTCACGGAGGCACCGATGGGCGATGTCTCGTGCAGGGGCTGCAACCGCATGATCAGCATCGACGAGGGCCGGGTGCTCAAGGTCATGCAGGTGCGCTGCGGGTACTGCAATGAGCTGAACTACTACACGGAAAAGAACGTGGCGCTCATTTGTGAGTCCTGCAACCACGAGATCCCGATCGCCCAAGCGGATGGCAACATGCCGACCAAGAAGCTGCTCTTCGCATCCAAGGAGGACGACGCCCTCTATGAGCTGGTGCTGATTTCGCATGGTGCCCACCACACCGAGAATCTGATCGCCGCGCTTCAGCAGATGCTCGCGCTGAACCGCAATCAGGTGAAGGACATGCTCATGAACCTACCAGTGACGCTGCTGACGGGCATCCCGCGCAAAAAGGCAGAAATGCTCCAGGCTCAGCTCTCGATTCACGAGGCAGCGGCGGAGTTTAGGCCGGTTGCCGGAGGTTAGCAGTTACTTGCCGGTAAGAATCACCCATTCAAGACTGTCGCTGGCTGTAATCGTAGTTGAGACTGTCCCATAAGTATAGTTGACCGAAGACGTGGGCTCGATGGTGTAAGAACTGGCGCCAGATGCCTTCCTAGCCTGTTGAATCACATCAGCCGCCGACTCGATCGGAACCTGCAGCCCGAACACATTGGCGGTTCCGACGTAGACCGTTTGCCCGAGGCCTGCAGGAAAGATGATGGTAGTTACCTCCTTGAACGGCTTCTGACCGGTCACCGTCGTGGTTCCGTTGAGAGCGATCACGTCCACGATCACGTTATCCGCCCAGTCCTTGCCTTTGATGTAGACGTTCCCGGTCAGTGCAGCCGACGCGCTAACTGTCAGTACCCTGTAAACTCCCGGCTGGGTTGTTGGAGCCTGTGGAGAGCTCTCCGAGCCTCCAACCACATAGCCGGTGTGGACCCCAGTCGTCGATGCCGATGCGACGCCAAGGGTGCGCTGGACATAGGATTTCTTGCCCGAGGCCGATTTGATGGGGCCATACCACTTGGAGGCTGTAATGTTCGAAACAAAAAGTTCGAAGGAGGTGGGCTGCTCGATGTCCCACACCCCTGTGGCTTTAGGGGAGACAGCGGACGTCTGAATCGTCCCGCCCATGATGACCGCCCCATGTCGAACTCCTACTGCACCTGCGCCGGCATCCGTTGCATGTGTCGCTGTGGCTATGATCTCACAATTGATGAGTCTTAGGTCTGTGATAGCGTCGTTCTGCACTGCCACCGTACGGCTCGATCCCGCGCCGATAGCCTGGATCTTGCAGTTGAGGAATGTAACGTTACGAGATTCGTTAGTTTCACCATCGAGCATGACTGCAATCGGATTGAACGAAGAGTCCGCAGAGCCGTCGTTCACGATTAGACAATTCTGAAAGAGCACATTGTATGGAATACCGAGGTATACAGTTCCGTGGGAGGCACCACCACGGCCCACCGAGCGAAACTCGCTTCCCGACACGAAGATATCAGTAGAGTTTGAACCAGTTCCATCGAATGCCTTGAACTGGGCCTTTACCTTGCTGTTTTCTACCCTGAGTCGATCGTAGCTGCCAACCACGATCCCGTTCTTGTCTGTACCCATCGCTTCGATGACCACATTCGAAATGGTAGTGTCATCGCCGATCAGGATGCCATGGCCAGCTGTCGGCCGGACCGTCAGGTTGCGGATGCCGTTCTTGCCACCCCCTGAATCCTGGTTGCAGGTGATCGCATTGCCCGACGTCGGCGCTATGATCACGGAGTCACGGTCAATGCCGACAAGGTCGATGTTCTCTTCGTTCGTGTCGAAAACGATCGTTTCGTTGTAGGTACCCCCATATATCAAGACCGTATACCGAACACTCGGATCGTCTGGGATAGCGTCAATTGCTTCTTGAATCGTGTCGTAATCAGCCTTGCCGTCGGTTGGATCTACAGTCTTGACCCGTGTGTATTGGTGCTGACCAAAGCCCGAACAGAGGAAAGCGGCCGTCAAAATGCAGGCAGGTCGTCGAAGGTATTTGAAATTCATGTTGTAAACCTCCACGACGACGCATTATACGTCCAAATCTCGTAAATTTCCCAAATTTTTTCCCTCGTGGTAGCGACTTTTGCGATAAGATGTTGAGCAGAGTGTATGCAGGAAGAGCTCAGGATTCGCGAGGCATAGGCGACACTCTTGGCAATGGGCCAGTCGTTGCCTTGCTTGCCGGTGCCCTATTGTTCTTGGCGAGCAAAGTTCAATCGCAAGATGATCCGTGGCCCGAAAAAGGTCGGACACCGAATCGCCTTGGACGAACCTCAAGCCAAGGGCCACGTGTGCCCGTTCTGGCCTGGCGGGTTCGGATAGATCCAAGCCAAATCAACGGAAACAGCCGGAATAGTCCGCTATTGGACGCTTCGGGCAGGGTCTTTACATGCTTCAACCGAACAGTCACTGCACTTGATGCTGCCTCCGGCCAGATATTCTGGCAATATGAGGTTGGGGACGGTATCAGTGGCAGTCCATCGCTTTGGCAAGGACGTCTTCTCTTCGGCAGTGCCGACGACTTCTACTATTGTCTCGATGCTGCGACTGGTCAACTCATTTGGCGCCAACCTGCCGACATCCATCCAAACCTCGGACAAGTCGTTGACAGCACCGGGATCGTGTACTACCCATCGCAGAGCGGCACTCTCTACGCGAGGCGCGTGGGCGACGGTGGCCTAGTTTGGATGCAGGTCCTTCCTGACCATACTGCATCTGGACCCGCACTCAACGCCGGTCAGACTCAGCTTCATCATTCGTGGACACCCTGGGTGGCCGCGCGAAGGCTGGCCGACGGTGACATTCGTTGGACTTATAATGTAGGAAATGAGGCGTACGAGTCTCCGGTTTCTGAGAATGGCAGAATCTATATTGGGTCCAATGATTACTATCTGTACTGCCTCGATGAGAACACTGGGAGTTTAATTTGGCGTTTTTGGGGTGAGCGAATAAACCGTAACGCGGTTGCACTTGGGCATGACGGGACCGTTTACCTCGGAACAAACAACGACACGCGTCTTTACGCGATTACGCCTGATGGAGTAGAAATCTGGAGATACTTCCTGCACGCCGGATTCAACATAGATCAGCCGCCGATCATTGACGGGAATGGGGTCATCTTTGTGACGGCTCAGGAATCTGTGCTACGACAGGGTCGGGTATATGCAATCCGTCCCGACGGAACCTTGCTCTGGAGCTACCATTTTGACGGCAACGTCGACAATCCCGCAAACGTAACCGCCTCGCCAATGCTCTCTCCAGACGGAACTCTCTACGTCCTTTCCGCAGACAAGTACCTTTACGCCTTCCGAGACTGGCAGAGGGCGACGCCGACCGACTTGTTCGTCCGCTATGGCAGCGTTGCATCTGGGAGCGTGGCTGACCTCGCGAAAGATGATGGGTCGCACCTTGTTCTAAGCAGCGTTTCCACAGGCCCTACCCCAACTCCATTCCTTATCGAAGCAACCAATGGCCAGATCCTTCTTCACAAAACCATCAGCAAGATGGACCTAAAGCTCAAGTCGAGAGCAAGCGCTGGCGGCATTCTCCAGGAGATCAGGCTGAAACGCAGAGGAAGCAGCACCTACGACTTGATTGATACTCGCATCATCTCCACGAGCGACACGGTGGCGCAGATCAACGACATCCCCAACGCGCAGAACTATGTCCGAGCCCAGGATGGTCGGGTTGAGGTTAAGGTGAACTATCGCCCGGTCGTGCCCCTGTTCCTCTCCTCCTATATTGTCCGCCAGGACCACCTCGAGGTCTACGTCAAGTTCCAAAACTAGTCACACGCACCGTACCACGTCCCCGACCATGAATCTGGGTTCGCCTCACCTGAGCGATGGCCCTCCGGATCGACCCGCGATTCGTCGAAGGCATTGGTCCCCGCGATCTGTTTGGCATGTCCGTCGGCGAAGATCAGCGAGCCGCCAGTCGTCCCCCACTGCCTGTAGTAGTTGTAGGGCGGGTCGCAGTCGTAGCCATACCTTTCACAGGCAGTGGAATAGTTCTTTCGCGAGAAGAATGGAAACATCTCGAGCCGCATGATCCGGGTCTCGGCGGGATACTCGATTTGCCCTTCGATCACCATTCTATCGAATGTATAGAGCGTGTTGTTCTGACTCGATTCGTTGGCGGCTATCGTGTACAGGCACTGCGTAAAGCGATACGAGCTGCCGTAGGCTTTCCAATAGGTATCCGCGCCGGGAACGTCGATCGAGGCGAAGGGCCCGCCCGAATCGAGTGGGCTGCGAAAGACCTCCTGGCTCTTGCAATACGGCAGGAGAAGAACCTCGACCCCCTTGTGGCCCGGCTGGCCCGCGGGCGGCCGGCTGTTGTAGGCGTAAAAGATGGGCATGGTGTCGTCGTGGTCGCCGGTATACATCTTGACCGCCATTCCAATCTGGCGAGCATTGCTCAGGCAGGCTGTTTTCTTGGCGGCTTCCTTCGCACGGCCAAACACCGGGAAAAGGATCGCGGCGAGAATGGCGATAATCGCGATCACGACGAGAAGCTCGATGAGCGTGAATCCATTTATAAGAACCACCTCTTCGCAATGGCTTGTGCGCGGGGAGGGGGCAGGGGGTGGGGCAACCGTCGACGAATACATAGTATTGACCTCCATAACGAACAAAGGCTGCCCTCGCGGTTTTGCGAAGACAGCCATTTCGGAGGCCGGCTCCCGCAATCCCTACGTCCGTGCTAACGGAATCAGGTTCATGGGGTCTCCCGTGATTCGGGACTCTCAGCCTTGCGGCTCCCCCTGCGTAGCAGCTATTTGCTCAATTCAGTATACGCCCACAAACCTTGGAATCACGCTCTTTCAGACACAGCCAGCCCGGAGCAGACGAATACCGCGACCAGTGCGGCCAGGCAGCATCCGCTCTGTAGCCAGTTACGCCAGGTGGTCTGGGTCGGGTCGTCGCTGTCGCTCCGCACTTTGGGAGTTTTACACCTTGCCGGGGAGACGCGTTGGTGCGCGTCCCCACAAGGTCTTGTTGCCACACAAGAAGACCTTGTGCGTTCCATCAAGGCTTTGTTCCGTTGCGTTTAGGCTCTGTTGCGCCTCAAGAAGGCGCTCTTCCGCCTGCGCAAAGCCTTCGGCGGGCTCATGAAAACACACCTCCCAAGCCGCATCCAAAGCGTATAAATAGATGTCCCTATGGCGTTCGAACACCTTGCCGAAAAGCTGAAAAGGCTCCCTGCCAAACCTGGCTGCTACATCTATCGAGGCACCCAGGGCGAGGTGCTGTATGTTGGCAAGGCGCTTAGCCTTAAGAACAGGGTCCGCAGCTATTTCCAGGCATCCACCCGGCACGGTGCAAGGATCGAGCGGATGGTGCGCAAAGTCGCCAACCTCGAATGGATCATCGTCGACAGCGAGCTCGAGGCCCTTGTGCTCGAATGCAACCTAATCAAGGAGCACCGGCCACCTTTCAACGTCCGCCTCCGCGACGACAAAAGCTATCCCTACATCACGATCACCAACGAGCGATTTCCGCGGGTGCTCTTCACGCGAAAGGTCAAGCGCGACGGAAGCAGATACTTCGGCCCATACACAAGCGCGTGGATGGTGCGCGACACCCTAGACATGCTCCACAAAGCCTTCCCGCTCATCCCTTGCGGCAAGGTCTGGAGCGGGCGCGAGGAGCAGCGTCCCTGCCTCTATCACCACCTCGGGCAATGCCTCGCCCCTTGCGCCGGGCTCTCCGACCAAAAGGAATACAAAAAGGTCGTCAAAAAAGTCGAGGATTTTCTTTCCGGCAAGCAGGACGACATCCTCGAAGGCCTTTATAAGGACATGAAGGAGTCCTCCGATAAGCTCGACTTTGAGAAAGCGGCCCATCTCCGAGACCAGGCAGCTGCGATGGAGAAGGTTCTGGAGCGCCAGAAGGTTTTGAACCACGGCAAGGCGGACCAGGACGTGATCGCGGTGGTTCGTGACGAGCGGGGATCGGCCATCCAGATGCTGTATATTCGGGGCGGGAAACTGATCGGGCAGCGCCAGTTCTTTCTCGATGGCTCCAAAGAGGCGGCGCCTGGCGAGGCGGTCCAGGAGTTTGTGAAGCAGTATTACGCCGAATCGGCCGAGGTGCCGCGCGAGGTGCTGCTGCCCGTCGAGATCGAGGAGCGGAATATCGTCGAGACCTGGCTGCGGCAGCGAAAGGGGTCTGCGGTGACGGTTGAGGTTCCCAAAGGTGGCACGGGGCTAAAGCTGATCGACCTGGCGGCACAAAATGCAGAGCAGGCCATGAAGATCCAGGCAGCGCAGCTCGACCAGCAGGAGGCCTGGGCCGAAGAGGCGATGGCCCAGCTCCAAGAAACCCTCGAGCTTCCAAGCCTCCCCGTGCGCGTTGAGGGCTACGATATTTCGAACATCCAGGGCACGGCGCCGGTCGGCTCGATGGTTACTTTCTTAAACGGCTCCCCTTCAAAGGCCGATTATCGCCGGTTCAAGGTTCGGTACCACCCGGAGGCGCCTAACGACTTCGCCATGATGCACGAGGTGGTCACGCGCCGCCTCCGGGCATACCTGTCGGGCGACGAAAAGTTCTCAACCCTGCCCGATCTGATGGTGATCGACGGCGGCAAGGGCCAGCTCTCGGCCGCTCTCAAGGCGCGCGACGACCTCAGACTCACACTTCCGATTGTCGGACTGGCAAAGAAAATGGAGCTGGTGTTCATTCCGGTTCCCCATCCCGTTCCGCTTGATCCGCCTTTTGCGGACCACGGGGGCGAACCGCCCTGCTCCTTGGATCTTCAAGCGGAGGCATTTTTCGGCGAGAAGTCCGCAGCGACAAGCGAGCCCCCAAAACGAATGGAGAAGGATCCCAATTACGCATTCGTTGAAGGCGCGTCGGGCTATGAATATGATGCCATTGAGATGCCGCTGAACAGCTCGGGACTCAATCTCCTTCGCAAGCTCAGGGACGAGGCCCATCGCTTCGCCCTCAGCTACCACCGAAAGCTGCGGGAGAAGCGCTTTGTAGGAAGTGCCTTGGAGGAGATCCCTGGGGTTGGGCCGAGGCGAAAGCGGATGCTATTGCGTACATTCGGCTCCGTGGAGGGCATTCGGCGCGCGACCGTGGAGGAGATCGGATCGGTGCCGACCATGACGCAGACCCTCGCCAAGCACGTCAAGGACTACCTTCAGGAGGGGTAGCGCTGAAAGGGACCATGCGCTGAATCGGACGCTTACCTTCTGAGCCGCAGATTCGCTTCCCGCAGTTAGATTTCAAGTTGGAGGGCTGAGGGCGCTGGTTGATTGTCTCGACGGCTCCCGTGTAGGTTAGAAATATGTCATTAAATCGACGTGGTGACTACACCAAGTGCCGGACGAGATAGTCAAGGTGGTAGCCGTCGTGACCGAGGATATGCACCGCCTGGGCTTCCAGGGTCATTGGCCCGTTCTTCGGGTGCATGCCGGCCCGACTCCATTGCTCTTCGCCTAGTTCTCGAAACAACGCAACCAACCTTGCTCGTCGCTCGCGGAAAATCTCCAAGCGCTCGTGCGGATCGGCAACCGCGAACCCACGCTCGATGGCCATCTCCGTTTCATCTGGGTTCGGAATGTCCGGCTGATCCTGCTCGATCGTCTTTGCCGCCCGTTCATAGAAGACCTCCTCCCAATCAGCCAGATGGGCAATATGTTCCCGCGCGGTAAACCTGCCAGGAACAACGATGTCCCAGACAGGATATCCGCCCGGAAAGGGAGCAATGATCCTTCGAAGGACGCGCGGGGTCGTCTGCAAGGCAAGCAGCAAATGCTCGCGGGTGCGATCAGGCAGCATGGCCCGATTATGCAGCCTTCTTTTGCGTCCCTCCTTGATTCCGGCGCCTTGTGTCCCAGCCTTTCTTGGCCGCAGCGCTTCGGTCGGCCCGGCTCCGAGCCGCATTTCGGCCGCCCTTGCGCGCGGGCGCCATGTTCACCGGCTTGTCCCTGCCGGATCCGGACTTCTTTCCACCACCGTCCATTTTGTTCACGGTCGCCCAAGCCCGGCTTTCGGCCTCATCCTGGCTGACTCCCTGCTCCTTATAGCCTTCCTCGATGTGCTCTGCTTTGCGCTTTTGCTTGTCAGTGTACTTCTCTTTGCTACCTCTTGGCATGATTCTCTCCTGAATGGTTTGACAGTTTTTCAGGCGGACGGTTCGCAATTTTAGAAGAACATCGGAGTAAACCAGCCGGTCTTAGTGCAAGGAGAGCTGATGCACAATGTCATGCCGCGACGCTGCTGCATCCGAGAGTGGGAGCAGCACTTTGGAGATACCCCTCTCCAGTTAAGTCTATACATTCCCGAAGCAAGCACGGTTTACTTCCGAGCGAGGGTAGGGAGTTGGCAAGTGGAAGACTGGGCTCGGCTCGCGCTCGTTCTACACGATTTGATCGGAGCGGGCTTGATCCTGAGAGTAATTTCCTGCGGGGTGGCCATGCCGCTGGACCGTGCGCCATCACTACCGAATGGGCTCATTCCGGCGGGGGCAAGCCCATTTCATCTCGCGGCGTGACTTCGTCAAGCCAGGCTTCGGTTTCGCGCGGCGATCTCAACCTGATGAACTTGATCCCATCATAGAGCGCGGAGCCCATTGCCGACTCGTAGAATCGGCTTCTACGCTTCGTCGAAGTGATCACCCACCAGAACAGCGAGTCTTTCGTGAAGAAGTGCGTCCAGAGCCGTTCACGGTTCCCATTCCAAAGAACTTCTCGCCTCGCCCACCTCCTCCACGTCCTCGTCCAAAGCCGCCAAAGCACGAGGGCCAGCGGATAATCGAGCCAGACCACGGTATCTGCTCGCGACCACACCACGTCCCGGACACTGCTGTAATTGCCATCGATCACCCAACTATCCTCGGCGGCAACATCTGCAACAAGCCCACGAAATGCGTCTCGCGGCCTCTCCGCCCAATTCGGCAGGTGAAAGAGCGAGTCCAGTTCGGTATGGGGCAGCCCCTTCCGAACCGCCAGCGCCTTTGCTAGGGTGGTCTTTCCAGACCCGGAGTCGCCGCAGACATGGACGCGCCTCATCGACAAAAAAGCCCCGCCAACAGCAAGTTGGCGAGGCCGGAAGTCCTAACTAGTTTCGCGCAACGACCCTTTCGCGCGCCGCAACGACCGCCGTCTCGGAGGAGGGTCGATCCATTTCGGACTTGCCGCGCTCGATCGTCGTCATGACCTTGCCGACAACCCCCTCGAGCTGGGCAAGCACCTCAAACGCGTACTTCTCTGCGCCTCGACGGGTCTGGACGGCATCGCGATCGGCGCTCGTGCGGATCTCCTCGCTCTGGGCCTTCGCCAGCTTGAGAATCTCGCTCTCCATGATCATGCGCTCCTGCTGGATGCGAGCGGCCTCGACGATGCGCTCGGCTTCCGCGCGAGCTTCTGACAAAACCCTGTCGCGCTCCTTGCGGGCATTGTCCACGGTTACACCCGCGTCCTCGCGCGCCGATTCCACGATACGCTCCGACTCGCGAACGGTCTGGGCCGCGTTCTTGAGTTCGTTCGGCAGCGAGGCGCGAATCTTCGCGATCTGCATTGTGAGCTCTTCCCTGTTGAGCCCAAACGTGACCGGGCCAAAAGCCTTGGGTCTCTCGATCAGCTCATTGAGCTGTTCCAACATGCGCAGGATATCCAACCGAAACCTCCCTGGTCCCCCGAAATTCATCGATTATCGCTGGGGGCGAAAGCGGACTGTTATTGTGACATGACGGTCCGGGCCTGGCAAGAGCCTCGCAAACCTTTGCCACAATCAACGCCGCGAAGCCAGCACTTTTTCCAGCATTTTAGCGACGGGCGCAGGAACCAGCCCTGCGTAGTCGCCGCCGAGCAGTGCAACCTCCCGCACAATACTGCTCGACAAGTAGCTGTATTCCCACTTCGTGGCAAGGAACACGGTCTCCACGTTCTCGCCCAGCCGTCGGTTAACCATCGCCATCTGGAACTCGTATTCGAAGTCGCCGGTCGCGCGTAGGCCCCTTACGATTGCCGCCGCATCGTGCTTTTGGGCATGTTCGATCAGGAGCCCATCAAATGAGTCCACCATCACATTGGAAAGTCCGGCCACACACGCGCGCAACGCCTCCAGTCTTTGATCGGCTCCAAGCAAGGGATCCTTTGACGAATTGACGCCGACCGAAACGACCAGCTTGTCGAACAGCCGCGCTGCCCGTTCGATGACGTCGAGATGCCCGTGGGTTGGGGGGTCGAAAGATCCAGGGTAGATGGCTAGCCTCACGTGTATAGCCTACATCTAGAAATGGTGCCGCAGGCCGGATTTGAACCGGCGACCCTAGCATTTTCAGTGCTATGCTCTACCAACTGAGCTACCGCGGCACGAAGGAATGGCGAGGATGACGGGATTTGAACCCGCGACCTCCGGCGTGACAGGCCGGCGCTCTAAACCGCTGAGCTACACCCCCGCGCGAACAAGCATTATGACACCTAGGCGGTCGCTTTCGCGGCGGGTGTGCGGTTCAAAAGAAGCCAATACATTCCGAGCTGCAGCACCATCTCCGAGAAATCGCCCGCGTCGCTGGGCTTCTCAATGAAGCTGTTTGCGCCTGATAGATAGCATTCCTCGATCTGGTTCTGGTCGGCAGAAGACGTCAGGACGACCACCGGCAGCTTCTTTGTGCTCTCGTCCGCCCGGATCACACGCAGCACTTCAAGCCCGCTCAGCCTGGGAAGCTTCAGATCTAAAATGACCACCGCGGGCATCACACCCATATCGCGCCCCGCATAGGTCCCGCGCCCGAACAAATAGTCCAGCCCCTCTTCGCCATCATAGGCGACGATGACCTCGTTCATGATGTTATTCTTGCGAAGAGCGCGCAGAGTAAGGCGCTCGTCGTCAATGTTGTCCTCAATCAAGAGAACCAGTTTGTTGCTCATACCCCTGCGCCGATTATATCCGGCATTTCATTCATCATTCCCTTATGTCAACACCTACCGGCCTCGCTGGAGAAATGCCGCGCCCAATCAAGGTCGTCATGATGGGCGCGGGAAGCTCCTTCACCAACGCCATTCTCAAAGACATTGTTCTCATCCCCGGGAATCAGGGCGGAGCGCTGCACCTGGTGGATATCGACGAGCGCCGCCTCGCCCTGGCTGAAAAGCTCATGCGGGTCATTCTCAAAGAGGCCGGGCAAGAAGGAAAATGGCGCCTATCCATGGCCACGGACAGGCGCAAAGCCCTCGAAGGAGCGGATTACATCGTCAACTCCATCGAGGTCGCCGGGCTTGCATGCGTTCGCCCCGACAACGACATCCCCCTTCAGTTCGGAGTCAGCCAAAACATTGGCGACACCATCGGCCCCGGCGGCCTCATGAAGGCTCTCCGCACCGTCCCTGTTTGGCTTGACATCCTCCGCGACGCCGAAGCCCTCTGCCCCGAAGCCCTTGTACTCAACTACACCAACCCCATGAACATCATGTGTCTGGCCGCCCAGCGAACATCGAAAATGCACGTCGTTGGGCTCTGCCATTCCGTCCAAGGCACCTCCCGGATGCTCGCGCGCTACGCCGGCATCGAGTATGAGCGCATGGAGTGGAAATGCGCGGGGATCAACCATCTCGCCTGGTTCACGGAGCTGCGGGGGGAGGAATCTCCCCTCCCCCTCAATCTTCCTCCCCACGAACAAGCAATCATGGATAGGAGGAGGCGGGACCTCTACCCCGACCTCATGGAGCAGGCCAAAGATCCCGAAAGCGAGTTCCGAAAAGCCGAGCCAGTCCGCTGCGACATGATGCTCCATTTCGGCGCGTTCATCACCGAGTCCAGCGGCCACCTCAGCGAGTATCTCCCCTACTACCGCAAACGCCCCGACCTGCTGAAGAAATACACCGATACCGGATACCGCGGCGAAGAGAGCTTCTACGCCAACAACTGGCCCACCTGGCGAGCAAACCAGGACGCATATAGGGAAAAGCTGCTAGGCGGTGAGGAGAAGGTCGATATGACCCGCACTCTCGAATACGGTGCATGGATTATCGAGGCTATCGAGAAGAACCAGCCCTATTTCATCCATGGGAACGTTCCGAATGCCGGTATTACGGAAGGGGAGGGTATTACGGTGTTAGGGTGTTACGGTGTTACGCGGGAATCCGAGCCGCAACACCGTAACACCGCAACACCCCTCATCCCCAATCTCCCCCACGATGGCTGCGTCGAGGTCGCTTGCCTCGTTGACAAAAACGGCGTCCAGCCCCAGCCCTTCGGCCCGCTTCCCAAGCAAATGGCCGTGATCTGCGATTCGAATATGCGGATGTTCGACATCGCCGCCGACGCCTGTATCGAAAGATCGAAAGACCTCGCCATCCAGGCCCTTATGCTCGATCCCCTCACGGCCGCCGTCTGCTGTCCGGCCGAGATTACGGAAATGGCGGAAAAGCTCTTCGAGGCGGAGGCGAGTTTTTTGCCGGGGTATTGAGGTTACTGGGTATTGAGCTGGACCCCCTCCCCAATACCCAATATCTCAACACCCAATACCATCACACGGGCTTTGGCCCGAGACTGCCGGTCAAGCGCAAGATGCAATAGACCGCGCCAGCCGCTGCGATCGCCAAACTTACGACCCCTTGGCCGCCCGCCTCGCGAAGCTGCACGACGTTGCTGATCGTGTTTAGGGCAAACACAACTGTGCCGCCAATAAAGCCCCATTTAGCGCTCTTCATGATCCCATAGCCAAGAATGATCCCGACCGCGCTCATCAGCAAGACGAGTCCGCCAAGCAAACCAAGGCCAGCCGTCGCAATCGTTTTGCCCTCGACCTCGACCGTCGGCCCGAGCGCTCCGGCTCCGAGTAGGATCAACATCCCGCCGATCACGCCGCATCCGTTCAGGATCATCAGAATGATTCCGATGACCTTGTCCGCCGCATACTCCCCGCTGCCATAGCCGCCGGGACGATATTCGCTCATAGGTGGTGGTTGCATAGTTCCCTCGCTGCTCGAAAGGACGCGCACACCACCGGTTCCGATGCGAAATGGCACGAGCCCGTTTAGGCGAATGCCACCCAGGGGGGCGACGCCTGTTACTGTTTTCGTCCTGCTGGCCGCCCTCAGATATGCCGGAAGCACAGCCCAAAGGCTACGTCCCGATCTTGGACTTATCCGGGTTCGCCGGGCGCTTCAGGATCGGCCGCTTGTAATTCTTCAGGAGCTTGTTGATCTCCGCGATCGCCCTTTCTAACTGCGCGTCCTTGCCCTGACGCCAGAGATACGGGTCGAGCTCGACGTCGATATCCGGAGCGACGCCATAGCCCTCGACCTCCCATTTTCCGGACGCGGGATTATAGAAAGCACAATTCGGCGAATTCACGCCGCCGCCATCCGCGAGAGGGAATCCGAACGAGGCGACGAGCCCACCCCACGTGCGCTTGCCCACGACCGGCCCGATCTTGTGCTTTTTGAAGAGCCAAGGGAACATGTCGCCGCCCGAGCCGGCAAACTGGTTCACGATCATCACCTTCGGCCCGTAGATGGTCGAGCCGGGGGTTGGCCAATCCTTGCCTGTGCGCGGAGTGAAGGCGGCGTCGAGCGTTTTCTTCATCTCATAGACCATGTAGTCGTTGATGAGTCCGCCCTGATTGAAGCGCTCGTCTACGATGATGCCGTCGCGATTGGTCTGCGAATAGTAGTAGCGGATGAACGAATTCCAGCCGCCGCCGCCAGTGTCGGGAACATGCACGTAGCCCGCTCTGCCGCCGGTCATCTTTTCGACATAGCGTCGGTTGTCCTCCGTCCATGCTTTCTGGCGGAGGTTGAACTCGTTGGCAATCGGTATAACGGTGACTTCGCGTGAGCCTGCGCCATCGGGATTGGGCCCGATCTTGACCTTGACCTGCTTCCCCGCCTTGGCTTCCAGCTTCTCGTAAATGTCGTTCGAGTCTTTCAGCTCCTTTCCATCTATCTCGAGTATGTATTCGCCGGCCTTGGCATTGACGCCGGGCTGGGCCAGGGGGGCGAAAAAGCCGGGGTTCCAGCGCTCGCCGTCGTAGACGCGGGTGATCCTGTACCGGCCATTCTCAAAGGCATAGTCTGCTCCGAGCAGCCCTCCGGGGATGCCCTTTACGCCTGGGATGTCGCCGCCTTGCGCCCACATGTGGCCGATTGAAATCTCACCGACCATGTCGGTGAACAGATAATTCAGGTCGTCGCGCGAGCTAACGTTGTCGACAAAGGGCTCATATCGCTTGTCCATTTGCTTCGCATCTATGCCGTGTAGGTTTTCCGCATAGAACAGCATCGGCTCATTGAGCCAGACCTCGTGGTACATGTGCCGCCACTCTACTTTCGGGTCCACTTTGACCTGGAGGCCCGAGAGGTCTACGTTTCCTTGCCCTGGCTGGGGAGGCACGGCTGCAGGGACGATGCCGAATCCGCCCGCCCGGAAAAGAAGAACCTTCTGGCTATCGGCCGACAGGGAGATTCCTCCTGCACCTTGGGCAAATGGCGTCACTTTTCGATCCGAGAAGCTGAACTTCTGGATCATAGCTCCCCCGCCGCCGAAAGAGGTTGCCGTTGCCTGGGGCGAGGACGTGACGATAAAGAAGCTGCCGGGAGGGCCAGGTTCGAGGGCTTGATGGGTGGATGTAGGAATGGGCAGGGTGATGATCCGGTGCTCGATGTCATCGAGATCGATACCAAATTTGGGCGGCTCCGGCTTCTTTGTCGGATCGGGAGGGGCCGCGGCCTTGGCGGGATCGGCAATCTTCTCCTCGTCACTCTCCGGCTGCAGCGGATTCGGCAAGTCCTTGCGCAAGACGACCGCATAGACGCTGCTGAGGATGTTTGGATTGGTGAAGCTCGAAAGGTCCAGCCAGCTCGATGCGGGGCCCGTGTTGGTGCTAGCGAAGAAATACAGGTGTTTTCCATCGCGGTCGAAGATGGGGCTCTTGGCATTCGAAAGCCCGTCCGTGAGCTGTGTCGTCTTGCCGGTTTCGAGATTGTGGACAAAAATTGCCTGCATGTGGCTGTCCAAATCGCGCGCCCACGTCAGCCACTTGGAATCCGGCGACCACCTCGCGCTCATGCTTACGTTCGGATCGGTGTAGATCCCCTCATCCACTTTCTTGTTCTTGCCGGTCGCGAGGTCAATAGTCCATAGCGAATTGCGGTTATCCGTATAGGAGATCATCTTCGAATCTGGCGACCAATTGGGCGCAAAGTAGTAAGCGGGTGCGGCGCCCAGCTCCATGAGCTTCTCATTGGCTGACGCGACATCCCATAGGGCAAGCTGCTGGCGTCCATTCGCATCCGTGATATAGGCGATCGTCTTGGCATCGGGCGACCATGCCGGATCGCGGCGATGGAGGCCCTGCGTATCGCCAAGAATCCTCGCATCCCCCTTTGCGGCGGGAAGCGTAGCGATCCATCCCCGCGCGCCAACCACCACTCGCTGGCCGGTGGGCGAGATCGAGGCGGAGCTTAATGAACCCGCAAGGCTCTTGAACTGCGCACGTACCTCGGGGAAATCGCCTTTGATCGAGATCGGCACCCGTGAAGTCTTCCTGGTCGCGAGGTCGAAGAGATTGATCGAGCCAAGGCGCTCGTACACGATGGCGCCGGGACCCGCCGTGGCCGACTTGATATCGAATCCCTCTCCGCGAATCTCTTCGGTGACCTTGCCCGAATCAACGTCGTAGCTGTTCAGGCCGACCGGCCCGCGCTTGTCGGAAAGGTAGTAGACCTTGTCGCCGATCCACATCGGCCCCTCATTGTTTTCGTCGTTTCGGGGAATTTCCTTGACCTTCGAATCGGACAGCTCGCCAATCCAGATCGCGTATGCCTGCCCCCCGCGATAGCGTTTCCAGGCCTCCTGCCACTTGAAGCCGGGCACGTAGGCGATGCGGCTTCCATCCGGCGAAAGGCTCCCCTGCGAGCCCATCGGAAACGGCAGGCTCTTGGGCATACCGCCCGTGGCGTTCACCGTGAAGAGCCGTGGCCCTTGGGTGTTCGTCTGCATTGCCGAGGCAAAAATAACCTGCTTGCCGTCCGGCGACCAGCCTACGGCAAGATCTTGTCCTGGATGGTATGTCAGCCTTTTGGGCACGCCCCCATCGGCCGGCACGGTGAAGACATCTGTGTTGCCATCGTATTGGCCCGAAAAGGCGATAGTTAAGCCGTCCGGCGAGAAGTAGGGGTCGCTTTCTACTCCCAGCGCGCTGGTAAGGCGGGTTGCGTCGCCCCCTTTGCGGGACACTTGCCAAAGATCTCCGGCAAACTGAAAGACGATCTTGGATTCGCTCAGCGTCGGATGGCGCATGAGATAAGGCGACGGGCCCGGATCAAAGGCGTCGTCTTCCAGCGAGATCGGGGCAAGGGAAAGAAGCGAGAGCAGCAGCATGAAGGCTAGCTTATCCCATGCCGCTCTTCGCCTGGGACCTCTGCCCGACGAAGGCAAAAGCTGATTACCCAGGCGAGCATCGTGACAACGATGATTCGCTCGGTTACACCGCCAAAGGTCACGATCGGGCCAGGAAGACTGCCAGCCGATGCGTAAACAAGTTTTGAAGTGCCTACCGCAACCACAAATATTTGAACGATCGTCGCGGATACAGCCGCACCAAGCAAAGCAGCCTCCGAACTTGTCGAGTTACGAGAACGAAAAACGTGCAAGGCAATACCCAGCAGGGCTGCGCCGATCGCCGCATAGAGTCCAATCTGGTGCCATTCTCCAGCTTCGTACGGCCAATTGAGATCGTATCTATACCCATTGTTCGCATAAGTGTCCGCGAAGGGCATCAAGGCGAGGCCAAGGGTAGAGAGCAAGAACAACCACCGAACCAGACCGCCATTCACTAGCACCGCCACCGAAAGAGCGGCAAGCGCCAACATAAGGAATGCGAGCCTCATCAGAATCCTCGCGGGCAGCGAATCGCTCAGCACGTATTCACTGAGCCAGTGATCGACCGGGTTCAGGTCCTTGCCGTGGGGAATGAAATGCAGAACCAGGAGAAGCAGAAAGGCCGCGCAGGCAGAAAATGTTCCGATCCGCGTCCAACCCATGCTAGCAAGGACGAAACGAAGTTCCCTGACCGCTCCGCGAACAATCTGGTATAGTGTCCCTTGAGGCGACGCCTCGTTCGCCGTTGTACGGAGCCCGGAGGTTCCCTAGAGCGGCAAACGGCGTCGGATTCAAATCGGGGCTAAACCAAACTCGAGAATATGCCGCTAGAAAAGACGCTCAAGCAGACGGTGATCGGAGACAACGCTCGCAAAGAAGGCGATACGGGCTCCACTGAGGTTCAAATTGCAATTATGCATGCAAGAATCCAGCAGATCACCGACCATCTCCGCTCTAATAAGAAAGACTTTCACTCCCGTCGAGGGCTCACGCTCTTGGTCGGTAAAAGGCGACGCCTGGAATCCTATCTTCGAGCGACGGACATCACCCGTTACAGAGCGCTCATCCAAAAACTCGGCATTCGAGAAGTTAAGCCTCGTTAGGAGGCGGGTGTTACGGGGTTAGGGTGTTACGGTGTTCCGGACTGAATCTAGTCCATCAACACCGCAACACCGAAACACCGAAACACCGCGAACCTCCGCAGGAGGACACATGATTCATACACATACATTCGAGGTGGGCGGCAAGACCATCAGCCTCGAATCGGGACGCGTGGCCAAGCAGGCCGGCGGAGCCGTTCTTCTCGGCATGGGAGAGACCGTCGTTCTCGGCGTCGCAACCATGTCCGACACGCCCAGACCGGGCATCGATTTTCTTCCCCTAACCTGCGACTACGAAGAGCGCAAGTATGCCGTGGGCAAAATCCCGGGCGGATTTATGAAGCGGGGCGGTAGGCCATCCGAAAAGGCTGTTCTTACTTCCCGATTGATAGATAGGCCGCTAAGGCCGATGTTCCCCAAGGGAATGCGCAACGACATTCAAGTGCTTGCGATGCCCTTCGCGGTCGAGCAGGATTCGCCGCCCGACGTCCTTGCAATCACTGCGGCCGGAGCAGCTCTCGCGGTTTCGGATATTCCGTTCAAGACCCCTGTCGCCGGTGTGCGAGTGGGTCGGATAGATGGGGAGTTCATCTTATTCCCGTCGATTGAGCAGCAGATCGAATCCGACCTGGACCTCGTTGTTGCCGGACACAAGGACGCGATCTCGATGGTCGAAGCGGGCGCCAATGAAGTGAGTGAGGCCGATATGGTCAAAGCGCTCAAATTCGCCCACGACGCGATCAAGACGATTGTCGGCGAGATCGAAAAGTTTGCCAAGAAAGCGGCCAAGCCCAAGCGGGAGATCCACATCGCCAAGATCGATGAAAAGGTCATCGCCCGGATCGAAAAGGAAGCCGGCAAGGATATCTCGAAGCAGCTTCTCCAATCCGACAAAGCGATTCGCGAATCCGCGTTGAACGATCTTCAGAAGGAGATCGTCGTCAAGTATGCCGAGCTCTACAAGGACGATGCGGAAATCGTGGCCCAGCTTCCCGAAGCGGTCGACAAGGTCGTCAAGGGCCTCGTCCGCTCGCTGATCATCAAGGAGGACAAGCGGCCTGACGGACGAAAGCTCGACGAGATCAGACACCTGGAGGCCAACGCCGGACTGCTCCCAAGAGTGCACGGTTCTGGACTCTTCACACGCGGCCAGACCCAGGTCATGACGGTTGCCACACTCGGCCTGCCCGGCGACGCCCAGACCATGGACGGCATCGAGGAAGAGGAGCCGAAGCGGTATATGCACTTCTATAACTTCCCTTCCTACTCGGTTGGCGAGGTTCGGCCCATGCGCGGGCCTGGACGAAGGGAGATAGGCCACGGCGCGCTTGCAGAAAGAGCCCTCCGGCCCATGATCCCATTCGACGATCCCGATTTCCCCTATACGCTGCTCCTGATTTCGGAAGTCCTCGAGTCCAATGGTTCGACATCGATGGCTGCGGTTTGCGGATCGACCCTTGCCCTCATGGACGCGGGCATCAAAATCAAGGCGCCTGTGGCCGGAATCGCGATGGGCCTCATGTCCGACGGCAAGGTCTTCAAGATCCTGACCGACATCATCGGCATGGAGGATTTCTGCGGCGACATGGACTTCAAGGTCGCCGGCACCCGAAACGGCATCACCGCCCTGCAGCTCGATACGAAGCTGGAAGGCATTCCCGATAAGGTGCTCTCCGATGCGCTGTCTCAAGCCCAAAAGGCGCGGTTCCAAATCCTCGACGTCATCGAGGAAGAAATCTCCGCCCCCCGGACTGAGATTGCTGACACAGCCCCGCAGGTCACGACTATCCAGATCAACCCTGAAAAGATCGGCGCCGTCATCGGGCCGGGAGGCGCGGTCATCAAAAAGATCGTCGCCACTTCGGGAGCGCAGGTGGACATCCAGCAGGACGGCCGCGTGCTGATCGGAGGCTCGGATGCGGAGTCGGTTGCGACCGCGATTGCGATGGTGAAGGCGCTGACCGACGAGGTCGCGATCGGCACCGAGTATCGCGGCAAGGTCACCCGGCTCATGGGACGCGGCGCGATGGTCGAGTACATCCCGGGCCGAGAGGGCTTGGTTCCGGTTGAGCATTTGTCGCCAAATCCCATCCGAAGGCCGGACGACGTGGTCAAGGAGGGCGACGAGATCAATGTGAAGGTCTTCGAGATCGATCACATGGGCCGGATCAACCTCACCGCGCTGGGCATCCCCCAGGATCTGCCCTCGCTGGCCGACAACGAGAAGGCGACGCCTCCTCCTCCCGGACGCCGGGATGACCGCGGCGGTGGCCGGGACCGTGGCGGACGCGGCGGTGGTAGGGAT
>JBASWW010000034.1:0-31707 GCA_049276675.1 Fimbriimonadaceae bacterium
TTGCCGTGGGTACGCGCGCACCTGCTCCTCCTCCTGTTTCGGAGCCTCCACCGGTAGTGGATGGCCCGCCTCCGCCGCTTGGCATGTAGCAGCGGGGGTGATTTGAGGGGGCAATCAACCAGCAAATAGTTCGATCATCACAACATCTACGTGTATAGGGATGATTATGATCGGGCCCCTTGGTCTCGGAGCGCCGGGAAGAACCACCCGGCGGCTACGAACCCCTGTCCTGTCTCCGGGAAGAACCACCCGGCGGCTACGAACCCGTGTCCTGTCTCCGGGAAAAACCACCCGGCGTCTACGGGAGGCGGACAAGGTCGAACCGGTCCCCTTGGATGATGGTCTTGCCCAGCCTGGAGAGGTCGAGCTGCTCGGTCGGCTTGGGGGCGATGAGGTGGGTTGCCTTTACCTGCTTGGCGAAGGAAGCGCGCTGAGCGTCGTCGAGGGTTGGGCTGAAGAAGATCGAGATTTCCTCACGTTTCTTTGCGTATTCAGGGGTCTCGCTCCAGTGCCCGGCGTAGGTGTAGGCTCCGGCGAGGCCGCTTGCGACTGCGTTGAGGTCGGGTGTAAGGGGAGCGCCAAAGGCATCGGGGATGGGGCGAAACTCGGGGCCGAGCAGGGGGTTCCAGCTGCCTGGCTTTGCGAGGACGACCTTTCGGCCGGGCTCTTTGGCGAGGGCTTCGATGATCGCGGCATCCCCTTTGGAAAGGTAGACCGGATGGACGGTGGTTCGGGAGACGTTGTCGCTGACGTAGCTGAAGTCACGCTGAAGCCATAGCGCGGATGAGCCACACGCGAGGAGGCCGATGAGGATGATGACCAAGGCTCTCTGTCGCGGGATCATTTTCCCGGCAAGCATGGCAATCGCGAGGGCTCCGAGTATGGCCCACGGGATGACGAGGCCCATGGCGAGCTTGCGCTGGAACAGGCCAGGGAAGTACGGCGCGATAAGGCCGATAAGTGCCCAGGCCAGCACCAGGTTGAATCCGGGTTCTTCGCGCGCGAGGAGCCAGAGGATGGCCAGAACAACGATGTAGAGTCCGATCCAGACAGGCAGGGTCATCCAGTAGCCGGCGATGTGGCCCGAGGAGCCGGCAAAGAGGCCGATGACCAGGCCTCCAGCGAGAGCGGCTCCAGCAGCGGCTTTTCCCTCACCCCTCTGCCCCCTCTCCCCGCCATTCATCGGGGAGAGGGGAAGTAAGATCGCCACCACTCCAAGGATGATGAGGATAAGATATCCAAAGACGAACTGGCGAAAGTTAGGGGCGTAGGTCGGGGTGAGGGCCCGTTCGCGAAAGACGGGGTCGTTGTTCAGCACATACATGAACCACAGCGCGGAGGGGATCGCGCCAGCGGCTATCGCAACGGAGCGCACCAGCCAAGCCCTGGTAACTTGGCCTCGGGCGAAGCACATGACGAGAAAGCCGCCCATCACGAGAGCCACAAGAAGCACATCGTAGCTGTGGATATTCATCAACACGAGCATCGCGAGCGCGCCTTTCCACACCGGCCGCCAGCTCTCTCGAGCATCCAGAAAGGCTGAGAAGACGATCAGAATCAGGCAGAGCGCGGCAACGAAGAGCCCGGTCGTGAGCATCGAAGGGAAGACGAAGCCTTCCGGCTGCCAGACGTCGGTCGGCAACCGCCCGAGCATCACCCCATTGAGAAACTCCGGCCGCGGCATCGTAATATCGAGCCCAAATCGCTGCCAGACCAGATACCCGATCCCTCCTCCGAAGACGGTTAGGACCAGCGCGAGCCTTACGGACAATGGATCTTGAGTAAGACGCCGGACAAACCGATACGCAAGCCAGACGAATGCATAGCTGAAGATGACCTTGGCGATGAGCAAGGCGAGGGTTACTCCGGCCAAGCGGGCAATCTGCCCGACCGCCCAGAAGTAGAGCTGGATGGTCAGGCCAGGCTGATCATCGGTTGTGAAGCGGTTATCAAAGAGGAACTGGCCCTCCATTGCTTGGCGGGTCCACGAGGCGTACACCATGTGGTCGTCGGTTGCCCACTGGGTCCCTAGATAGAGTGCGCCAGGCGGAGCGGTGAGCAGGGCGTAAAGGCTGGGAAGCAGGGCCAAGACGGCGCAGGCGAGGGCGAGGAGGAGCACAAATCGGCCCTCGGAACGTTGCTCGTCTACCTGCTGCACGGAGATTAGGACGGTCTAAGCCTTCGGTACGGGGCGGCCCATGGACTTATAGATATCCTCGATCGTCCCGATCCACTTAAGGGCCTCTTCGTTCTTGGGGTCCACCTCGGTAACTTCCCGAAAGAGCTTGAGCGCGCGGGGATAGCGGACGCCGGGCGGGATGGATTCCACATACATCAGATGCAGCGCCATCTCATTGGTGGCCCTAACGAAGCCAGCCTTAGCTGCTTTGTCCGAAGGGGTTTTCAGATATGTGACACGTGCAGCGCTTTGCGCTTTCTCGAGAGTGGCTAGCTTGGCCAGCGCAGCGGTGTCCGACTCTTCTGTGGGTGCGTTTTCAGTGGCTGCAGCTGGCTCCGCTCCAGTCTTATCCGCCGAAAGCTCCTTTTGAGGGCCGCATCCATACGCCAAGAAGAGCAGGGCTAAGACAAGAAAGAAGATTCGCAGATTCATGCCTAATCCTACATTATCCGGGCTGCCCATAGAAACATCCCGCGCAGGGAAGCGTTTGAATAGGGGACCCCAGGAGAGATACACTTTTCCCATGATTACAACCCTCGCTGTGCTCGCCGTCTCCATCATTGGCCAAAACCCAAGCATCAACGACGTCCTTCAAAAGAACTTCGACGACGCCTCCTTTACCGCCAGAAAGAAGGTGGGTGACCAGCGCGAGCTTGCGAAGATCAACCGGGACTTCGGGCAGTCCTATAGGTTCGCCTACACCAATGTCAAGCTAAAGGAGCCCCTCATGCTCCGGCTCGACACCAAGGTGGACGACACAAGTCTCGTCTTTATCCTCAATGGCACGCGCCAGATGATCAAGGCCGGCCCGATCAACCAAAAGAACGATCTCTCCCGATCTCCCGGACGAAGGCAGACCCCCTTGGATTTTGGCCTCCTGACCCCTTCGATGTTCCGCGATCTCTTCGTCGCCAAGTTTGTCCGCGTGGACCGGGCAACCGACAACTACGTTTTCGACCTCACTTATCTTCCCAAGTTTGACGACACCTCACGCCACCGCGTCTGGATCGACCCCGAGCGTAAGTACACGACGAAGCGAGAATGGTACAACCAGAGCGGCCGCCAGCTTGCCACGTTCCTCTATGAGGAGCCGAAGCAGGCGGACGGTATGTGGCTCCCGACCCAACTAACGGTGAAGAACATGGACAACAAGACCGCGGGCGTCACCGAGTACGAGGGGGTTCGGATCAATCAGGGCATCAGCGCCGAGCTATTCCGTATTCCGTAGCCGCCTTTGTGGCAATGCCCCTTCCGCGAGGGCTAGGGCGGCGGAGTCCTTACGAAAGGGTTGGGCTTGAGCTCGATTTTCTTGATCGACTGCAGGTAGTCGACCATCTTCTTTGCATCCCTTCCGGCTAGCTGAGCGTGAAAATGGAGGGTGAAGCCGTGCGGGCCGCGCGCGTCGATCAGCTTGGGCTGGAGTATGAGGAACGACTTCACGGCCTCGATCTGGCCCATCATCGTGGCGCAGAAGATGTCGATGCGCGCGCCCTTTTCCAGGAGGAACTCGACGATGTCGCGCCGACCCATGTGCGAGGCGCCGCCGAGGGCGCTCTCCCAATCCCCACCGCCCCAATCCATCATCGCATTAATGAGCATCGGCTCCTTGATGAGCAACTTCTTGACGACCTCAAGGTCGGAATGGGCGTAAATGACGAAGTCCTGGATGAGCAGCCGATTGATCTGCGGCTTCTTCCAAGAGGGCTTGAAGTCCGGAGGAGTGTAATCCCTTTCAAATGGGGCTTCCGTCGGACCCTGAGGAATCTGGCCCTGGGGCTTGCGATTGGCTAGAGCGGGAGCGGCGACAGTTCCAAGCGCGAGGGAAGCGCCGAGGGCGGTGAAGGAGCGGCGAGAGATTTCGTCCGGCATGGTTCCTTCAGTTTGACATTTAGCCCCGCTCATCTGACTGGAAGCCCACCTAATTTTGAGCTTAGAGCAAGCTATCTGACGGAAATCCAGTGGAGGTCGGCGCCGGTTGCCATGACGAGCTCTGAAAGTTGCCCGGTGTGGCCACCGAGGTGACGGATGTTCAGCAGCTGGTGATCAAGCTTGGGGATCTTGTACCACCAAAAGCCGGTCTCCTGGGAATCGAGCTCAAGCTCATCCACCCAGCTATCCACTCCCGCATCGACGAGATCCAGGTAGGCGAGCGTCTCCGCCTTCGAATAGGGTTGCTCGACCGGTGGTAGTTTCCCTTCCTGCTCATCCTCCCAAAGCAGCCGGATAGTGTCGCGGTGCCTCTCCCAAGGCTGGAACGCCTGCTCGGACGTTTGGAGGTAAAGGTGGGTGTAGAAGATAGCGTGGTAGGCGATGCGCCAGGTATTTCGCGGATGGATTCCTGCGAGCCAGAGGTCTTCCGGGCACTTTTCGATGGTCTCCCGGAGCATTGCGAGGCCAGCATGATACTGGCCCTTTAAGGCGCGTTTGATGTCCATCGCGGTCATGTATACCCGTGCGCGCGCTGGTGCAGTCTGTGAGCAACGTCCCGCTTGCCGCCGCCCCTCGGCAAAATGCATCATGGAAAGGGGTTTCAGAGGCTACGCGTTGACTTGGACGCGCTCGAACGCCTCGACGATATCGCCTTCTTTATAGCCCGTCCAGCCGTCGAAAGTGATGCCGCAGTCGAACCCGACCGTGATTTCGCGGGCGTCCTCTTTGACATGCTTGAGCGTGGCGACCTTGCCTTCGTAGACGACCTCTTCGCCGCGTTTGACCTTGACAAGCGAGTTGCGTGTGATCTTGCCGTCGGTGACGTGGCTGCCCGCGACCATGCCCTTGGTGGAGAGCTTAAAGACCATTCGGATCTCGACCGTGCCCTGGTATTGGTTCTCGTATTTGGGCTCGAGCATGCCCTTTGCCGCCTTTTCGATGTCTTCGATGAGCTCGTAGATGATCGTGTAGGTGCGGATTTCGACCCCGCGCCTTTCCGCCTCGATTTTCGCGCCCGGCTCGGCCTTGACTCCGAACCCGATGCAGATGCCTTCTGCCGCGCTTGCGAGCAGGATGTCGCTCTCCACGATGCTGCCGACGCCACTGTGCATGATGTGGGTCTCGACCTCTTCATTGGCGATCTTTTCGAGCATGCCCCTAACCGCCTCAACCGATCCCTGCACGTCGGCTTTGACGATGAGGTTGAGCTGCTTGAGCGTGCCTTCTGTAAGCCGATCCCTTAATCCTTGGAGGGAGATGCTGCGCTTGGGAGCTTCGAGGCCCTGGACGCGCTGGTCCTCCCGGCGCTTGTCGGCGATCTCTCTTGCGGCGCGCTCGTCCTCAGCCCATTCGATCGTATCGCCGGCCTGGGGGACGTCGCTGAGCCCTAGGATTTCGACCGGGGTGCTTGGCCCGGCTTCGGTGAGTCGCTGGCCGAGATAGTCCGTCATCGCCTTGATCTTTCCGAAGGTGTTGCCGACGGTTAGTGCGTCTCCGATTCGGAGCGTGCCCTCTTCGACCAGGATTGTGGCGACCGGCCCGCGACCCTTCTCAAGCTTGGCCTCGATAACGACGGCTTCGAGCTTGCCCTTGGGATCGGCCTTGAGCTCAAGGACTTCTGCCTGAAGAATGATAGATTCAAGGAGTGCCTGGACGCCTTCGCCGGTGATGGCGCTTACATTGTTCGTGATGACCTGGCCACCGAATGTTTCCGCCACCACCTCATGCTCCAATAGTTGCTGGAGAACCTTTTCAGGCACCGCTTCAGGGCGGTCGATCTTGTTGACGGCGACGATCATGGGGACCTCGGCTGCTTTGATGTGGTTGATTGCCTCGATGGATTGGGGCATGAGGCCGTCGTCGGCGGCGACCACGAGGATGGCGATGTCGGTGACCTGCGCTCCGCGGGCGCGCATTGCGGTGAACGCTGCGTGCCCGGGGGTATCCAGGAAGGTGATTTTGCCCTCCGGGAGCTCAACTTGGTATGCGCCGATATGCTGGGTGATGCCTCCGTGCTCTTTTGCGGCGACGGTGGTCTTGCGAATGTAGTCGAGGAGGCTGGTTTTGCCGTGGTCGACATGGCCCATGATAGTGACCACGGGAGGTCTCGTCTGGGCGCCGGCAGCCTTTTTCTTGGCGGCGGCGGTCTTTGGCGCGGGCTTGGGCTTGGCGGCATCAACCCACTTGACGGTGTAGCCTAGCTGCTCAGCCAATTGCTCCGCTATTTCCGGCTTGAGGGTCGTTGTGAGGGTGGCCATGACCTTCATCTTCATCATGAGGGTCTTTTGGACTTCGGGCTGTGGGACACCTAGGGCTGTCGCAATATCGCGTGGCGTGCGATTGGGAGGCAACGGGACTTCCTTGCTGCCGGCCAGCTCCAGGAGAGACCCTTTAATGAGGTCGAGCTCTTCCGGCTCCGCCTCGAATGCGGCCTGGTCATGCTGGATGCCGAGCTCGTCGAGCACACCAAGCACCTGGCCGGGGACCAGTTCAAATTCCTTTGCCAAGTCGGGTATCGCGACCGTCATCGTTGTATTCTTTACCTCAGTTTGCATTCAGTTCTTCTCTGAGCCGGTTCATCTCGTTCTCGTCCACGGTCTGCCTCAGCGCCCTTGCCAGCCTGCCTTTGGCGAGCCCGATCTCGATGCATTCCTTTGCCTTGCACAGATAGGCGCCCCTTCCTCGCTGCTGCAGCCCCTTGCCTAACAGCGCTACGCGCCCCTCGGCAAGCCGAGCGACGCGCAGAAAGGACCCTTGCTCACCCTTTCTCCTACATGCGATGCATGTCCGCTCCGGCATTTCGATTTTCGATTGCGTGGCTGCATAGTTGGATCGTTGGTTGGCCATGGTTGCCCAGCATTCGAGCAAACAAGCCATCAAGCATTTTGCTTCGCCAGCTTCCCTTCGGCCGCCGCCTGTGTCTCGCTACGGATGTCGATCTTCCAATCGGTAAGTCTTGCGGCTAATCGGACGTTCTGCCCACCCTTGCCGATGGCGAGCGAAAGTTGGCCGTCAGGGACGATCACGTAGGCGCTCCGCTCCTCCTCGTTGAGTTTGATGGAATTGACCTTTGCCGGGCTGAGTCCATTGGTGATGTATGTCAGAGGGTCCTCGCTGAAAGGGACGACATCGATCTTCTCGTCATAGAGCTCGTCAACGATCGACTGGATGCGTTGACCTCTCTGGCCCACGCACGCACCGACCGCATCGATCCGCTCGTCCGTGCTGATCACCGAGACCTTGCTTCTCTGGCCGGGCTCGCGCGCCACGCTCTTGATCACGACCATTCCTTGCGCAATCTCGGGTATTTCTAGCTCAAAAAGCTTGCGAAGGAGGTTGGGATGAGTGCGGCTGACAATTACTCGCAGCCTTCGGGTGGTGTCATCCACGCGCAGGACGTACACCCGCATGCGGTCATTCGGGCGGTACGGCTCAGTGGGCACCTGTTCGCGCCTCGGGAGCTCCGCCTCGACCTTGTTCACCTGGATGTAAATGCTCTGGCCGTCACGTCGGGACACCACTCCACTCACGACCTCGCCCATGCTTTCGCTGAAGACCTCGGTGATCTGGCGGCTCTCCGCCTCCCGCATCTTCTGGGTGAGGACCTGCTTGAACGTCTGGGCAGCGATTCTGCCAAAGCGGTTTGGGTCGACCTCCATCTCCAGGAAATCGCCGATCTCGATCTCCGGCTTGCGCTTTTTGGCCTCTTCGACCGGAATCTGGTAGGACGGCTCGGTCACCACCGCAACAACTTCCTTACCGACGCTCGCATGCCAGCCGATCTTGGGATCGAGCCTGACGCTCACTTGGATATCTACGTCGATCGGCACTCCTATAAACTTCTTGTAGGCAACGGCCAGCGACTCCTCAATTTCTTTGAGAAGCTCTTCTACGGGTATGTCCCGCTCCTGTGCGATCTGGTTCAGCTGCTGCAGAATGTCCATCGATTTCGTCTCCAACCGACCTGAGCAAATAAAAAAGGGCGGCACGTGGCCGCCTCTCGGCTTAGCTCAGTTTATCGACTGAGTATAGCACACGCTACGGCTGGATGGCATAGAGCTTGCTATCCAGAGCCCCAAAGTAGAGCGTTCCATCCGACGCAAGAGCGGGCGCTGACATCCCGCTTATTTCGGGCAGAGGGAATGAGCCAATCTGAGCGCCGGCGTTATTGAGAACAAGGAACTGCTTCTCGTAAGGAATCGCCCACCGTTTGCCTGTTCCCAGGCCCGTGAACAGATTGCCATTGCGATCCACGAGGATTGAGCTATAGCTTCCTCCAAGGCTAAATCCATCGCCAGTGAGGGTCTTTTGCCAAACCACGGTACCGCTTGGATTCAGCTTCCAGAGATAAACATAGGCTGAATAGTAAAGGTTATTTGAGCGGTCCACAGCTATCGACCCAATGTTCTGCATTCCAAATGTTGGCTGCGAAATCCACTTTTGGCTTCCGTCTGGATTGAAGGCAAAGATGCTTTGGGCTGCTGTGTAGATCGTACCATCCGGGCCAATTGTTGGGGGCGCTAGGGGCCAAAAATACAAATCTATATCTCGAGACCAAAGCTCGACGCCGGCCTGCGAAAAGGCCTTCAATTTGGAGCCGATACCCTCCTCGCCGTATATGGCATAGACAGTCCCGTCGCGGCCAAGACTCGGGCCACCTCCCAAGCGGGGTGTTCCGAGACTTCTCCGCCATAGAACTTGCCCGCCAGGCGAGAATGCGGTCAGAAATCCATCTATTCCCACGAAGATTCGTCCCTTGGGGGAGACAACCGCGTGCTGCAGCACCGGGTTTTCGGCGCTGTACTTCCACGAAATTTTGCCGTCGGGTTGAATCGCGTAGAATGCTCCCTCAGGCGTACCAACGTAGACAGTGCCCATCGGACCGATAGCGGGCGTGGCGATCTGTTGAAACTCGCCATCAACGAACGGCGTTTTTACTCGCCAGGCGACGGAGCCGGTAGGACTTATCCCTAGGATATCGTAGGACGGCTTGAGGCCATCCTGCAATACCGGTCCCAGAACGATCATGCCGTTTTGCCCGATGACAGGAGAACTCACCACCGGTCCCCCAACATCGAGCATCCACTTAAGCTGGGGCTGAACGGGACCAACGTAGGGACTATATCCTGTTCTTTGCGAATCCCCGTGAAATGTATGCCACTGCGATTGGCCGCCCGTGGGCGGGAAGGGGTTGATCGTCGTGGGTTGAGCAAACACTGCCGGAGCAACAAGTAGTGCCGATGCGATGGGAAAATGTTTAATTTTCATGGTACTTACCTAATCTTGAATAAAAAGTGATCGAAACCGATCATGCCTGAGGCCAATACGCTTCCGCCGGCGCCCACCGCGGGCCCCGTGTTGAACTTATCGCAAACCTTTTGGGAAAGGAGTGTCGAGCCGCTGGGACCCAGACTCACAACGTAGCCATTTGAAGTAGTGGCATATACACGTTCACGGCTGTCCACGGAAAGGAAATCTACTACCGGTCCCGGGACCGAAGCGCTCCAGATCAATTCGCCAGTATCGGCGTTAAGAGCAGTGATAGAGTTTCCGCCCCCGACGTAGAGCTGTCTATTCCGGCCTAGCGCGTACAAGGCGCTCATCCCCCCTCCGGCTGTCCATTTAATGGAGCCGGAGCGATCGAAGGCAATTGTCTGCCCAGTACCAACCCCCGCGATAACCGTATTGGGGCCGTCGAACAACGGTTGGCTGCCTCCCCCTCGAAGGATGCTATGAATCCACTTTATGCTGCCATCCGGATTCATGAAAACCACTGCCGGCCGATTGGTGTGGCCCGACGAAGACCTGGTGCCGCCGGTCGCCATTTCAAGCAATTCGGACACAGCCGGAGTGGAATAGCCGTTGCTCGTGTCAAAGAGAAGTTGACCCGACGCGGATAGACCGAAGGTGCCAAATTGGTTGCCCCTGATCGAACCGTCAGGCAAAATTGCGATCGAGAAATCGTTACTGGCGTCCTGCCTTCGTTGATAAGTCCAGATCAAAGCGCCGTCTTTGCTGAGCTTGATCACTTGGCCGTTCGTGGAGCCTGTGATTATTTCCTCTGCGGCGTTCCATCCTGGGCTTGAATTGGTGCCCTGAGAGGCGCCCCATTCGTAAGGGACAACTTTACGTCGAAAACGGACATCTCCGCTGCTTTCCAATACACTCAGGTAGGTTTCGCCGCTCCACCAACTGCCGTTAAATACCGACCCCGTGCAGATAAGTCCTGACCGAGAGACGGCAATGCCCGGCACCGAGCTGGGAAGCCGATATTTCCATTCGACGATGCCACTATCTGACGCGGCGACCGGAGACCTTCCGGTTCTCTGAGGATCGGCGCCGCGCATTGCCCAAGGATGGGGCTCCTGGGCAAACGAGGCGGAGGCAATGGCCAAAATTGGAAGTGTAAATAGTAGTCGATTCATGTGGATGAGTCGTCCTTCAAAAGATGCTAGGATTCTACTTACGCGCTTCTAATGCGACCTGTCCCTTTTTCTAACGACATTGCATTTTTTATTGTCATGTACACTATTTTTATCGACGGCTTGGAGGTGTATGCCTATCACGGGGTCCCTGCTGAGGAGCGGATCCTTGGGCACCGATACGGGGTCGATTTGAGTCTTTCTGTCGAAGGATCTGCTGATGAAACCGACAAGATTGGCGACACGGTGGACTATGGCGCGATAGGAGCGATGGTGTCAGATCTGATGGCGACATCACATGCACACACCCTGGAGCACTTGGCAAGGACCATCGCTGAGTCGCTGCTCGAAGATCAGCCTCTCATCTCAGAGGTTTTTATTCGAGTATCCAAACCGTATCCTCCGACGCCGATCATTGCCGCAGCCGCCGGCGTCGAGCTGACCGTAGCGAGGGTGTAGTCGGTACAATCCAATCTGTGGAGCGAATTCTACTTGCCGCTCCTCGCGGCTTTTGCGCAGGCGTTGCGTACGCTATAGAGGTTGTCGATCTCGCGCTGAAGATCCACGGCTCGCCACTATACGTCCGCCACGCGATCGTCCATAACGAGTGGGTCGTGCAGAGTTTCGAGAAGCGCGGCGTGATCTTCGTGGAGAATATCGCCGACATTCCTTCGGGTGCGCCGGTCGTCTTCTCCGCCCATGGCGTTTCTCCCGAAGTTCGCAGAGAGGCTGCCCAGAGAAGCCTGCTCGTTATCGATGCGACCTGCCCGCTCGTCACCAAGGTCCATAACGAGGCCAAGCACTATGCCGCGAAGGGCTACTTCATGATCTTCATCGGCCACCAGGGCCATGTCGAGGCAGAGGGCACGATGGGGGAGGCGCCGGGGCGGATGGTCTTGGTCGAAACCCCGCAGGATGCCGAGAGCCTCGTTCTTCCGCACTATGACAAACTGGCGGTCCTGACCCAGACCACCCTCAGCGTCGAAGAGGTCCATGCGACCCTTGCCGTGCTCCGTCGGCGATTTCCCCATCTCGAAACCCCTAAAAAGGAAGATATCTGCTACGCCACAACCAACCGGCAATCGGCCATAAGAGAACTTGCCGCGCGCTGCGATCTCGTCTTGATCGTCGGTTCGCAGACTTCCTCCAATTCAAACCGGCTGAGGGAAGTCGCCGAATCGCTGGGTGTCGAATCCCATCTCGTGATGTCTCCTCTTGAGATTCGACCTACTTGGCGAACCGATCATCGGATCGTCGGAATTTCCAGCGGCGCCTCGACCCCCGAGCATCTCGTGGAAGAAATTATCGGCGGCCTGCTTGCCGGGCATGCCGAGATTCCGGTCGAGGTGCTAGAAACGGTCAAGGAAGACATGAGTTTCAAGCCGCCACGCGACCTGATTCAGTTGGCGTTGGCCACTTAGACCGGCGTCGGACCTACGAATAGGTCTCGAAAGGATCGGGCATCTCCACATAAGTGTTCCGATCCGTTGCAACTCCGTTCCAATCGAACATATAAAACTTCGGCGTCTTCCGAGCCAAAACTTCGCGCACCAGCTTCGCCCGCCCAAGGGCTCGTGTGTCCGACGGAGGCTCCGTCATTGCGTCGATGATGTCCAGTTCGTCCAGTATTCGCCGCGAAGGCAGCGCATGGAAAAGGCTCCGGGCAGGGTCGATATTGTGATACTCCAAATCCACCGAGTGCAACGCATCCGATGTCCAGTCCACCCCCTCTGCATCCATGTATTCCCGCACCACGTGCAGCTTCGCAACCCAATCCACCCGGTCGGCCAAAGCCATAGGATCCTTTTCCAGGCCTTCGAGAATGGACTCCCATTCTGCCAATATCCAATCCGTCTGGGCAGACTCACCCTTGTAGCGCAGCGCGAGAGCCAGATAGGCACGCTGCAGCTCGACCGCGCCGATCGACGCGCCAGAAGCCAGCAAAACGGGCCACTTGTAGCTCTCGTCCCGCGAAACCTCACGCAAGGCAAGCAATGGATGCGCCAAGGCCAGCCCAGCGGGTACCAAGTCGTCCTCCAAAAGGCGCAAGACCACCGAGGTCGTCCCGATCTTCAGAGCGTAAGCGTATTCGTTCTGGTTCGATTCGCCAAAGAGCAGGTGCAGCCGCGTCATCCCGTCGTTCGAGTAGAAATGCTCCCACTTCGGGTTGATCAGAGCGCGGTTGAAGCGCACCCGCGAAGCGATGGTTTTGATGATGTGGTCGGACCGTTGGCTGAGCTGGAAGCGCACCGAAGGATCGGGCTCGACACCATAAACGTGCGAAACCCAGATGTAGTCGATCGGGTTGTCCGCCATCTCCTGATAGCTGGGCCGGAGGCCGCCGGATGTCAGAATATGCCCTCCGACCCGCCCCACCCCGGCAAAGATCTGCCGGGTCACGAGGAACGGATAGAGCAGCTGCACGGTCGTCGTCAGGAACTCATCGTCGGCCTGCACCAGATAGTTCTCATGGCAGCCGAAGGTGTGGCCTCCGAAATGGTCGACCGAGTTGTTGTAGATCGAAACCTCATCGGCGAGCCCGAGCTCGGACAATGCGCGCACGATTTGCCGCTGCCCGGCTCGATCGTTCGCGACGATATCTTTCAGGGTCCTGCATTCGGCGGTCGCATATTCGAGATGGGAGCCGACGGCGTCGATATAAAGCCGCCCGCCATTGATGAGGAAGCCGCCGCATTCGGCCGGCTCGAACACGTCATCCCGTGCGTGGAGATCGATCGCCCCGAGCCGGAGATCGTAGAAGATATGGTCCTTGATGAGCTCGACGGCTTCTTCATAGGAGCCGAGCCCCTCACCCCGCCATTCATCGGGGGGAGGGGGTTCAGAGACCAGGCAGCCGAACTCTGTCTCCACTCCGAAAATCCGCTCTCCCTTCGCGCCTGGCATGTGTCTATTCTACGGCGGGGGAGGTCGCCTGAATTGTGAAGTGTTGTGAGCTGGCACATAATGCGGCACTGGTTTGGTGCGCCCCGCCGGCTTCAGTGCCTACGCATAATAGGGCGTGCGAGCCAAGACGTTTCTGCTAACCGCGCTCGCCCTGGCATCGTTCGCCGCCAATTCCATCCTTTGCCGGCTTGCCCTAGCGGATGGAGAGATAGATCCAGCTGGATTCACCCTCATACGCCTCGTGTCGGGCGCTGTCCTGCTTGCGTTGCTCCTCCGGGGGAGCAGATCTCGCCGGGACGAACCACCCGGCGGCAACGGGAATCAAGGCAAGGCAGGCAGGGCCTGGCTTTCGGGCGGATTGCTCTTCGCATACGCCGGTCCATTCTCGTTCGCTTACGTCGGCCTGTCTGCCGGAGCAGGAGCGCTCATTCTGTTTGGGTCCGTTCAGGCGACGATGCTCTGGGTTTCCATCATTCGAGGAGATGCCCCCAGCCCTCTCCAATGGTTAGGCTTGGCTTTGGCGCTAGCAGGCTTGGCTAATTTGGTTTCGCCCGGTCTGGCGGCGCCACCGTTGATCAGCGCGTTCCTGATGGCCGTCGCAGGCATTGCCTGGGGAATCTACTCATTGCGGGGGCAAGGAGAGAAAAACCCTATTCGCTCCACCGCCGAGAACTTCTTGTTTTCTGTGCCGTTCGCGCTGACGACGGCCCTTCTGCTCATCGCTGGCTTGCACGCAAGCCCGAATGGGGCCCTGCTGGCAATCGCCTCTGGAGCGCTCACTTCGGGCCTGGGCTATGTTCTTTGGTATGCCGCGCTGCCTAAGCTTGGGACGACTCGTGCGGCAATCGTGCAGCTTGTCGTGCCTGTTATTGCTGCTGCTGGAGGAGTCGTGCTCCTCGGCGAGACGTTTACGGGAAGACTCGCGTTGTCTTCAATCGTCATCCTGTCGGGCGTCGGCATCGCCCTATATGGCCGTCACCGGTCCTCCGTCTAGCATGGACTGGGGATTGGGATTCGAAAGCCCGACAATCTGCTTGAGGGAAGCGCCGAGCATTTGAGCGTCAAGCGTTGAGACTGTATCCGCGATCTCAACGCCCAACGCTCCACGCTCGAATCGCTCCACAAAACACTATGAGCGGATATCTCAAGCTTGGCGACCTGTTGGTCGCGGAAGGACTGATCACCAATTTGCAGCTGTCGGCGGTGCTGACAGCGCAGAAGACCTCCAAGCGCAGGCTGGGCGACCTGCTGGTGGACAAGGGGCTTGTGTCGGAGGACCAGATTGCCGAGTGCCTGGCCTCGCAGTACGGCTACCCTTTGGCGAACCTTGCTTCTGAGAGTCCTTCGGCTGATGCGCTCGCTTTGATCGAGCCCGAAGTCGCGCTTTCTTATGGCGTCCTTCCCCTGCGAACCGAGCCGGACTGCTTCTATTGCGCAATCAGCGACCCGCTCGATATCGTGGCTACCGATTTCATCTCGCAGCTCGTGCAGCGGCGGCTTTCGATTGTCATTGCGCCAAAGTCGGCCCTGCTCGATGCGATCAATGCGGCTTACTCGGGCACCGCTTTGGCAACCGGCGCTCAAATCCTGGATGTCCCGTTCCCTCCCGAGCGCTACAAGGACGTTCGGGCGCGGCGGCGCATCGCTTCGGTCGCGATGTTCGATGCGTTCGACTCGACGCTGGGCCGGCAGGTCACGCTGTCGGCTTCACGATCCGGCTCGGACGAGGATAGGGCACATTCGGCATTGGTCCGGGCTTGCTCCCGTGCGACTGCGAAATCGATCTGCGCCGTGCACGACTGCTTCGAGCATAACGGCTACCGGTTTACAGTCTTCGAGTCATTGGAAGGCGAGACTCTGGCTCATGTGATCGCATCGCGCGGCCCTCGCTCGGTGATGCAGGCGGCGGAAATGGTTGCCGAGCTTGCCGAAGGGCTGGACATCTTGAACCGAGCGGGCGGGAGAGCGGGGATCGTCTCTCCGGAGAACATTCTCATTCGGTGGAACGGGGCTTTGCTCGCGCCATTGACGACGCCCGGGCCGGAATATGCCTGCCCAGAAGGGAACTCGCACGAGTTGAGCGCCTGTGACACGTTTGCGCTCGGAACCCTGCTTTGGGAGTCGATCACGGCATCGAACCCGCACGGGGCTTCGGTTGTGACGAGCGGCGGCAAAGAGATTTGGGCCGATCCGCGCAAGGCGAAGAATCTGCCGACAGCGCTGAAGGACATTTTGAATAACTGCCTCGGACTGGACCCGCGCGAGAGATATGCGACGACCTTCCAGCTCGCAAATGCGCTCCGATCCTACAATTGGGGCAGCGCGACCCTGAGCCTCTCCGAGGGCGGCGCCCGCGAGGTCGTGCCCAGCCGCGACCGGGAGGAATTGCTGGAGCTGATTACGGTTCAGGAGGAGCATTCGCGCGAGCCCTTCTGGAAGCGGTGGTTTGGGCGAAAGGCGGCTTAACTATTTATGCGAACAATTGCGGTAACTAGCGGAAAGGGCGGTGTCGGCAAGACCAACATTTCCGCCAACGTGGGCCTTGCGCTCGCTCAAAAGGGCAAGCGCGTGGTCATCTTCGACGCCGACCTCGGGCTCGCGAATCTCGATGTTGTTCTCGGCACGAAAGCGCAATATGCCCTGCACGATTGTCTCGGAGGCGAGAAGAAGCTGGTCGAGATCGTCACGCACGGTCCCGGCGGCATTCAGTTCATCGCGGGCGGATCGGGTGTCGAAGCGCTGGTCAATCTAAATTCAACCCAGCTCGAGCGCTTTCTGACCGAGCTTCAAGACTTTTCGCAGTTCACGGACATCATGATCTTCGACACCGGGGCGGGGATTGATCAGACGGTCATGGCTTTTCTACAGGCGTCCGACGAGACCCTCTTGGTCATCACACCCGATCCGGCGAGCATCACAGACGCATATGCGACCGCCAAACTCCTCTTCTCGCACAAGCCGGAGGCCGTGGTGCGGGTGGTTCTCAACCAGGTCTTCGACGAGGCGCAGGCCCGCGCGGTGTATTCGAAGGTGAACGGCATTGCTCAGCAGTTCCTGGGCAAGCACCTTATATTCGGGGGCTACATCCGCCACGATCTGCGGGCCCTTCAATGCATTCGCAAGCGGCAGCCGTATGTGATCGGCGATCCTCTTGCGCCGGCTTCTCAAGATGTTTTCAGCGTCGCGGCCGGGCTTCTCGGGCACGAGCACACGCCTGAGCGTGAAGGCTTTGTCAACCGCCTGCGCAACGTCTTCAGCTTTGGCTGGAAGAAGAGCGCTTAGGCTGGAAGCCTGAATCTTGGCCCAGCACTGTTACCCGATGCCGACAGGCGCCCTGTTCGATGCCGGCCACTTGCCGGGCTGTGATGCCTGGTAATCTAGCCGTTCCATCTTATGGAACCCTTTTTGCACTGTGCCAGCTGCAAGAAGACGCTGTTCTCAGTCGAGTTTGAACAGAATCTTCGCGTATGTCCGCACTGTGGACACCATCACCGGCTGCCCGCGCGAGCGCGCATCGCGGCAACCTTTGACCAAGGCTCGTTCCAAGAGCTCGATGAGGGCCTCCGGTCCCAGAATGTGCTGCAGTTTCCCGAATACCAGGAAAAGCTGGACGCTTCCGAGGCGAAGCTCAAAGCGTTCGACGGCATCATCTGCGGCTGGGCAAAGCTCGAAGGGTTGAAGGTATCCGCTGCGGTTGCGGAGTTTAGCTTCATGGGTGGATCTATGGGGAGCGTTGCCGGGGAGAAGATCACCCGGACCCTCGAACGAGCAGCCGAAGCCCGGTCACCGGCAATCATCTTCTGCACCTCTGGCGGAGCTCGGATGCAGGAGGGTCTCCTTTCGCTCATGCAGATGGCCAAGACCACCGCCGCCGCAACCCGCTGCGCCGATGCCGGAGCGCCGTTCATCTGCATCTTCACAGACCCGACGATGGCTGGTGTGCTGGCGAGCTATGCAAGTATTGCGGATGTCATCCTTGCCGAACCCAAGGCACTTGTGGGCTTCGCCGGGGCGAGGGTGAGCAAGCAGGCGCAGGTTTCCAAGGTGCCAGACGACTTCCAGACTTCGGAATTCGTTTTCAAGCACGGAATGATCGACCGGATCGTGGCTCGGCGAGAGCTTCGCCCAACCTTGGCGACCCTGGCGCGGGTCCTGGGAGGCGGGCATGGCTAAGAGCTGGCGAGAGTGGGAAAAGCCGCTGATCGAGCTCGAAGACAGCCTCGACAAGCTAAAGCAGCTGGCCCTCAAAGAGTCGGACGCGATCAAGCGTAAGGAGCTCGACGAGCGGATACTGCAGTTCGAGCAGAGGCGCGATAACTACATCGAAGTGATGTATAGCCGCCTCGGGCCCTGGGAGAAAGTCTTGGTGGCGCGGGCGGATCCCAGGCCTTACACACTCGACTATATAGGCGCGCTCTTTTCGGACTTCATCGAGCTGCAGGGCGATCGGCGGTACGGCGTGGACAACGCGATCATCGGCGGACCGGCTACTTTCGAGGGCGCCGCGTGCATGGTGATCGGGCACCAAAAGGGCCGAAACATCCAAGAGAGGCAACATAGGAACTTCGCGATGGCCAAGCCCGAGGGCTACCGCAAAGCGATCCGGCTTATGGAGATGGCGCAGCGATTCAGCCTTCCGGTTATCACGTTCATCGACACGCCGGCAGCCGATCCCGGAGTCGAAAGCGAGTCGCGAGGAATCTCCGAGGCGATCGCTGCTGGAATGTTCAAGATGTTCGAGCTGGAGGTTCCGGTGGTTTCGGTGGTGATCGGAGAAGGGGGAAGTGGCGGAGCGATCGGCATCGGAGTGGCCAATCGCATCATCATGCAGGAACACGCGATCTACAGCGTCATCCCCCCCGAGGGCTGTGCGGCGATTCTATGGCGGGCGCCCGATAAGGGGGCCCAGGCCGCTGCCGCGCTCAAGCTGACGGCGCAGTCCGCCCTGGAGCTGGGCATCATTGACGAGATCGTGCCTGAGCCTCGCGGCGGCGCCCATCGGGATGCCCTCGCAGCCGCCGAGCTGGTCGGGGCCTCTCTTAGCAAGCATCTGGGCGAATTGCGGAAGATGAAGGGGCCCGCCTTGAAGCTGCACCGCTACGACAAGTTCCGCGAAATGGGAGTCTTTACCGACTCCTAAAGCAACGTGGCCTGCAAGGGCCCGCTATCCTCGATCGCCTTTAGCAGCCCCTCCGGCGAAGCAAGCCCAATGCCGCCCTTGCGGATCAAGGCTTCGTTCCCGTTCGGCACGTCTTCTCCAGACCGAACCAGAACCGGGCATAGCGAACCGGACATAGCTTCGACAGCTCCCGCCCATGTCCCGCCTGAATCCAGCGCCGAGGACACCACTACCGTCGCCGAGGAGTGAGCGTAGATCAGCTTGTTGCGGGCCATCGCGGTTCCCACCGAGAACCCGGCGGAAGGGGCGAATGAGGTCGCTAGGCAGATGCGTGACGATTCCAGGATATCCCGCATCTCCGCGCTCCGTACCACGCGAAGAAGGGAATCCGAAAGGAAGGCCAGCGAGGGACCTCCGCATTCGAAGGCGGCCCGCATTGCGATCTGGTCCACTCCGCGGGCTCCGCCCGAGACCACCGCATAGCCGTTACGGCATGCCTCCTGCGCCACGGCAGCCGCAAATTCCGAGCCTGCCATATCGACATCCCGCGAGCCGACGATCCCGATCGAAGCCGCATTCAGAAGGGAAGCCTCTCCCGCGTAGAACAAGACGGGCGGGTGCTTGCCCACGAGCTTTTCGAGCCAAGAGCGAGGATAGATGTCTTCGAAGTCCGAAACGGCCGAAATCCCGTCCGAGTTCAGATCGGCAACCGCCGCCTCAAATTCGTCCATCCTCTCGCGGCGTGAGCGAACCGCCTCTGCATCCTCGGCCGAGAGCATCCTGCCCGCCCACTCCACAGGATCCTCGCCACGCTCGATTACGGGCCGTATCTCGCGCCACACCCGCGCCCCCACGCCGGAAAGGCCATCCAGCAAATGGCTTGTCAGCGCAACCGCAAGCAGCGTCTTCAATCGTCCCCCCTTGGCTTCGCGGTCGCAAGAGCAAAGGGAATAACCGCCGAACATCCCGCGCGGCGCAGCTTGATCCCGATTGCAGTGAGCGTCCAGCCACTATCCACGACGTCATCAACCAAGAGGCAGACACCGGAATTCACAAGCGTGTCATCCACCTCGAAGGCGTTCCAGACATTTTCGAATTGAGTGGTGGCATTCTGCATGAGTTTCTGCTCCTTGTTTTCCAGACGCTTCTTAGCCGCCGCAATTGCCGGGATGCCGAGAGAATGAGCGAGTCTCCGGCCTAGGTCCTCCACGATCGGCTTTCTCATGCTTGGCACCCAGCAAACCCACTCGGGCGGGGAGGCAAGTGCCTTGATCGCGTCGACGGCAGCCGCAATCAGATCATCTGAAAAGGAACCAGTCTCGTACTTGCCCTTCCGAACCAGCGCGCCCCATCCGGCATCGTTGTAGACGCAAAGCGCCAAGCCCTCGCTCAGCCTCTCATCTTGGGGAACCCCCTTCCGCCCCTCCCCGAGGAAGCCGGGTGGGAAAAAGGCACGCGGCTTGATCACGTGCTTGTCGCGACGCAAAAAGGCGATGGCCTCCACAATCAAATCCCGCGGAAGCGAAATCTCTGCGTGCGGAAGGCAGTTGTCGCATTTCCCGCAAGCCGTGGCGGTCGCATCATCCAGTGCCGCCGCGAGATATTGCATCCGGCACCCTTTCTCTTCGACGTACTGCTGCATCTGGAAAAGCTCCGACCTTCGCTGCTCCGTAATCTGCTCCGACCGAAGCTGCGCATACTCCCAAACCCCGCCCTCCAAAGTGAACCGCCCCTGCTGCCGGACAACTACCCCTTCGACCTCAAGAAGCTGCAAAGCCTTCTCGACCTGGCCGTGCCGCGAGTTTGTCCTGGCCGTAATGGAAGCGGCCGTTAGCGAACTGGCGGTTTGCAATGCCGCAAGAACCTGATCAAAGGTCTCCTGGCCCGGAAAGGCAGTTTCGATAAAGTATTCGCTGATCTCGTCGTCTTCGACCCCCGAAAGCAGCACCGCATACGCCAAATCCAAAGACCGCCCCGCGCGCCCGATCTGCTGGTAGTAGCCGATGATTGAGCCGGGACGCTGGAAGTGGACAACGAATCCGACATCCGCCTTGTCGTAGCCCATGCCGAGCGCGGTGGTCGCGCAGAGGGCCTTGAATTCATTGGCGGCAAAGCCCTGCTCCAATTCGATGCGCCGCTCCGACTCCACAGCCGCATGATAAGCCTGAGCCGCAATCCCCCGCGATTGGAGCCAAGCAGCAACCCGCGTCGCATCATTCACGGTTAGCGTGTAAACAATCCCGGTTCCCGGCAGCTTCGGAAGATATTTCGCGAGCCAGGCCAGGCGCTCAGCCTGATCCGCAAGCGAGAACACGCTAAGTTTCAGGCTCGTCCGCATCAGCCCGCCTTTCTGCACCACGAGGCTTGCTCCCAGTTGCGCCTGAATGTCCGCGATAACGCGCTCGTTTGCAGTCGCGGTCGTGCCAAGGATCGAGGTCTCCTTCGGGAGCGCCTCGACGATCCGGAGGATGCGACGATAATCCGGCCTGAAGTCGTGTCCCCAGTCGCTGATGCAGTGCGCCTCGTCGATCACAAGCAGGCCCGTGCTTTCCAGGAGCTTGGGCAGGATCCTATCCCGGAACCGCTCGTTGGCAAGCCTTTCTGGCGAGATGAGGAGCACGTCGGCCTCGTCGCGATGCATCATCGCCTCGATCGCATCCCAGTCTTCGCGGTTCGAGCTATTCAAAGAAAACGCTCGAAGGCCGAACCGTGCCGCCATATCGAGTTGGTTCCGCATCAAAGAAAGCAGCGGGCTTACGAGCAAAGTCGGCCCTCTCCCCGCATCCCGGAGAAGTCGGGACGCGACGAAATACACCACGCTCTTTCCCCATCCTGTGCGCTGAACCACGAGCCGCCGCGCGCCCGGATCGAGCAGCGGAGCAATCGCTTCCCACTGCCCGCTTCTGAACCCAGCCTCCGCTCCCAGAGCTTGATGCAGCACGTTATCCGCCTCGTTGCGCGCCGCTTCCTTGATCAGCACGGATCAATTGTAGTGCTTTTGGGCGCGTCTTATAGCATCACGAATGTGATGGAGGTCTATAAGGAGGCACTCAGGATGATCCAACCAGGCGGATGGTCCGGGCAACGGGGGCGGGCGTCGAGCTGAATCCTCCTGGTAATCTTTGAAGCGTAATGACGAGAATCGAGCAGCTTGATGCGATAGTGGCGCAATTCGACTTGAATACGCACCCCTTCTACCAGGAATGGGCGATGGGCACCCTTCCGATGGAGAAGCTCCGGGATTATGCCGGGGAGTACGGCAGGTTTGTCGGCACCATCGCACAGGGCTGGGACACCATCGGCGAGACCCACTACGCCAATGAGGAGCGCGACCACGAGCGGATGTGGGCGGCTTTTCAGCTCGCGATCGGGGCAGGGCGGCCCTCGAACCGGCCCCAGACCTGGACGCTCGTCAGCGCGGCGATCGATTGCTTTAGCGAGAGGGCCGAGGCGCCCGGCGCGCTGTATGCCTTCGAAGCCCAGCAGCCCATCACCTCGCAAAGCAAGCTCGACGGCCTGAACAAGCACTACGACGTCTCGGAGAAAGGCAAGGAATACTTCGCGGTGCATGCCGCGGACTTTGCCGAAGCCGAGCTTCTGCGAGAGAGGATACTGGCGATGAGTGAGGAGGAATTCCTCCAGACGAAGACCGCCTGCGCAATCCTGTGCACCTCGATGTGGGGCGCGCTGGACGGCGTTTACTACACGGAGTAGGGGCTCCGCGTTCTCAGTCTCTCAGTAGTAAGTATCCGGGGAGCCCCGGCGGCGGTTCGCGGTAGCCTTTACCGCGGCTTGTTCTGCTGACCTTGCTCCGCGACGCAAAGCGGTGACAAGTCACCGCACTCTAAAGGCTCGCCATCGCTCCTTTCGAACCCGTAAGGCTACCGGCCCATGTATCAACCTGCTGCGGAAACACCTCTTTAGCGATGGCATAGCTATCGGCGAGGGCAAACAATGTTTCCGCACAAGACGCTCACTTTTCTCGGCATCGCCGCATCGGCGCTGGTTGCAAACGGCAGCGAACCTGGGGCATACACCCGCGTATTTGGCCCGAAGGCGACGATGCTCATCGCCAAGCCGACCCTGCGCTGGGAGATCTGGCCCGGCGGCCGGTCTGCGATCACTGAGCAGAAAATGCTCATCAATGGAGTCGAGGTGCGCGCTTATTACAGCAAAGGCGACCGCTCACTGATGTATACGCCCGACCGCCCGCTTGCGCCAGGCGAGTACAAGGTCAAGTGCCGGGTAGTGATCGATGACAGCTTGGTCGCCAACAAGGAATGGACCTTCACAATCGCGACCGGTGCGGCTCCAAATCTTGCTCCGCCCGATTCAGACCAGATTCGTGCGTTCCGCGCGGCCAACGTGTATCGAACCGCCCTCGGACTTGAGCCGTTCCGCTTCGACGACCGACTCAATGGCGCCGCGCTCGCCCATTCGAAGTATCTTGCCAAGAACAACACGACGGGCCACTTCCAAAAGCCCGGTACTCCAGGCTACTTCGGCCAGGATCCCGGAGCGCGCCTCGAGAGCTTTGGATTTATCGACGAATCCTGGGAAAACGTCGCTTATGGGAACGAGACCCCTGAGGAAGCGATAACGAGCCTCGTTGATGCGCCCTACCACCGCATTCCGTTTATGCAGCCCGGAGCGATTGTGCTGGGAGCAGGCTTTAACGAAAACAGGCTGACCGTCGAATTCGGCGCTAACAAGAGCGAGGGGACAGTCGTCTATCCGGCGCCGGGCCAGTCCAACGTTCCCACCCTCTGGAACGGAAACGAGCGCCCCAATCCCTTGCGCCTCCACGACGCGCCCAAGCCGGTGGGGTACATCATCGTCCTCAGCGCCTGGCAGCCGGGTGGCGCGAAGCTAAAGGTGCAGGAAGCCACGCTCCGCAATTGTGCAGACGGCTCGTTAGTGCCCGCTTTCCTCAATACGCCTTCGAATGACGACCGGCTCGACAATTCGTGCTTCATCATTCCCAAGCGTCCGCTTCGGCCCGGAACGACCTATGAAGTGCTTGTGCGTGGATCGGTGCAGCCGACGGCGAGCGATCGATCCGAAGTGCCGCTTGATAAGAGGTGGCGCTTCACAACAGCCACAAAGGGCTGATTCGAACTCGATTCGGGCCCTTAACAATTACGCGCGAACCTAGATGCACTAGTCATCCACATTTCCACATTCACATTGTGGAAAAATAACGAAAAAAGGGGTTGCATGCGCGCTCAGGGTATGTAATCATATTCATGTTCCAACTTTCGGTGGTGGATCGGACCACCGGAGACCGGGAAACCGGCCTCGCCAGAGACGTACCCCTCTGGAGGAGATGGAGTCCTACGGTGAAGAACTTTCACCGACGCCCGAAAGGGATGCGACGAGCGGGACAAAGATCGCTCGACGAGGACACAAGTCTTTTGCGACCTCGCCAAGTCTCTTGGACCAGGATTTGACGAGAGTAGCGCTAGAGAGCCAAGTGTGTCTCTAGTTAGCATCGAAAGGCTTTGGCGAACCGCTCCCTCGGGAGCTTTGGCGCAAGCCGGAGCATCCAGAGCGTACCGGATCGGAGGATGCAAATCCAAAGATCCGGGCCGGGACGCCGCTTCGAGCCGGTCCGCGGTTCGCGGCTTCTCCGCAAGGAGAGGCGGCAGCCAGCGGCCAGTTCGAACTCCGCGCAGGAGCCTCTTTGATGAGAGGAGGAGACTGCCAGGAGATTTGAGACGCGCTGTCGAAGGAGCTTGCTCTTTCTTCAGCGCGTTTCAGTTTAGTAGTAAGCTTACTTTGCACCGAAACAAAGTTAAGACTGACCAAATTAGCCGTTCGCGAGATGGTCGCGCACGATCTCCAAGACTCTACGGTGGGGAGCCGATAGGGGAATGTCCTCTAGTCGCGCGAGAGGAAACCACGTCAGAGCTTTATTTCTGCGGGGCACACGGATCAGATGGGCGCCCAAATGGACCCGGTGCTTGGTTACGGTGTGCCGAATCTCGCCCAAAGAAGTCCCCTCGATGCGCGAATGGCGCCGATTCGGCAGTCCCCACATTCGCGCCCACCACTCTCCGTCGGGAATCCGCCTGAGGCCCACCTCGGAACCCCACAAATGCACTACCACCTGCATTGCAATCGGCACCGGTTTCGATACGACGCGAGTCGGCAACAAGCCTTGGCTGCCTAACCGATGGGCCTGGCAATGGTCTCGAAGAGGACATTCGCCGCAGCGCGGCTTCCTTGGAGTGCAAATAATGGCTCCCACCTCCATAAGGGCCTGATTCCAATCACCTGGCCGCGCCGGATCCACATTGAGGTCGGCCCAGTTCCATGCGGCAGCGTCTAGAGCGCGCCCCACTGCAGCACTACCCGTGAGCCTGGCAAATACGCGGCGAACGTTGCCATCGACCGCCGCTGCTGCTTCTCCTCGTGTGATTGAGGCGATTGCACCCGCCGTATAGCGTCCCACACCCGACACTTTGAGCCAATCGGCTGCGGACGCTGGCATCCCTCCCTGAATGATTGTTTGCGAGCCCAAGCGAAGCTGCAAAGCCCGGCGATAATATCCGAGGCCCTGCCAGAGAGAAAGCACGTCATCATCGCCAGAGCGAGCCAAAGTCTCGATGGTGGGGAAGCGCTCCATCCACCGCACGAAGTACGGCAACACCGTCGCGACCTGAGTCTGCTGCAGCATGACCTCACTGACCCACACTGCGTAGGGATCGGCCGTCCGCCTCCAAGGCAGGTCACGGCCATTCTCGTCGAACCAGGCTAGCAGCCTGTGACGCCAGTCCAGAGTCAGAGGAGCTTCACACCGGGAAATCCGAGCGCCTGAAGCGCTTCCTCCGGGTCGGGATGTTCGGTTAGAGCACGGCCCACCACGAGGTAGTCAGCGCCGTCGGCCAAGGCAGCCCTGGCATCGCCCACGCGCTGCTGATCGTGCATATCCGATTGGCTTGCGCGAATGCCCGGCGTGACGATAATCCCTGCGTGGCCGATCTCCCTGCGAATAGCCCCGACTTCATGCGGCGAGCACACGACACCGTCCAGCCCGCAATCGATGCCGAGGCGCGAAAGATACGTCATATGGTCCTTGATCGACCTCTGTACGCCCAAATGATCCGTGAGTACATGCTGATCTAGGGACGTGAGGACGGAAACTCCGAGCAAGATCGGCGCGTCCTCCTCGCCACAGCTCGCGGCTTCCTCCACCGCCGCCTCGATCATCGCCGGCCCGCCGGAAATATGAAGCGTCAGCATCCACACGCCGCACTTTGCTGCCTCGCAGACGGCCAACGCAACCGAGGTGGGAATATCGTGGAACTTCAGATCGAGAAAGATTCTCGATGCGCCTGCATCCTGAATGCGCTTAACGACATCGAGTCCGTGGGGCAGGGTCAAGGCGTGGCCAATCTTGAATGCGCCCACGTGGTCAGCAAGCCGCCTGGTAACCCGCAGAGCCTCGTCCAGGCTCCCTGTATCGAGCGCGCATATTATTTTCCTTATCATTGCGAGACCTCCAGCGTGCTCTCCTCCCTCCGAATCGAATCCCGTCGCGACGTCGCAGCCGCGCGATGAAGTTCGAAAAATCCACCATTATTGTTCAACATTTTGTTAGCATTTGTCGAATATATGGCAGCCATTGAAAGGAATTTCCAGATAGCGAGCCCACTTTACGGCGAATGGTTAAATTGAGGCCGGAGCCAAGCATGACCCCCAGAACCCAGATCGCCCACATTCTACGTCGCTTCGGTCTCGGCGCGTCGAAGGCGGAGCTCGATCTGTACGAGCCGCTCGGCGTGGATGCAGCACTTGAAAAGCTTCTGAACTACGAATCTACCGACGAAGGATTCCCGGTAAGTCCTTGGGAGCTTTGCTTTGACGAAGGGAGCAAGGAGGTCTATCTCGACCCGTTCCGAACGGTCACTTGGTGGTCGCTTCGCCTTCTCCTCACGAAGCGGCCCCTTCAAGAGAAGATGACCCTTTTTTGGCATGATCACTTTGCGGTGAGCGGAACGAAGATTGAATTTGGTCCGATGATGCTGGACTACCTGGAAGCGCTTCGCAAGAACGCGACCGGCAACTTTCGCTCCCTGCTCGGTGCAGCCAGCAAAACCCCCGCAATGATCCGCTGGCTGGACGCCGACGAAAACACCAAGGGCATGCCCAACGAAAACTTCGCTCGCGAGGTGATGGAGCTCTTCACGATTGGCATTGGCAACTACACCGAGAAAGACGTCAAGGAGGCTGCACGCGCCTTCACAGGGTGGGGACTGCGATATTTGGTTTTCGAGCGGGGTGGCGAAAAGATACAGGAAACCGCCAAGGACTCCATCCTCAAAGGGCGTCCCATGGTTGCATTCAGCGAGACGCCCGACCTTTATGACGACGGCGTCAAAACGATCCTGGGCAAGACGGGGAAGTTCGATGGCGACCAAGTTCTCGATATGTTGGCGAGTCGGCCCGAGACCGCCAGAGCGATCTCCAAAAAGATGTGGGAGTTCTTTGCTTATCCAAAACCCGAGACCACGGTCGTGGATCGCCTGGCAAGGGTCTACACGGACTCTAAAGGCGACATTAAGGCGATGATCCGCGCGATTGCCAAGAGTCCTGAGTTCTGGAGCGAAAATTGCCTTCGCGCAGTGGTTAAGAGCCCGGCCGACTTCACGATTCCGATCGTTCGCCAGTTCGGCCTGTCAGACTTCATCCTCAGCACGCGCGTTCAGCCCAAGAGCGTGATGACCCCCCTCGCAAAGCCAATGCGCGACGCAAGCGGCCTGATTTTCGGCCTGATGTATAAGCAAGGAATGTTGCTTCTCTATCCGCCTGATGTCTCCGGCTGGGAAGGGGGTCAGGCCTGGATCACCTCGAACAACATGCTCGAGCGCATTAAGACCGCTGACGCTGTCTTTGGCACTTACGACGGACAGCAGCCCTTGGCTGGATGGCTCTCGTACCTGTTGACACAGAGAAAGCCGCCGAAGTCCTCCGCCGACCTCGTGGATGCCCTGATCGAAAACTTTGACGCTCCGGTGCCGCCGGAAAAGCGAAAGGTGCTGATCAATGCCTGCGACAAGTCCGGCGGCATTGAAGCGCTTGCCAGCCCAAAGGCCGCCGCCGTCATGTTCTCTGCGGTGTGCCGGCTCATATTCGGCTCTCCGGAATTCCAATTTTGCTAAGCGAACCCCGCGTACAATGAAGCAGTCTGGAAAAGACAAGGAGAGCGAACATGACCTCAATTTCGAAAACCATTTTTGCTGGTGCGATGCTGGCTGTCTGTGGGTCGGCAAATGCCCAGCTTTACTTCAACGACATCTTCAATCCCGATTTCTCGACAGGCCATATCCGGCGAGTGGATACCAACGGAACGAATCTGGTCGAGCTGGTTGATACCGGCGGAGGTCTCCGAGGCCTTGATGTGGACCAAGCTAGTGGGAAGATGTATTGGGCGGATGTAGACAACCTGAAGATCCGCCGCGCCAATCTCGACGGTACAGGCCAGGAGGATCTCATCAGTCTGAGCGGAAGCGGGGAGGACTGGCCATTTCCCTCGGCAGTCGCGGTCTATGGCGGCAAGCTGTATTGGGGCGATCAGACCCTAGGCACTATGAACCGCGCCAATCTCGACGGCTCCGGCGCTGAGGTTCTTTTTTCGACACCGTTCCACCGTGGACTTGCGGTCGATTCCATCAACAACAAGATCTACTGGAGCACTTCGATAAGCGATCTAAAGGGCGAGGTCTGGCGCGCAAATCTCGACGGCACCAATAGACAGAAGGTTCTTTCGAGCAACGATGCGCGGTTCAAGCCCAATAAGATCGCCCTCGACATTGCCGGCGGCAAGATCTATTACACCGATTACGTGGTGGACGTCGTGCAGCGGGCAAACCTGGACGGCACCGGCATCGAGACACTCTTCACCCCGCCGTTTAACCGCAATCCGCAGGGCATCACGCTCGACCTCCAGTCAGGCACCGTCTATTGGGGCCAGGATATTGAGATCGAGGGTCACACTGGAAAGATCATGGCGATGGACCTCGATGGTTCAAATTCCCGGCTCTTCATGGATGGATTCGGCCACGTTACGGAGCTTGACTTCGCGCCGGTGCCTGAGCCCGCGACGATCCTTGCTCTTTCGATTGGCGCACTTGCATTGATGCGGAGAAAGCGGAATTAACTTCAACTAGGGCGCCGGTTGGTTCGGCCCCGGTAGCCCTAGGAAAAACTCCACATATTCATAGCCCATTCGAGCTGGGTAACTTGTCACTGCTTTGGCCCCATCCTTGATCTCCCATTTGACCTGCTGGCTATGTGGTCGCGAGTATCCATGGGATCGGATAATCAACACCTGCGAGTGTGGGCGTCCTTTGCGGGTTGATTATTCGCTTTCCGCGGATACTCTGGACAGGGAAAAACTTCGTGATCGCGAGCCGGACCTCTGGCGATATCGCGAAGTCTTGCCCCCTTGCGACCCCGTAACGCTCGGCGAGGGGATGACACCTCTGCTCCACGCTCCACGCCTGGGTGAGCGTTGGTATGTGAAGGATGAGGGACTGAACCCCACCGCTTCATTCAAGGCCCGCGGGATGACCACGGCGGTCTCGATGGCAAGATACTTCGGTATCCAGAAGCTTGCTGTGCCCACGGCGGGAAATGCGGGCGGCGCGATCGCTGCCTATGCGGCGAAGGCGGGCATGGAAGCATTCGTGTTCATGCCTCGCGACACGCCTAGACCCTTTGTGGTGGAATGCGAGGCGCTTGGAGCTCATGTGGAGCTTGTGGATGGGTTGATTACGGATTGCGCAGGCTGCGTTCGAGATCTTGTGGGATCACCCTCTCCCCCCGGCCCCCTCTCCCCCGGGGCGGGAGAGGGGGAGGCCCGGATATTCGACCTCTCCACGCTTAAGGAGCCGTACCGGGTCGAGGGGAAGAAGACGATGGGCTACGAGCTTGCGGAGCAGATGGATTGGCGACTGCCCGACGTGATCATCTATCCGACCGGCGGCGGGACTGGGTTAGTTGGGATGTGGAAGGCGTTCGACGAGATGGAGCGGATGGGCTGGATCGGTCCCGAGCGGCCGAGGATGGTAAGCGTGCAGGCGGCGGGGTGTGCTCCGATTGTGACGGCTTTTGAGAAGGGTGAGCGGTTTGCCGATGAGTTTCCGAATGCGCACACCATGGCTAGCGGACTGCGGGTGCCACGAGCGATTGGCGACTTCATCATGCTGGATCTGATTCGGGCTTCTAGCGGGACGGCGATCACGGTCACCGATGAGGAGATGGTCGAGGGCGTACGGGAGATTGCGCAGGCGACGGGGATCTTCGCTTGCCCCGAGGGTGGAGCGACACTGGCAGCGGCACGCAAGCTCGAGGCAAATGGTTACATCGAGCAGGAGGACGTGGTTGTGCTGTATAACACCGGATCGGGTCTGAAATACGTCTAATCCTGTTGCCGACTTGGCAAACAGGAAATTTTCCTGTATTATGGGATCGAGGATGTTGCGAATGAACTTGGGCCGAATGGTTTGCGTGTTGCTGGTGCTGCTTGGAACGGGGATGATGAAGCTGCAAGCGGGATATTATGCGACGACGCTCACGGGCGGAGGCCCGGTCGAGATCATTCCGACCGGTGGGTCGCCTTGGTATCTGAACTACTGGAGTGACGATCCCCAAGGCAAACGAACAGGATTCAGCTTCTCGGGCGTACCCGGCCCACCGCCTGCCGCGGGCCCAGGGAGCGTAAAGTGCGAGGGCACGATCACGTGTACCTTCACCTGGACCGCCAGTTATCTGGGCGATCCGGAACCGCCTCCTTCAAAGGCGGTAATCAAGAAATACGCGCTAGCTAGCTTCATCGGACGGACCGGCTCATGCTCCAATGGGTTAGGTGATGCCCCGGTCGGCGATCCGACCAGCCAAATTTCCGAGGGCACAACGTACGAGATCAAATCTGGGACTCAAGCCCAGATGCAGACATTTAACATCACGATAACGCCCTATGCCCAAGCGACGCTCGACGATCCGCCGCTCGGGGACGGGATTATGGCGGCAGCCGCCGAAGTTCTTGTGGACTGCGATGCTGCGCCGCCCGACATTCAGCTTTCGGGCGGCATCAACCCCACTTGGCAGAAGAGATATCTTATTGGTCAGCTGTGCAATGCAATTGTTCGTAGCCCCTTGCTCAATGTGGACACGTGGAGCTGGGCTGCCACCGGCGGAGCCGCATTTAAGACCTGGACGGCTACGCGAGATACAGGCGGTCCTATGGTTCCCCTCGGGTCCGAGACCGGGTCTGCGTTTGAATGGCATTTCAAGACGCCAAGCGGAATCGCACGAGCAACGTGTAACATCCACCTATATGTACCGCCTGGATCGAAACCAGTCGGGGGAATTAACACATCCCTGCAGCGGAACTGCTTGGTCGATCCTCCACAGAGCAAGTCCCTTAGCGCGTACATGCGATCCAATGCGGGCCAGTACGCATCGCAGAACTACGGGCAACCTCCGCCTCCCGGATATCCTTACCCAGCAAACGGTGTCGGGCTCTATTGGGAGCCATCGGTCAGTGTTCTCTCGATCTTGGGAGTAGACGTGCCTGCCGGGTATCCACCGGATAATGTAGTAGGAATGACCGGTCCCCAATAAGTATCCACCCTAGACCCCTAGGATTGCCTCCTTTGACCCAGTCGTGAGACCCTTCTTGAAGTTCGCGGGGGTCAAGCCCCCGAGCCCCAGATGAGGTCTGTGGTTGTTGTAATGGTCCTGGAAATCGTCCAGCGCGGCCTGAAGGTCAGAGCCGCGGGCGAAGATCTCGCAGGACAAGAGTTCGTCGCGGAGCTTTCCAAAGAAGCTCTCGATGTATCCATTCTGCCAGGGTTTGCCCGGCTGGATGAAGCGGTTTTCCACTCCACCCGGAAGCGTCATTGCCCTGAATTCGGGGCCGTTGTCCGAGATGATCGACCCAGGCCTGCCATGAACCAAAAAAAGCCATTCCAGCTCTTTCTCCACCGCGAAAGATGGAAACGTCGAGGCGGCTTTGAGGAGCAGGCACTCTCTGGTGAAACAGTCCAGAACCCCGAGGATACGCGCGTGGCGGCCGTTCTCGAGCCGCTGGAAGCAAAAGTCCAGGCACCAGGCCTGGTTGGCACCTGTGAGAGCCCGGCCCTCCA
>JBASWW010000035.1:0-114375 GCA_049276675.1 Fimbriimonadaceae bacterium
CCCGGATGCACCTCCCGGAGGCCAGGGTGGCGGGCTCCAGATGGGTGGCGGCGGCCAGGGCAGAGGCGGCGCAGGAACGGGCGGCATGCAGAGAGGCCCATCCGGCGGCGGCAGCCAGTGGCAGCGCGTCCGGGCTCAGTTGATCGTTGTGATCGAGAAGTAGGCTACTCTTAAGAGTGCCCGTCGACACGAAACGCTCTTGGAAGCGAAAAAAGCGGAACTCTTCCGGTGACCCGGAAGAGTTCCGCGCTACTTTAGGCGAACACCTCGAAGAGCTGCGCGACCGGCTGATAAAGTGCGCGCTTTTTATCATGCTCGGCTGGATAGCCGGCTGGTTTCTCCAGCCGTACGTTTATGAGTTCGTAGACGGTTATATCAAGGCCAATTGGAAGCCTCCAAAAGACGTTGACATCAAGGAGGTGTTCGGCCACGTCAGCGAGCCCTTTATGCTCAAGCTGAAGCTGTCGTTTATGATCGGCCTCGCCTTTGCGATCCCAATCCTGATCTGGCAGCTCTGGCAGTTCGTGGCCCCTGGGCTGCGGGAGAAGGAGCGCAAGCCTTTCAAGATTGTCCTGCCCGCGAGCCTTTTTTTGTTCGCTCTGGGCGCCTATTTCTGCTGGCTCATTATTCCGGCGGCGCTTAACTTCTTTCTGCTTTATCTCGAAGACTTCAAGGGCGCTGCGCTCTACCAGGATGTGGGCACGCTTGTTTTCTTCGTGCTCAAGATGATGCTCGCATTCGGCGTGGGATTCCAATTGCCGCTAGTCGTATTCATCCTCGGCAAGGTTGGCATCATCGGGCCGGACGTCATGATCCGCTATTGGCGGCAGGCGACCATCGCGATTTTCCTGCTGTCCGCTGTCTTGACCCCCAGCCAAGACATCTTCAGCATGATGATGATGGCGGTGCCGCTCTCGCTGCTCTTCGCTTTGAGCGTTTTCGCAGTGCGATTCACGACCAGGCGCGGCGTATCGAGCGTGCCGGAGCTTAATGATCTTGACTAGGGAGGGTTAAATGGGGAGCGTCGAGACCGCGAGCTCGAATCTTGAAACCCTCATCGAGTGGCTGCAGACGGACGACTCGACCGCGCCCCAAGTCGCCCATGTGCGGCACTTTTCGCCCAGATCCGCCGTTTACGCCAAGCCCACCGCGGCCATGAATCCCCGGCTCGCTGAACGGCTAGCGGACCTAGGCATGGCCGAGCTTTATTCGCACCAGGCCCTCGCCTACGACGGCGCGATGCAAGGCGAGGATGTGGTCGTGGTGACCGGCACGAACAGCGGAAAAACCCTCTGCTACAATCTGCCCGCGGCGCAAAAGTGTATGGCGGAGCCGATGGCGCGGGCGCTCTACCTCTACCCAACCAAAGCTCTCGCCCAGGATCAACGCGGCAAGCTGGACGACCTGCTCAAAGGCACCGATCTTCGCTGCGCAACCTACGATGGCGACACCCCGACCACACAGCGCGGGAGCATCCGCAAGCTCGCTCATATCGTGCTGAGCAATCCGGATATGCTGCACGTCGGCATCCTGCCCGGGCATGAGCACTGGTCCAAATTTCTCAAGTCGCTCCGGCTGGTCGTGATCGACGAGATGCATGTGTACCGGGGCGTGTTCGGCTCGCATGTCGGGGGCGTGCTGCGAAGGCTGTTGCGGCTTTGCGAATGGCACAACACACGGCCCCAGATCATCGCCTGCAGCGCCACGATAGGCAACCCGGAGGAGCTATTCGAGAAGCTGACCGGACGAAAGCCCATGCTCATCGCAGAAGATGGCGCGCCAAAAGCGAAGCGCACCTTCATATTCTGGAATCCGCCGATGGCGGACAAAGTCAGCCGGGCAAGCGCCAATCTGGAAACGGCCAAACTCATGGCGAACTTTGCCTCGGGGGCCTTTCGAACCTTGGCCTTTTCGCGAGCAAGAGTCTCGGCTGAGCTCGTGCTGAAATACAGCCGCCAGATTGCGGAGAAGGGTGGCCTGGTCGAGCCGGAGCGCATCGAGAGCTATCGGGCCGGCTACACGCCCAAGGAGCGCCGGGAGATCGAGAGCGCGCTCTTCAAAGGCAAGCTCCTGGGCCTTTCAAGCACGAACGCAATGGAATTGGGAGTGGACGTCGGGGGTCTCGACGCGGTGATCATGAATGGCTATCCCGGCACTATTTCGAGCTTCTGGCAGCAAGCAGGCAGGGCGGGGAGGGGAACACGCGACGGGCTGGCGGTGATGGTCGCGCATGACGATCCGCTGGAGCAGTTTTTGGTTCGGGACCCCAACCTGGTGCTCGCGGCGGATACCGAGCGGGTGGCTGCCAACCCCTTTAATCCACAAATCCTGACCCAGCAGCTTAGGTGCGCCGCTTATGAGCGGGCGATCGGGCCATCGGAACTGCAGGCATTCGGCCCGGCAGCGCTGGAACTGGCGGAATCCTTGGACAGGTCTGGCGAATTACAGTTCAGCGCGGGAAGGTTTTACTATCCCTCGCACGAGCCGCCGGCCAGGAAGGTAAATATCCGCGGGGCCGGAGGCGAGCAGGTCACGCTCTACCTCGATGGCGAGCAGCTTGGCACTATGGAATGGGGGAGGGCGCTCCAGACGGCGCATGAGGGCGCGGTCTATCTCCATCGCGGCGGCTCGTATCTGGTCGAGCGGTTCGACCCCAAAACTGCGGTCGCGGAGCTGGTCGCCAAGCAGGTTGATTACTACACCCAGCCCATTTTGCAGTCGGTGATCGAGACCAAGACAGAGTTCGCCAAACGGCCGCTCGGGCATGCGGCCGCGACTTTGTGCGGGATCAGCGTGACCGATCTCGTCCTGGGGTACCGGACGAGGTCGCTCGACTCCGGCGGGGTTCGCGCCGTGTTCGACTTGGACCTGCCATCAACTACCTATGATACGGTTGGAATCCGGCTTACTTGGTCGAACCTCGATGGATCGAAACCCTTATCGGAATCCCATGTAGCGGGCCTGCACGGGGTTGAGCATGCGCTAATGGCGGTTGCGCCGATCATAGCCGGGTGCGACCGTGGCGATCTGGGCAGCGCGTGGTACGCGGCGTTCGCCGACCCCTTGCAGGACCAGGCGCGGCTCCATCCGACGATATTCGTTTTTGACCGCACTCCCGGCGGCGTCGGGCTGTGCGAGAAGCTGTTCGAATCGCTTACGGGCTGGCTGTCGGCGGCGCTTCAGCTGCTTACCTCGTGCGAATGCGAGAATGGCTGCCCCGCGTGCCTCTTTAGCTCTCTGTGCGAAGTAAACAACGACATGCTCGCCAAGCCAGACACGATTCGGCTGCTGCAAGGGCTTCGTTAGCGGAGTGCTGCGCGTAGGGTAGACGCCCCCGCCACATCGGTCTGATTTCAAACTCAAATTTGCCCGCAACCTCCAAACCTGGCATATAATGCAGGTGTGCCGTGCGATCCGACGAACTTCGATATTTACACAAGGCGAACGATATGCCCGCGCCTTCGCCGCCTGGTCCCGCCGAACAGCCCGCCGGACGAAGGCTCATCGTAAGTAACTCCCCGGAAAAAATCGCAGTCGATCCAACTGCAAAACCGACCCTATACAAGTACGAGTTCAGCATTCCCGCAAACGACCCTCAGGGCTTCCTGGTCTGGCCTTGGCACAAAAACGGACTCACTGAGGATTTAGAGTTTCAGATATTCGCAAGTCTTGCGGGTCCCGCGCCGATAGGCACTGTCTTAACGGATCGCAAGCAAGAGTGGCATAACAGCAACGAGTTTGGCGGCGACCTTGAGCTATTGGGACGATGCATCGCCAAGATTCAGTACCATCAGTCCTTCGGTCCCGCCCCTGGCGACCTGCCCTTGTCGTTTGCAGAAACCGCGCTGCTTCCCGCCCCGGTTCGGGTTTCTCCTGGCGAGACATGGGGGGGAGTCTTTCAGTTCCGAGCGCAATCCACAAGTCCAATCCAGCTTAGGATAAGAATTGCCTGCCGAAAGCTCGGCGGCAGTTGGGGGAGCTGGAGCAGCGAAGTCGCTGACCACATCGAGCATATCTGCGGCAAATGGCTGATGAGCTCCATCGTCATGCCGTGGCCCGATCTTTTTCAGGTGGGGCTCCCTTATCTACCCCTTTCAATCGACTGTACCGTACTGAAGCGGGATGGATCCGAAACGTCCATTCCGAACGGCTTCTACAGAGATCTATCCGATCCCGAAGCGCTCAACCCAAATAGGGGAGGATATGGGGCGACAATCATTTACAGTTTTGCATGCCTAAACAGCGATAGCGAGCCCCGAGCGGTCATGGTTTATCTGGTCGGTTATGATGACTATATAGATCGACCGCCTGACGAGCCGCAAACTGGCTTTTGGGGAGCAGCCCAGTTAGTAGTCGAACCCGGATATGAGCAGATCTACCCGGGATGGGGAGTTCCAAGGATTCGTGAGAATCGTCCCGAGCACGATTTCCCAAACATCGTGCCCCTTCACATAGACGCCCAACGAAACTTTGTGCCAATTTGGGTCCCCGCAGGAGGAACGCGCATTATACGTGTAGCGATGGCAAGCGGGGGGGCTGCCGCGTTGCCCACATAATCCGTCTGTCAAAGATCGCCTTGTTGCCAAACGAACTGGTGGACCCGCCGTAATGGTTTTAGCTCTTACCTTACTGAGTGTCCTTCAGCGTGACATTCCATTTATGGAACCCCCCATTGGCTGGAGGGACATCTCGGTCATAAGGATCGACAAGACCGGAGCGACTTTTAGCTTTGGCCAGCGGCTTCTGATTTCGGAAGACTTATCGACCATTATGATTGTCGAGCGACCTAGTCCTCCGATCGTTCTAATGAGCCAGATCATAAGATTCACAGTGGCCGATACTTGGTTTCGCAATAGGGAACTAAACGTCGAAGTCTCGCGCGACGGAAAGTTAATGTGGACTGGGCTCAGGAACAGCAACTGGTCCCAAAGAACAGGAAAACGGACGGAGGCATATTTGGAGCCAATTGGCTCGGAGAATTCAAACCACCTGTTGACCTTGGGGATTGCGGAGGAATGGGACGAGAAGTTCGGCGGACCACTGAGAGCGAAGAGTTGGTTTGGCTTGCTAAGCGTTTCTTTGCAGAATAACACGATTGCTACTCACCGCACACTGCCTAGTAAGCCACCGGAACGGTATCGGGTCGTTCACGCCACTAGACTGAGCCCTGCCAACGTTTACGTTCTCATGGCGCACCTCGAACCTAACAGGACGAAGCTGGAGACATGGCGCATGTTTGGGAACCAGGTGATACAGATACCAATGACGGCAAAACAAAACCCTTACGCTCACTTGGCCCGTTACACGATTCCGCAATATGCATTTCCCGTCACAAAGGAAAAGGGAATGTCGCGGACCAAAGATAGCGATCGGCCCGATGTAGTCGCTGTCGATCCGGTGTCCCGTAAGGCGGTCTACGACTCAAATTGGGAATACGACCTGAGGTCAAGGAAATGGAAGCGGCTTAAGGTAATCATTGGCGATAGCTCCTTGAAGGAGTTTTACTGGAATGGACAACTCTACGCGACCCCGAATCGCGGCGGCCCCACTTACGAGGTCGATGACTCGCGCAAGCACTATCGGTCCCTTGGCTATCGGATTATAGGGAGGAGCCTGAGCGGAAAGTATTGGGTCGTTGCCAGCGAATACATGTCCAAAGTGTGGCTGGCGAAGGCCAAGTAGGAGCTGGTCGTGGGCGCCTCCCGCTGCTGCACCTTCCCAACCCCGGGTCCTTCGTCACCGACCACTCTCCGCACACCGCATCGCGGAGAGGCGTAAAAGCCGCGCGATTACCCCTTCGATGCGGGGCGGGTGCGCTGCTCCGCCCACGACCTCAGCTCCTCGATCTCCTCCTGCATCATGACGCTGAGCGGCACCATCGCCTTGGCCTCTTTCAGAAGGTCTGCCATCGAGAGCTGGCGGTTCTTGTCGAATGCCAGGTAGAGCCCGCCGACCACGATCTGCTCGATCTCCGCTCCGCTATAGCCCTCGGTGGCTGCGCTGAGCTTGCTGAGGTCGTATTTCTTCGGGTCGCGTTTGCGTTTCGAAAGGTGGATCTGGAAGATCTGCTCACGCTCTTTGTCCTCCGGGAGGTCCACGAAGAATATTTCATCGAATCGTCCTTTCCTGAGCATTTCCGGGGGAAGCGCCTGTACCTCGTTGGCTGTAGCGATGAGAAACACCGGCGCGGTCTTTTCCTGCATCCAGGTAAGGAAGGTTGCGAAAACCCTTGCCGTCGTCCCGCTATCGCTTACCCCACTGCTGCCCAGGCCGGCGAAACCCTTCTCCAGCTCATCCGCCCAGAGAATGCACGGCGCAACGGATTCGGCAACCCGGATAGCGCGTCGGATATTCTCCTCGCTCTGCCCGACGAGGGAGCCGAAGATACGGCCAACGTCCATCTTGAGCATGGGCAGGTTCCATGTGGCGGCGATTGCCTTCGCAATTAGCGACTTGCCGCAGCCTTGGACTCCGAGGAGCAGGATTCCCTTGGGCGCGGGGATTCCGAACTCCTTTGCCTTGTCGGTGAATGCCTTTCCGCGCTTGGCGAGCCATTCCTTTAAGAGGTCCATCCCGCCGACATCGGCCAGTTTGTTGTCCGCCGGGTAATACTCGAGGAGCCCGGACTTGCGGACGATCTGCTTCTTTTCTTCTAGGATGACGTCGACGTCGAACTTCTTCTTCTCGACCAACGAGCGCGCGAACACCGACTCGACCTCGTCGAGGGTCAGGCCGAGCGCGGACTTGATGAGGAGCTCCTTCTCGGCGTCGGTGAGATCGACGCAGACGGAGGGCGTGTCCTTCATCGAGGCACAAATCGCGTCCAGCTTTTCCTCGATCTGCGCGGCGGTGGGCAGGCCGAAATCGACCACCGTTACATCCTTTTCGAGCTCAGTAGGCAAGCTGAGTGTCGGGCCGACCATGATGATGGTTTGAGCCTTTCCGCGCAGGCGCAGGGCGAGGTCACGGAGGAGCCGGATCACGCGAACATCCTTCATGTACGGATGGAAATCCTTGAGGAGGAAGACCGTGAATTCCGGAGCCTCGTGGATGAGGGCAAGGGCCTCGAGCTCTCCGGGGAGCTTGGTGGGGCGGACGGGGCCGCTCATCCGGTTCACCTCCGGCTTCATTCCTTGGGTGATGGACCAGGTGTGCAGCTTTCGCTTGAGGTCTGTGCATATCTTGCTCAAGGCCGCCTCGACGCGCCGCTCCTCCCACGATACGATGGACAGGAGCGGGTATTTCGCCCGGATGAGGACCTCGATTTCCTGCTCGGCATTCACAGGCTGGATGCTACCTTTGGGACCGACTCGAATCGAGCAAGATAGGTCCAAGAGAACCTATTCGATGAATGAAATCACTTTAAAAGCCCTGGCATGTCTTGACGAGTCTCTCAAAGCTTCTTGCTCATGATCACGCTGCGGTAGTTCGTGACGTCCCATTGCACGTGCTCGATGAACCGGTATCCGCGACGCTCATACAGGGCGATCAGGTGGTGTGCGCCCTCGGCGGTGTCAAGTGCGATCTCCCTCGCTCCCGTTTCGCGAGCCCGCTGCTCCACCTTGTCCAGAAGGGCCGAGCCGAGGCCCATGCGCTGGCATGAAGGGTCCACCGCGAATTGGTGAAAGCTCGCCACATCGGGCAAGTCGTACCACGCGCTGCCGCCGGTCCGGGAGGCATCGTGGAAGGCGATCGTGCCAAGGAGGGAATGAGTGTCAGGTGTTAAGTGTTGGGTGTTCCGAGGGGAAGAGTCCGTGTCTCTGATCGCCTGATCGCCCGACAGCCCGACTGCCACAGCGACGTAGCACTCGACATCCTGGATCCGGACGCGGGTCACATCGGGCGTTTGGTAGGTGGCGACGTACTGGAACCCCATATCGGCAAGCTCCTTGTAGGCCCGGTGCAGCAGCCCGGTCAGCTCGTCTATGCTGTCGGAAGGCTCCAGTAGGCGGATGGAGAACATTGGGTTAGCGCAGATCCCCATGCTCCAGCCAAAAGAGTTCTTCCAGATTCAGCTCGACCTCCAGTGCGGGCATGCAGGCATGAAGCTCGTCGACGGTTCGCGGCCCGATCAGCGCCCAAACCGGGAACGGCTGAGAGAGAACCCAGGCGAGGGCGATGTTGAGTGCGGAGGCGTTTTTGCGGGCCGCCATCTGGCCCGCCCGCACCTTCCGCGCGAAGTTCTCGGCGTTCCAATAGACGCGCCGCACGTCCTCGCTGTCGATGCCGGCAAAGAATCCTGCGCCCTGGGCCGACCAGGAAAAGAGAGGGAACTGCATCTGAGCGTGCCAGATGCGTCCATCCTTTTGAACCGTCAGGCATCCTTCCCAACGCGCCTCGTTCACGCCGGCGAGACAGAGGTTCGGATTGCTTAGCGCAAAACCCTGCATCCCGTTATGCTCGGCCCAGGCGTTGGCCTCGCGAATCCTTGTATGGCTCCAGTTCGAGCCCCCGAATGCCGAAATCCGCCCGGCTTCACGGTGATCATTCAAGCGCTCAATGATGGGCCCGACCTCTACCGCCGGGTCGTCGCGGTGAAGTATGAAGAGGTCAATGTGATCGACCTGCAGCCTACGAAGGTTCTCGCTCAGGTCGTCATCGAGGTCCTTGGGCGTGACCCTGTTTCGCCCATCATACGGATGGCAGCCTTTATCGAGGAGCACGATGTTGTCCCGGTTTCCCCTGGCTCGAAGCCACCGTCCGACGATTCGCTGCCCCTGCCCGCCGCCATAGCAATGGGCCATGTCAATGCAGTTTCCGCCTGCTTCCACGAATGCGTCGAGGACTTCGACGGCTTTGGCCTCCTCGGCTTCCTGGAACCAATCCGCCCCGACGATCAGGCGCGAGATGTCTTTGTCCAAATGGGGAAGGCGGCCGTACAGCACGGAGGATTATAGGCCCTTCGCTATTTCTTCAAGAAGCCAAAGAGCGCAGGCGAGCTTGCTCTTCATTCCGCTATCGATTGTGCGGCCATCGGCGAATAGGAGGGTTAGCTCGTTCTCCGGGCCCTCGAAGCCGATGTCTTTGCGCGAGATGTCATTCACGGCAATGGCATAGAGGCCCTTGGCGGCAAGCTTGACCCGAGCCGCGTCGAGCTGGTTCGAGGGCTCCGCGGCAAATCCCACGACCTTACCCTTGGCAACCTTCGCGATCTCCGCGATAACGTCGGGATTTCGAACGAGGCGAAGGTTCAGCTCATCCTGCCCGCTCCTGATCTTGCCCTTGACTGGGTCTGCCGGACGGTAGTCGGCTACCGCGGCGGCTCCTATGACGATATCGGCCTCAGGAGCGAGCTTCAGCGCGGCCGCAAGCATTTGCTCGGCTGTGGTGACGGGAAACAGCTGTGCCTTTTGGGGAGGAGGAATGCGTATCGGTCCGCTCACGACTCGCACTTCTTCCGCTCCCATAAGGAGAGCAGCCTGGGCGAGGGCGGCCCCCATTCGTCCGCTCGAATGGTTTCCCACGAACCTCACGCTGTCGATCGGCTCGCAAGTCGGCCCCGCTGTGATGAGCACCCGCTTGCCTTGTAGAAGGCTTGTCCGGCGGTGCGCGCCATGGACGGCTTCGACGACAGCTTCGATTGAGGCGAGCTTGCCCTGCCCTTGCTCGCCGCAGGCGACGTCCCCTTCCGCAGGCTCGACGAGGATGACCCCGCGGCGCAGCAGCTTTCTCAGAGATTCTTGGGTGATCTCATTCGCGTACATCGAGGGGTTCATGGCGGGCGCCACGACAATTGGGCCGGCGTAAGCAAGCGCCAGCGTGGTCAGCATGTCGTCGCCTACGCCTTGGGCCAGCTTGTTCAAGGTATTGGCGGTCGCAGGAGCGATCACCAGAACTTCGGCCTGACGCGCCCAGTCAATATGGGCCATCCGCCCGCGATCAGGCTCATCGAAGGTGTCAATGAGGCACGGCTGTCCGGTCAGGGCTTCGAAGAGAGCGGGGGAGACGAAGTTCTGAGCGGCGTCGGTGAGACACACCCTAACCGTGAACCCTGCGCGCATCAGCTCGCGTGCCAGGTCGGCAGCGCGGTATGCGGCGACCGAACCCGAGACACCAAGGACGACACTGCCCATCTAGTTACAGTCTACGCAACGATTTTCGCGGAGGGACATACAGTGGCCAGTGCAGCCTCACGGTGAGACAGCCCTGGTTTCTTTTGGGGAAGATGTTCAAGTCGCCAAGCCCGCAAGGAGAGTTGCTCGACGCTTGTCTTTTAGAGAGATTCTTGCGAGATACGAGGATTCGAGCGCCCAGGGGCATCATCCGAAGGCGAACCTACGGTAAAGTGAGACCCAACCGCATGTTCCAAGCGATCGGGGAGTGGTTCCACCGTTATCTCATTGAAAACGAGGTTGGAAACGCGATTTTGCGCGTGCTCCTGCTGGTCGTCCCGATCCTCATGATCGTGCCCCTCCTCATATGGTGGGAGAGGCGGCTGCTGTCTTGGATGCAGGACCGGATTGGGCCGAACCGCGTCGGCAACATCACTTTTTCCAAGACGAGCCGCATGGTGCCCGGCTTCCTCAAGGGCAAGAAGTTCAAGCTATTTGGGCTCATTCAGCCGCTCGCCGATGGGGTGAAGCTCTTTTTCAAAGAGGACATCACGCCGGCCTCGGTCGACAAGCTGATTTATTTCATCGCTCCGGCGCTTGCCCTGTTTCCGGCTTTCGCGCTCGGCGGTGTGATGCCGTGGGGGCCCTATCCTTCGCTGACGCCGGTTGCGGATGTGAACATCGGCGTGCTTTATCTGCTTGCGATCAGCTCGCTGGGCGTGTACGGCGTCGTGCTGGCGGGCTATGCGAGCAACAACAAATATTCGCTGATGGGCGGGTTGCGTTCGTCCGCCCAGCTGATCAGCTACGAACTGGCGATGGGCATGTCGCTCGCCTGCATCGTGCTCGCGACGGGCTCGCTGAAGATGACCGAGATGATCGGCCTGCAGCAGGCGCCGTGGCTGTCCGGTCCGGGAATGGTGGATGGCGTCGTTCAGCAGGTTGGCGGAGTTCCTTATATTCAGAACTGGCTGATAATGACTCCGTTCGGCTTGATCGCGGGGCTAATCTTCCTCGTCTGTATGGTCGCGGAGACGAATCGGGCTCCGTTCGATCTTCCCGAAGCCGAAAACGAGCTCATCGCCGGCTACCACACGGAATACAGCTCGATGAAATTCGCCGTGTTCTTCATGGGCGAGTACGCGGCGATGCTCGTCTTCTCCGGGATCTTCACGACCGTCTTCCTTGGCGGCTGGAGCCCGTTGCCGATTCGCTGGGAAGCTATCGGGCTGCCCCAGGTCAACGACTGGATTTATCCGGTCGCATGGATGTTCTTCATCGGCAAGATGATGACGGTCTTCTCGGTCTACATTTGGCTTCGGGCGACCTTGCCTCGGCTTCGCTACGATCAGCTCATGAACCTTGGCTGGCGCTCATTGCTGCCTCTCGCCGTGACCAATTTCATCATCGTCGGGATGTGGCTGCTCGTGTCGCGGCTCTATGGCTGGCAGGCGGGTCTGGCTTCGATGCTGGCTGCATTTGGAGCGATCGTGGCGGCCTACCTCGCATTCCGCAGGATCATCACGAAGGGCCAGCCATCTTTCGAGCATAGACAGATCGAGCTTGTCAATCAGCCCGCGCGTCGGGTCGAGCTTGTGGAGGGAGGCTAGTTGCTCGAAGAACACTCTTTGCGGCTGCTCATCTTCGTCAGCCTGGCGGGAGTGGCCGCGCTCTCCGCGGTCGGAGTCGTGGCTTTCGGGAATCCGATTCGCTCCGCCCTTTGCCTTGTCGTCAACTTCTTTACCCTCGCGTTTCTGTATTTCACGCTGAACGCAGAAATCCTCGGCATCACCCAGATCATCGTCTACACCGGCGCGATCATGGTGCTGTTCCTCTTCGTCATCATGCTCCTCAACCTTGGCGGGCCGCAGGCTCTGCGCGAGTCCCGGGATATGAAGCGGCTGGTCGGAATCGCCTTCGGGCTGTTGCTTTTTGGATTAGTGGCTTCCCAGGTGATACTGCCTCTCAAGGGCGTTGCTTCCAATCTTGCCCCGGCCGGTTTCGGGGCACCCGAGCCGGTCGGTCGAACCCTGTTTACGACCTATATGTGGCCCTTCGAAATGGCCTCAATACTTCTGCTCATAGGCATCGTCGGAAGCATTTTGCTGGCCAAGAGGAGGATGCGATGAGGGAAGCGTTAAGCGTTAAGTGTTTAGCATTGAGGCGATCGCATCCCTTCTCAGCGCTCAACGCTTCCCGCTTAACACTCCGGGCGGAGGTTGTCCATGCCTGAGGTTCGCCTCGAAGAGCTCGCCAAGCTCCAGCTCGAGCTATGGATGTACCTCGGCCTGGGGCTCTTCATGTTCACGGTCGGGGTGGTCGGCGTGATCATGCGCCGGAATCCGATCGTGATTTTCATGTGCATAGAGCTGATGCTTAATGCGGTCAACCTCACTTTCCTGGCCTTCGCCAAGTACATGCCCGCGGTAAGCAACAGCCCCGAAGCTTGGATGGGCGGGCAGATGATTGTGATCTTTGTGATGGCGGTCGCGGCGGCGGAAGTCGCGGTTGGGCTCGGCATCATCATGGCGATTTTCCGACTGCGCGACGAAGTTGATATAGACGAAATGAACCTGCTAAGGGGATAGATGGAGATTTTGGATTTGGAATTTTGGCTATTGGATTTTCGAGTTGAGTCGTCGGGCGGGCTAGCGTCCGGCGATCCGAAATCCGAAATCCGAAATCCACAATGTGCGGAGGGCGTCGCTGTCTAACAACCTCATCTGGGCCGTGCTGTTCCTCCCGCTCGCCGGGTCCCTTTTCCAGGCTCTGTTTGGCAGCGCGATCGTCCGCGCGCTGGGCGAAGCAAGAGGCAAGAAGGTGCTTGGCATCGCCGCCGTGCTGCCCATCGCGATCGGCTTCCTGATTGCGGTCGGCATCACAGTGAACCTCGCAAGAGGAGACCACGAGGCGCAGATTCTCACCCTCTTCGAGTGGATCAAGATCTACGGACTCAGCATCCCCTTCGAGGTCCGCATCGACACCCTCTCGATGACGATGGTCTTGATCATCACCGGGATCGGTGCGCTCATCCACCTATACGCGACCGGCTACATGGCGGAGGACAGCGACTACCCGCGGTTCTTTACTTATTTGAACCTATTTATCTCCGCGATGCTCATCCTCGTGCTGGGCAACAACCTCGCGCTCATGTTCATCGGCTGGGAGGGGGTGGGGCTCTGCTCGTACCTGCTTATAGCGTTCTGGTACAAGGACATCGCGAACGCCAAGGCGGGCAACAAGGCGTTTATCGTGAATCGGATCGGCGACTGGGGCTTCACGCTCGGAATGTTCACAATCGTCGCCGTGCTCGCGGGCAATGCGGATCGCCTGGTCGGAGCAGGCGATCGATGGCTGAGCTACGACGTCATCCTTCCTAACGCGGCCGCGATCTTCAGCGACTATCCTGGGGTCACCACTTTCGCCGCGCTCATGCTGTTCGTTGGGGCGGCAGGCAAATCAGCACAGTTCCCGCTCTACTTCTGGCTGCCCGATGCGATGGCCGGCCCGACCCCGGTCTCGGCTCTGATCCATGCCGCGACGATGGTCACAGCCGGCGTTTTCTTGCTCAACCGGATGCACGTCCTGTTCGAGATGTCTCCTATCGCTTCTGCGGTAGTGGTCGTCGTAGGCGCGTTCACCGCGCTGTTTGCCGCCCTCATAGCGTTTGGACAGACCGACATCAAGAAGGTGCTCGCCTATTCGACGGTCTCCCAGCTTGGCTTCATGTTCATCGCGTGCGGATCGGGCGCGTATTGGGCAGGAATGTTCCACGTCACGACCAATGCTTTCTTCAAGGCGCTGCTCTTCCTGGGCGCGGGCGCGGTGATCTACGCGATGGCGCACGAGCAGGACATGCGGCGCTATGGCAATCTGCAGAAATACCTCAAGATAACAACCTGGACGATGGTGATCGGCACCATCGCGATTGCAGGCGTTCCCCCTCTTGCCGGATTCTTCTCCAAAGAAGCGATACTTGGCGCCGCGCTGGGCAACCGTCTTGCGGCGGCCAATCTTGGGTTCGTCGCCGGCTGGGTAGGGCTTGGCGTGGCGGCGCTGACCGCGATGTATATGGCCCGCATGACCATGCTCACATTCTTCGGAGGGGAGGAGCGATGGCGAACCCCGGCGGCCGCTCATGGGGCCGTCCCCGTCCCGCCTGAAGCAGCCCCTATCCAGCACGACAGCGCTGGCCATGGCCCCGACGAGCATGGATTCTTCCTGACCCACGAGGAAATGGCCCACGAGCACGAGCATCACCATCACGGGCTGGAGCCGAGCCACACGCCGAAGGAGGCGCCGCCGAGTATGACCGTGCCCCTCGTCGTGCTAGCGGTCCTGGCGCTGGTCGGAGGCTTTCTGCTCGAAGGCTATTGGTCGTTCGAGAGCTGGCTGGAGCCGGAGAGCGGACCGACGTACCTCGCCAAAGAGGTCGTCAGAGGCCATCCGTATGGCTGGGTTGGCACGATGCTGATGCCCCTGTCCATCGCTGCCGCCCTGCTCGGACTGGCCGTGGGAATCATGGTGTACCGCCGAGGACTCCCCAAGAAAGAAGGCTACGACGAGACGAAATGGAACCCCTTCCGTCGCTGGGCGGGAAGGCAGTTTGGCTACGACGACATGGTGATGGATGCTGGCGTGAAGAGCGGCGGCCAGTTCGGAGAAGCGACGAAACGGTGGTTCGACGAATCGATCATAGATGGAATCGTCAATGGAATGGCTTATGCGGCCCGCTCGCTCGGCTCGGCCGCGCGCTCGATCCAGACCGGCTTCGTTCGGATGTATGCGCTGATGATGCTGATCGGAGGCGTCGCTTTTCTCGCCTATTTCGCGTATGCACTTTCGAAAAGCAAGAGCCCGGTCAAGCAAGATGTCGTGCCCGCAGTTGGCGTCCCTATAGGGTCCCGTGACGCAGCTCCGATGAATCTAACTGTCGAACCGAGGGACTCACGATGGAAACCGAGCGGTTCTTCTGAGGAACCGCGCCATTCACGGCAACAAGCGAGCGGTTCTTTAGAAGAACAGCTCTGTTGTTGGCAAAAATCGCTCACTTCCTGGCAAGAAACGAGCAGGTCTTATCAAGAAACGAGCGGTTCTCGCGAAGGCCAGAGAGCGTCTCGGGAGGCTGAGACCTAGATGACACTTCCCATTCTCTCCCTCATCGTCTTCCTCCCCCTCATCGGCGCCCTCATCCTCGGCTTCCTGCCCAAGGAGAACGAGCAAGCCCACCGCTACGGCGCGCTCGCCTTCACCATCCTCACGATGCTCCTGAGCATCGCCCTTTATCAGAATTTCGACTCCAACACCTTTCACTTCCAGTTCGAAGAAAAGGCGGCCTGGCTGCCCAATCTTGGCATCAGCTACAACCTCGGCGTCGACGGCATCAGCATCTGGCTCATCCTGCTCACCACCTTCCTGAGCGTCATCAGCGTGTGGTTCAGCTTCTACGTCGGGAAGCGGGTCAAGCAGTACATGATCATCCTGCTGGTGCTCGAAACGGCGATGCTCGGCGTATTCGTGTCGCTCGACATGATCCTGTTCTACACGTTCTTCGAGCTCACGCTCGTGCCGATGTGGATGCTGATTGCGATCTGGGGTGGCGAGCGGCGGGTCTACGCGGGGATGAAATTCTTCATCTACACCTTCGCCGGCTCGATCTTCATGCTCATCGGCATGATCGTGCTCGCGAACCTTTACCGCGATGCGACCGGCGTACTCTCGTTCAATTTGGTCGACATCCAGGCAGCGGTCGCGAATGGCTCGTTCTGGGCTAACGCTTTACAGATTCAACCGCTGGTCTTCTGGTCGTTCGCGGTCGCCTTTTTGGTCAAATGTCCGGCATTTCCATTCCACACTTGGCTGCCCGACGCCCACACCGAGGCCCCGACCGCGGGCTCGATCATCCTTGCCGGCGTCCTGCTCAAGATGGGCACGTATGGGTTCCTCCGCTTTTGCCTGCCGCTTTTTCCGGAGACACTGAAGGATCAGGTTCCCTGGCTCATGCTGCTCGGCGTGATCGGCATTATCTATGGGGCCGTGGTGGCGGCGGTCCAGCCCGACGTGAAGCGCCTTGTCGCGTATTCCTCGGTCGCCCACATGGGCTTCATTCTGATCGGCATCTTCAGCCTCACCCACACCGGCATCATGGGCGGCTCGATGCAGCAGCTCAACCACGGCATCAGCACGGGGGCGCTCTTCCTGCTGGTCGGACTGATCTACGAGCGCACCCACACGCGGCTCTTCAAGAACTACGGCGGGCTCAAGGCGCAGATGCCGATCTTTGCCGCCCTGTTCCTCATCGTCATGCTTTCGAGCGTGGGACTCCCCGGCACGAACGGCTTCATCGGCGAGTTCATGGCGATGCTCGGCGCTTTCGAGGCTTCGTACAACAACATGTTTGGGCTGAATGTCTGGTACGCGGTCGTCGCAGGTCTGGGGGTCGTGCTGGCGGCTGTGTATCTGCTTTGGATGTTCCAGAAGGTGTTTTACGGGCCGATCACGAACCCTGCGATATTGCGTCTGCGCGACCTCAAGCCTTGGGAGATTGGGATGTGCGCAACGCTGGTTGTGTTCGTATTCTGGGGCGGCTTTTATCCGAACACATTCCTCAAGCCGATGGAGGCGAGCGTTCAGGCGACCCGGCTGATGGCGCTCAACGAGAAGGGCCTGCGGCCGGTCTGGGCCGACCCGACGCTCGATATCGATGCAAAGGGCGCGCTTGTGATCAAGGGCGCAATCGAAGGGCGAGGGCAGCCCGCGTTGGTTTCGCCGCCCAACCTGCACTTCCCGTTCATGGGTGTAGTGAAGGAGACCGGCAAGTGAGCTATAGGGTGGTTCAACCTAGCGAGGTTGCGTGTGCGATTGATCCGGACAATAGCGAACCCGTGCTAGCCGAAGTGCTCAGCCCACTCTCCCGCGCGATCGAGCTTCGCATCCCCGTGATCACCATGCTCCAGGAAACGCCGGACAGGGGCCAAGAAGAATTGGAAAAGCTGTCCGCCGCTGCGAGGCAGGACATCGAAACCGCAATCCTCGCCGGGGCGGATGGCATCTATTACCGCCTTCGTGGAGCCGAGCCGGGGTACACGACTCCGATGGAATATGGCGGCTTCTTTCTCGAGCTGGATCGCGAATTGCTCACGTCCCTCGCTGCGGACAAGCAAGTCGTGATCTGCGTGGAGGGCGGAGACGAAGTTTACGTGGATGCGCTGAGTGATCTCCCTGGTCGGATCGTTCTAAACGGGAATGGTTCTGCAAATTGTCCGGAGTCCATGGAGGTATCCGCCTGATGGACCCCCAATTCAAGTTCCCTGTACCCGAGATCGACCTGCTGGCCGTTTTGCCGATCCTGATCGTCATCCTGACCGGCATCATCGCGATGATCGTCGAGCTTGCCCGGCCCGCGAAGAACAACAATATGGTCGTCGCGGTCTCGCTGATCGGCCTGGTTGCCGCGGGCATAGCGGCCGGCGCGCAGCTTGCCTGGCCCGAGAAGGAAGCGCTTGCCAACATGGTCGTGCAGGACCGGTTTGGCGGCGTCATGCAGCTTCTCCTGATCGTGGGCTGCTCGCTGACGTTCCTCTTCAGCGAGGGGTATATGCGCGAGAAGAGGATTCCCTTTGGGGAGTTCTATCCGCTTGCGCTCTGGTCCACTGCGGGCGCAATGATCATGGCGACCAGCAACAACCTGCTGGTCATCTTCATCGGTTTGGAAATCCTTTCGATCGCGCTTTATGTCCTGGCCGGCCTCAGCAGACAGGAGGAGAAATCGGAGGAATCTGCGCTCAAATACTTCTTGCTCGGAGCCTTTGCAAGCGCGTTCCTGCTCTATGGGATCGCCATGTTCTATGGTGCGACTGGCAGCCTGCATCTCTCCGCCCTCCCGCAAGTCTGGGCGGCTGGCGAGCCGTTCACTCGTGGCTTGCTGCTCTTCGGACTTGGCTTTATGCTGATCGGGCTCGGGTTCAAGGCCGCGTTTGTGCCGTTCCATCAATGGACCCCCGACGTATATCAGGGCGCGCCTACGAATGTGACGGCGTTTATGGCCGCTATCTCGAAGGTCGGGGCGATCGCTGCTTTGTGGCGGGTTCTCGAAGCGGCGATCCCGATGAAGGACCTCTGGATGCCGGCGCTGTTCTGGATCGCGGTGCTTTCGATGACTGTGGGCAATGTCGTTGCACTCCTGCAAAAGGACGTCAAGCGCATCCTCGCCTATTCGAGCATCGCCCATGCCGGCTACATCTTGGTCGCAATCCTGGCCCATGTGGAGGACCCGACTCGGGTGGGGATAGGCGCGGTGTCCTACTATCTGCTCGCGTATAGCCTCATGACAATCGGCTCGTTCGCAATCATCTCGATGACCGCAAAGAACGGGAAGGAGACGACCAGGCTGGAGGACCTCAACGGCCTTTTTGTGAGGGCGCCAGGGGCAGCGATCGCACTCGTCATCTTCATGATGTCGCTGATCGGCATCCCACCAACAGCTGGCTTCATTGGTAAATACATGATTTTCCAGGATGCGCTCTCGGCCGGCATGACCGCGCTGGCGCTTGTACTCGCGGTGAATTCGGCGATATCGATCTATTACTACATCGGCATCGCCTATGCTGCTTTCGTGGTGGAGAAGCCCTCGGAAGCGCCGCTCGCGAAGCCCAATGCCGGGCTGATCTCGACCACTATGATCTGCGCGGCTGGGCTGGTGCTCGCGGCCGTCCTGACGTATCCCCTGATGAATTGGATGGCTCCTGGCCCGACCCCTCAAAGTGGCTTGTCTTTGAGGGAGCGGGGTGAGAGACCATTCAATGCGCCCAGACCGGGCTCGGCAGCTTACGAAGCGGGCTGGCGACTCTATGCACCACTGAACCTGCTTCCTCAATCGGATTTTCCCCTCCCCCCAGCCCCCTCCCCATTTGCCGGCACAAGGCATCCGGAAAATGGAGAGGGGGAGGTCCGGAATCCAATCTCCAAAATCGGCACTCCAAACTCAAGATGAATATAGGCGTCAGCATGTATAGCTATCTCAAAGCCGTCCGGGATGGGCGGCTCGACATTGCGGGCTTCATCCGCGAGGCCAAGAAGGCAGGGGCGGAAGGCGTCGAGCTGCTTGACTTCTTCTACAAGGATGTCGAGCCCGAGCGAGAGCAGGCTCTCAAAGCGCTACAGGAGACCGGCCTCCCATGCCCTATCTTCAGCGTAGCCAACAACTTCGCCAAACCGACGGAAGAAGAGCGAACCGCCCAGCTCAAGAAAATCCAGTTCGGAGTGGATGAGGCAGCTCACTACGACTCAAAGATCGTACGGGTTTTTGCCGGCGACCTGAGCGAGGGGATCACCTTCGAGCAGGCACGGGCATGGATCGTCGAAGGGCTCGTTGCCGCCTCGATCTACGCCAATGAAAAGGGAGTCAAGCTCGGCCTCGAGAACCACGGCAAGATGGCCGGACGAGGCGATCAAATCCGCGGGATCATCGAGGAGGTCCGGCACTTCGCCCAGAACAGCGCCCTCGGTGCAAACCCGGACACCGGCAACTTTCTCCTCGTCAACCAGCCAAGCCACGAAGCGATTAAGGAGGTCGCCGCCTATGCCCACATGGTTCACTTCAAGGATTTCAAACGCGCGCCCCAAGATCACGAGGGCTTTGCATACGGCGCTCTGGATGGCAGCAAGTATGTCGGCACCGCGATCGGCGAAGGCGAGGTCAACCTGGGCCAGTGCATCCAAGAGCTCAAGGACGCCGCCTACGATGGCTGGCTAAGCGTGGAGTACGAAGGCGAAGAGGATCCCATCGAGGCCGTCCCGCGCTCGATTGCGAACGCGAGAAGGTATTTGTAAACTAACGCGATGCGCGACCTCGCCTCATGCTCCGGGCCATGGAGCGGCTTCTGGATACAGGGCTGGACGCGCGGCAACATGAAACTGCGTCTGCGCTTCGAAAAGACGGATATTTTAGGTGAAGGCACTGATCTCAGTGGCGACTTCACCATTTCAGGCATCTTTTCCCCCGAAACCAATCGCGTGCTTTTCACCAAGTCCTACCACTGGCAGTCGGTTGATTACAGCGGCCTTTGGGACGGCCAATTGATCTACGGCAAATGGACCCTGCTCGACGATGAATACGGCGAGCAGGGTGAATTCGAGATATGGCCGGACAGTGAGGACCAGGGGCTTATGGCGTTCTCAGGGTCAATCGAGGACGTCAAAGCGCTGCCTAGATGCTGACCATTTCGAGAATGCGGCCCAGCGCAACCTGCTGCCGATCCATGGGCATGGACTCTACCTTCGGCACATGGAGGAACCCCACACGCTTGGAGGGGAAGCTCGTCAGCGCCCGGTGATAGACGTAATTGCACAGGTAGTCGCCCGCATCCACGCTGGGAGTCCAATCAGGGGTTTCGGCAAATAGCTCAGGAGACCGCCAAAGAGTCCCTGCCAGGCTGCCGCTGCTCGTGAAGGAAACCGGCGCAGGACCATGGACCTCGCTGCGCACATCAGGAACCGGGCCTACCACGTTTCGCGCAATGAGCTCGATCCGCATCTTTTCAGCCTTCGGCGCGACCCCTATCATTAAGAGCCCATCGAACCCGCCCGGATCGAGCGCCGCAAAGAACTCATCGACCGCCTTGAACGAAACCTCGAGCACCCGGTGGGGCAAGCCGCACCCTTTGGCAATATGCGCTGAAGGATTGTCCTCCACGGAGAGAAATGGGCCAAAGCCTGTTACGAGGAGCATCGCGTCACGGCGTCCAGTAAATGCCCGGCCCAACATTGGGCAGCAGCCTTAGCGGTTGGCGGTTGACTCCCGTAGAGCTCATCTTATAGACGCCGGACTGGCCAGGATCCAGGCCCGAGATCACGACGAATGCGATCTCCGAGCCGTTCGGACTGTAGCTCGATCCCAGCTCAAATTCGAGCGGCGTATTGGTCAGCTGCTGAAGGTCGCCGCCGGACGAGTTCATCGTAAAGATGTCCAGGTTGTCCCCTCGCGAAAAGGTGATTCTGGCGCCATCCTTGCTCCATTGAGGAAAGAAATCCTCCGAGCCGTTGTTGGTCAGCCGGGTGCCGACGCCAGGTGCGGCATTGAGGTCGCGCTTGTAGATTTCGCCGAAACTGCCGAATAGACGCGTATACACGATGCGGTCCGTCCCGTCCCGGGCCAAATCCGAGTCCTCACCATTGTCGAGCCGGGTGAGGCTTCCGCCTGTGCTTGTCATGCGGTAAAGGCCGAACGCCACGTCGAATGGGGCGGCCGTAAACACGATCTTGGACCCGTCGCGGCTGTGTTGGACGCTATTGATGAATTCGAATCCTTCATTCGTGAGCCTGATCGCCCCCGCGATATTGACCGTCCGATTGGCGTAAAGATCGTAGCCCGTCGAGCCGTCCTCAGAGGTGCTGTAAGCGAAGACATAGTGCTTGCCGAGCGGATACGGCGAGATCGGGCCGTAGTTCTTCGGCAGCGAGAAGAGCAGGGTGTCGCGGCTGCCATTTGGACCCATATGGCGGATGTCGCTGGCCGTGAATTGGTCCTCCAGGTAGAAGATCCTGTTCTCCAGCAGTCGTCGCGCTTCTCCTACAATCTGGATCTGCGGTCTTGCCGTGACGTTCGGAGTAGAGGGAAGGCCAACGAGGATGAGAAGTTCTGCGATCATGATAAGATTGTATGACACCCTCGAGGAAACTCGATAATTTCAAGTTCTAAGGGTCACACAGATTCTTGTCTACGCTCGAGGTAATCGTGCCGTTCCGGCGCAGCCGCATTCTGATGGACTGATCGCCAGAGACGTTCTTGCCAGTTGGCGTGCCCTCCCGAACCCACTCCGTTGAACCCTCGTTGTCCCCTTCGTCGGTTCGCAGCAAGCGGTTCAGGGTCACTCCCGTCGAGAGAAATCTTTGGACCGTCGTCGCGCGCGGATGTTTGTGTTTGTGGCCCGCGCTGAAGACGACGTAGCGCGGTTTGACCTTCTTGATGAAGTCCGTGTAGCTTGCATCGTCGGCGCCATGATGGCCGGCAACGAGCACGTCGGCCTCGAGACCGGCTCCGAACTTGTCAACCATGTATTTCTCGGCCCATTTCATTTGGCCGCTAGGAGATGCGCCGTTTCCGCCCTGGGCATCGCCGGGAAAGATCACGGAGGACTTGCCGAAATCTAGTCGGACTACAATGCTCGGGGCATTTCTGTAAGATGATTGGTTGCTGGATGTTTCCTGGTCCAACCCCGGCCAGTCTGCCGGAGGATTGTCGAAGCCGCTGAGAATCTTGTAAGTTGCATCGCCAAGCGTCCGCGTCTCGCCGTGGCTCGCGCCGCTCATCCCGATAGGCTCCGCCGCTTGAGCAGGAATGGCCGCCAATACGTCGGCATAGGTTTGGTTGGTCGCACGGTTTGGATAGATCACCCGCCGCACCGTGTATTCGTTCATGACCCAATCGGCGATGCTGACGTGGTCGAAATCCGCATGGCTTAGAACCATGAGATCGACTTCTTGCTTGTCACTTCCTGTTCCAAGCAGCCTCTGAATAGCGCGTTTTCCATCATTCGATGCCTTCGGATTCATGAGCTCCGTCCCCGCGTCGAAAATCGCCCAAACGAAGCCTGAGCCCTTCGGAATCTTTACGACAATGCAGTTCGCTCCTCCGACGTCTACGAAGTTCACTTCAACCGTCTGCGCCGGGGCGCTCAAGGAGACTATTAGACCAAGCACCAAGCTCATGGCTCACCTCAAGATTCTCCATTGTAGCGAAAAGGCGATATTCGTGCCCAGGGTGGGACTCGAACCCACACGACCTTGCGGCCAGCGGATTTTAAGTCCGCTGCGTCTACCATTCCGCCACCCGGGCTTGTCTGGGAGATTATGGAGGATAGGGCTGCCTGCGTTGGGGAGACGGGGAGACTGCGTGGACTCACGACTCTTCATTCCCTCCTACAGACCTCGCTTGCACCATCCCCTCCTACAGACCTCCCTTGCACCAAGGAAACCGAATCAGCCATAATGAACCATTCGTCGGGCTGAGCGCTTGGCATGAGGTTGGAATGGCAAAGAAGTCCGAAGCAAGGGAGATCATTCGTGTCGTGTGCACCGAGGACGGCAAGAACTACTACACGACCACGAAAAACAAGCGCAATACGACCGAGCGCCTGGAAATCAAGAAGTACAACCCCAACCTGCGAAAGCATACGGTCCATAGAGAGAAGAAATGATTAAGGATGAATGAGGACTGATCAAACCGAACATTCCTCACTTATCATTCAGCACTCAGCACTAAACAGAAGTCCATGCCGAACCCGAAACGCCGCCACTCACACCAACGAACCGCCCTGCGGCGGACGCATTACACCGCCGAGATGCCCGAAATCCAGGTGAACAAGCAGGTTGGCGGAGAAGATTTCCATTTGCGCCACAACGCCACTCCGGACGGCTACTACAAGGGCCGCAGGCTTCCGGGCTTCAAAGACAAAGAGCAGAGCTAGGGGGCGTCCCGGATATTTGCGGCTTTGCTGCTTTGCGCGAACTTTCCTTAAAAGCGGCATGCGTCGCTCACAGCTTTCAGCAGTTCGCCCTTCCCAGGACTACAGCCAAGGGAAATCCTAGTTGGCCCTTGCGGATCTTTGCGGCCTTGCGTGAATCTGTCCTTGATGCGGAAAGTAAGGCGTCCGCCAAGGCGGAGACCGTTTTGCATGGCTCACAGCTTGCCCCGATCAGCCCGCAAGCCATCGCTGCGTCAGCGCGGAAATCCGGCTCAGCTGCGGATCAGCCCCAGCAGCTCCGCCGTCTTCTCCGCAAGCAGCTCCCGGTCGCCGCGCGTCTCCACGTTCAGCCGTATAACCGGCTCCGTATTCGATCCTCGCAGGTTGAAGCGCCACTGGGCAAAGTTCATGCTCAGGCCGTCCACCCGGTCGATCTCGCCCTGGCCGGAATAAAACTGCTCGACCTTGCTCAGCGTCGAAGAAACGTCCGCCACGACTGAATTAACCTCCCCGCTGCACGGATACCGCTCGATCATTTGTCCGACAAGCTCGCCCAGCGACCGTCCGGAGGCGGAAACCAGCTTGGCGACAAGCAGAAACGGAATCATGCCGGAATCGCAATACCAATGGTCGCGGAAGTAGTGGTGCGCGCTCATTTCGCCGCCATAGCTCGCATCCACCGCCCTCATCTTTTCCTTGATAAAGGCATGCCCGCTCTTGCACACGACCGCCTTCCCGCCCAGCCGCTCTACAATGTCGAGCGTATTCCAGTAGAGTCGCGGGTCGTAAACGATCGTCTGGTCAGGATTCTCCGTCAGGAGCGCTTGCGCCAGCAGTCCGACGATGTAATAGCCCTCGATGAAATTGCCCTCGTCATCAAAGAAGAAGCACCGGTCGTAGTCGCCGTCCCATGCAACCCCGAAGTCAAATGATTTCGGATCCGCAGCGGCAATGAGTCGCGCTTCTGTTGACGCACGTGACTCTTCCAGAATAGGGTTGGGCACGCCATTGGGAAAGGTGCCGTCAGGCGGCCAATTCATCTTCTCCACCTGGAGCGGCAGATGGGGCAGCAGGGCATCGAGTGCAACCCCGGCCGCACCGTTTCCCGGATTCGCTAGAATTCGCAGCGGCTTCAAGCTCTCTGGTGCAACAAGGTTCAGCAAATGCTTGACGAAGTCCCCGTAGGCTCCTTTTTCCTCGCGCTTCCCGCTACCAGTCCGTGCCCACTTCTGCTCAAAAGCTCGTTGCTCGATCGCCAGCAGACCGGTATCGCTCGAGATGGGCCGGCTGTCCTCGCGTACCATCTTCATCCCGTTATATTCCGGCGGATTGTGGCTGGCGGTGATCATCACGCCGCCGTCGTATCCATAAAACGCTGTGGCGAAGTACACCATCTCCGTGCCCACGAGCCCTAGATGCACCACGTCCACGCCGGCATCGTTGAGGCCCTTGGCGAGAGCATCGTAAAGCTCGGGGCCGGAGAGCCGAATGTCATAGCCGATGCAGACCTTGCGCGGCCCGATCGCATCTGCAAAAGCCCGGCCTATTCGGTAGGCGATATCGGGATTGAGCTCCGAGGGCACTTTGCCTCGCACGTCGTACGCCTTGAAACATGCGAGCCAGTTGCCCATCCAAGCCTTGTTTTACCTTTCAAGGGGCGCCCGGCGCGACTCCGGCGTAACGCAACAAAGCCTCGTGCTTCCAAAGAATTAGAAGGAGTTTCACCATGACGTTATTTGCAAGAGCCATTTCGATTTGCGTGCTTTCCGCGGTTGCGGGAAGCATTTTCGCCCAAGGCAGCGGCCAGCCCGCCCCACAGGACGGCAATTTAGTCACGCGCCGCATCAAGATTCGCAAAGCCGACCCGGCTCTGATCATGCTCCTGCTCGCGGGCAGTCAGTCCACCCAGGTCCCGCCTGAGATTAGCACCCTCCAGAAGCTTGGCAACGGCGGATTCGGCGGAAGCGGATTTGGCGGAAGCGGCAGCGGAAGTTTCGGCTCACGAGACGGCTCGAACTCGGGCCGCCAAGGGCCCAGCACCGGCGGCGGTGGCGACCGCGGCGGCAGATACGGCGGCTAGCTTAGTAAACTCCGCCCATGGCGGCGAAGTACATTGGAGCGCATATGCCCATCAAAGATGGGCTGGGAAGTGCGCTCCGACTAGCCAAGAAGATCTGCTGCACCGCAATCCAGGTCTTCACCTCCAGCCCGAAAACCTGGTACGCGCCCGCAATTTCTGTCGAGCAGGTCGCAGACTTCAAAAAAGCCAAGGTTGAAACCGGCATCGGCCAAATCCTTTGCCACGACAGCTACCTCCACAACATCTGCGGATCCGACGTAGACATGGCCCGCAAGAGCATCGACAGCCTCAAGCGCGAAATCGAGCGCTGCTCCCTCTATGGAATCCCGTACCTGGTCACCCATTTGGGCGCGCACAAGGGCCAAGGAGAAGCAATTGGGCTCACCAAAGCGGCCGAGGCGATTGAGGAGATCCTAAAAGATACGCCAGGCGACGTGATGCTGCTCATGGAGACGACCGCGGCCCAGGGAACCGACCTGAATGGCCGATTCGAGCACCTCGCCATGCTCCTTGAGCTCTGCAAGGGCCATCCCAGGCTCGGTGTGTGCGCCGACACCTGCCATATCTTCGTCGCCGGATACGACATCCGAACCCCAGAAACGTGGGACAAGACCTGGGCCCTCTTCGACATGCTGGTGGGATTCAAAAACCTCAAGGCTTGCCACTGCAACGACAGCAAGGGTGGGCTCGGAAGCAAGATCGACCGGCACGAGCACATCGGACAGGGATTGCTAGGTGAAGCGACGTTCCGGCTGCTCGTCAACGATCCACGGTTCGAAGACATCCCGATCGTCTTGGAGACCAACGAGCCGGAAACCATGCACGCGGCCAATATCGCCAAGCTGCGCTCACTATGCAACCATTGATCATGCCACAGCGTTTAGAGCCGAGGAAGGACGATGTCTGAGATCACGACTGAAGCTGGAGCAGTGCGAAGCCGGCTCTCGTGGGTCTTCTTCGCAGTGCTCATCGCGGGAATCCTTGCAGGAGGCTACTGGATTCTCTTTAAGAGGGACCCATTGCCCCCCGAAATTCGAATTGCAGCCGGAGCAAAAGGCGGCCTCTATCACCGGCTAGCGGAGCAGATCGCGATCAGGATGCAGGCAACTCTGGGCAGGCCCGTCCGCGTCCTGGAGACCAAGGGCACTGGCGAGAACCGGGAGAAGCTTCTCAGCGGAGGCGCCGATCTCGCGCTCTTTCAGGCGGGCGGCGCAAGCATGGATGGCCTCGCCGGCCTCGCCCCGCTCTATCCCGACGCCGTGTTCGTCATTGTGAGAAAGGGCAGCTCGATCCGCTCGGTCGACCAAATGTCCGGACGCGCGATCAGCATCGGTCCACAGGGTTCAGGGACGCGGACGATGGCAGTCGGGCTCCTTGCACAATTCGGGGTCGATCCCGCATCCCTCAAGCAGAGCGGGCGCTACTTTGCCGACCTTCTCACGAACCCGGACCTGGAAGGCGCGATCGTTACGGCGGGCCTTCTCAACCAAGATCTCGAACGGCTGATGGCGACCAGGCAATTCGAAATCCTGCCGATCTCCGACGGGCCGGCCCTCGCTGTCAGGGAGCGCACGATCAGCCCGTACACGGTGCCTCGCGGAGTGTTCGCCCAGGGCCCGCCCGTCCCGGACCGCAACATCCCAACCATCAGCACGACAGCGATGCTCGTTTCGCGAATGGATGCGCCGCCCCGCCTTGTCTCGTTGGTGCTGGATGCAATCTATCGGGGCGATCTGCAGATGGATTTCCCAATCATCATCGAGGAATCCGAGGCAAAGACGCGCACGATCTACCCCGTTCATCCCGCTGCGCGAAAGTATCACAACCCCTACGAGGGCCTGGACACCTTGTCCAACTTTATGGAGTCGATGTCCGCTGGAAAGGAGCTGCTCGTCGCCCTCGGCGCAGCCATCTATGTCATGTGGGATCAAAGCCGACGCCGGCACCTGCGCCGCCAGGAAAAGGAATTCAAGGTCCAGCGAGAGAAGCTGGATGCCTTTCTAAACGAAACCGTGCAGATCGAGCGGAGGCAAATCGGCTGCTGGGAAGCGAGCGAGCTCCGCACCTATCTGGAACAGGTGACCCAGCTCAAGCTCGACGCGCTCGAATCGCTGACCGAGGAAAAGCTGCGGGAGGATCGCATGTTCCTGATCTTCATCACCCAGTGTGGCGGCCTCATCTCGAAGATGCAGAACAAGCTGCTCTACACCACGATTGCCGGCTCTGCCTCGCCGCCCAAAGATATCCCCGGCGCATGAAGTGGCTTACAATAGGCTCATGCGATGGCGATGGCGATGGCTAAGTTCAGTTGCCAGGGGCGCGATCCTTGGCGCCCTCTTTCTGTTTCTCTGGTTGGTCGTCGGCCCACTCATTCCCTTCTGGGAATTCACGTCACACCTGGAGGAATCTCGGACGGTTCTGGTTGGACTGGGCTCTCTGGTTGCGATTGAGCTGATCAATCTGGCGTTCGCCGAGCGAATAATCCCCGGGTTGGCCCGCCTCGGCACAGTTATTCTGCTGACAATTCTTCCGCCCTTCCTCGGTGCGGTTCTGAACGAATTTAGAGTATTCGCAGTGTTCGGCGTCGAGTGGATGCAGAGTTCCAGTCTGGCTCTCTCGTTCACCTTTGCGGTGGTTTGCGTTTACGGTGTTTGGCCAGTGTTCATGGCCAGGATGATTGGCCGAAAGCAGAACAAGACCGCGGAGGGCTTACAATAGGCTCATGCGACGACGATGGCTGCTGATATTAGGCGGGGTGGTCGCCTTTCTCGCTGCCGGCATCGCATTCCTCTACCTCACGACTGGATCCAGGTCCGGGCCAATGGCCGTTAAGTCGGTATTTCGAGCTTTTCACCAAGGAAATCCGGCCTTCGAGAGCCTTAAGGGCGTGATCGATCGAGCATCCTTCGAGCGAATGGCGCAAAGGGAGGAGCAGCTCGGACGCCTTCAATCATGGGAGTTCAAGGACTTCTTGGTCCAGCCTCCCGGCATCACGTGGGGTGCGGATGTCCTCACCCTGCGGAGGGGGAAGCGATACTTGGAACGTGTTGGGGGCAGTGGCGGCGAACTCAGCTCGGTTGTGGACGTGCTTCCCCCCGACCATCCCTACTGATCTTGGCTTACAATAGGCTCGTGCGACGGCGATGGCTGCTGAGCCGGGGCAAGCCATAATCACCCATGACCATCTCGACGACAGAGGCACGTCTTGCTAGACTAGAGCGCAACAACCGCTTGTTGAGCCTTGCACTTATTGTAGGCGTCGGCGTCTCCTTAATGGGTTGGACCCGGCCAGCGGATGTCATCAAGGCAAAGGAGCTCCAGATCATCTCCAGCCAGGGTAAGACCATGGTGACCATCGGGGCGGGTAATCGCGAGAAGGGAGGCGAGATCACCCTCAGCGATGCCAAGGGGGACAAACAAGGCTACTGGACGGCGAGCCGCAATTTCTCGCTGCTTCGGCTCGGTGGCTTCGTGCGAAACTCGCCGCATGCGACGCTAGCCTCGGGAGAGGGTGCCTCCTCGTTCAGCCTTCGCGGAATGGGCCAGGACTACGCCTTGGCCAGTCTCTACGCGGGCAAGGAGCCAATCTTCGAGTTGCGAGACAAGCCAAGGCATGTCGTCTTTTCCGCGCCAAAGCCTGCCAGGAACTGAACCGTGGCCTACAATAGGCTCATGCGACGGCGATGGCTACTGACTTTGGGCATGGGGAGTATGGAATATCTTCCGACGCCTGCTTGAGCGTCGTATAATTCAATGAGATGAAAGGCTACTGGACTCTGCGGGGTGCATTGGTTCGCTCGGCGATCACGCTGGGCATCTTTAGCGTTGCCATCTGGTTCTTACAATAGGCTCATGCGACGGCGATGGCTGACGATTCTGATCGCCGTTAATCTCGGGTCGGGCTGTTTGTTCTGGACTTCCCGCCTTTCCTCCCGATGGCTCTGGGCTGGCTTCTCTGGTACGTCTGGTTGGCGAACTGTGCCGGGCTCGTCATCTGGATGGCTAAAGGGTATGGCTTACAATAGGCTCATCGTCTCCTAGTAGATCGAATCGGGGAAGTAGAAGTTCTTCGCGTTCTCGGGGGTGATCAGGTCAACGTCGAGGATGATTCTCTTCGGCATGAACTGCATCACCTTCTCCCGGCCCGCGGTGAGGATCCCGGCCGCCGTCTGCATTCCGAGCGCGATCATCGAGGGCGGATAGGTGACGTTCGCCGGGTACATGGCGTCGCCGTCCATGACGCGTTTGACGATGTCCTTCATCCCCGCGCCGCCGAGCATCCACATCTCCTTCTCCCGGCCCGCCTGCTTGATCGCGTTCTCTGCGCCGAGCGCCATGTCGTCGTCGCTTGCCCACACGGCGTCTATCTTTGGATTGGCAGTGAGGATGTTCTGCATGACCTTGTCCGCCTTTTCGCGGTTCCAATCCGCCGCTTCTTCGGCAACGATCTTGATGTTCGGATAGTCCTCCATGACCTTGCGGAACGCGGCGACCCTTTCCTTGCTGACGTTTGTGCCGGCGATGCCGGCCAGGATGACGATATTGCCCGAGCCGCCAAGCTTGGCCGCCATGAATTCCGCCGCCTTTCTGCCAAACGCGGAGTTGTCGCCCGCGATGAACACGTCGGCGATCGTCGTGTCGGTGAAGCCGCGGTCTACATTGACGATCAGCATGCCCGCATCGTGCAGGGTCTTGGCCATCGGCGTGACAGGCGCGCTGTCCACTGCGAGGATCACCATCGCGTCCATTCCCTGGCTCTGCAGGTTCTGTAGGTCGGTGATCTGCTCATCGGGGGTCAGAGCGGTCTCGATGGTCCACTCGATGTTCGGATGGAGCTTCTCGGCTTCTTTTGCCCAGTAGCCGACGCCGGCCGTCCAGCCGTGGTCGGCAGCCGGAATGGAGACGCCGATCTTGTACTTCTTGCCGTCGGCGGGGCCGCTCGAGCCGGTGGTCCCTGCCGATGGGCCGTCCGACTTGCATCCGCCAATGATCGCAACAGTGGCCAGAGCCAACAGAATAATGGTCTTTTTGAACATGCTTGATCCTCGCTTCTAGTCGTTGTCCTTGCTCCCCCTCTGGAGCAGAACCGCGATCAGGATTACCGCGCCGCTCACCAGCCCCTGCCAGTTTGAGTCGATGCGATATGCCGTCATCATGTTGTCGATCAGCGTGAGCAGAACCACCCCAATGACGGTGCCCCAGATTCTACCTTTGCCCCCGCTCAGGCTCGTTCCGCCGATCACGACCGCCGCGATGGCGTCGAGCTCATAGAAGCTGCCGACCGAGCCGGTGCCGACCGAGTTCATCCTTGCGCTGTTGAGTACGGCGGCGAGGCCGACGAGCGCGCCGAGGAATGTGTAGGTCCAGAGCTTGATCGCGCGGGTGTCGATAGCGGAGTATCTTGCCGCCTTCTCATTTGCTCCGACCGCGATCACGTAGCGGCCGAACCTGGTCTTGTTGAGGAGGAAGCTCGCGAGGAGAGCGACGAAGACGAACGCTATCAGGCTCCAGAAGAGCACGATCGGCTGCCCGGCCTGGTTCTTGGCAAAGGGCACCGCGATGCCCCCGAAGCCGAACTCCTGGAACGACGGGACGGTCGAGCGGATTTCACCTCCCTGTCCCAGAACCATTGCGATGCTTCTGAATCCCGCAAGGCCGGCGAGCGTAACGATGAACGGGGCCACCCGGCCGTAGGCAATTGCGAATCCATTTAGGAAGCCGGAGAATGCGCCGATCCCGATGGAGGCGAGCACGGCGATCAGGATGGCGGTGTTTGCGCTCTCTGGACCCAATTTGTTGAGCACGAGCACAGCGCCCGCGCCGCACATCGCGGTCATGCTGCCGACCGAGAGATCAATCCCGCCGGTCATGATCACGAGCGTCATGCCGAGCGCGATGATGCCGACGTATGCGTTCTGGCTCAAAAGATTGCGCAGGTTTTCGAGTTGGAGGAAGGATTCGCCGCGCGTGACGATGCTGATGATAAGCAGGATGACGAGCGCGACGAGCACGCCGTAGTCGGCAAGGAGCGCGCGCCAGTTTCTCATGCCGCCTCGACTCCTGCGGCGAGGTGCATTATCGCTTCTTCCGTCATTGCGCCGCCTTCGAGTTCACCTACGATGCGCCCGTTTCGCATGACGAGGATTCGGTGACAGAGGCCGATCAGCTCTTGCATTTCGGATGAGATCACGATACAGGCGAGCCCTTCGTCAGCAAGCTTCTTGATGAGAAGATAGAGCTCGCGCTTGGCACCCACGTCTACTCCGCGGGTTGGCTCATCAATGATCAGCACTTTCGGCTTGAGGTCGAGCCATTTGGCGATGCTGACCTTCTGCTGGTTGCCTCCGCTCAGGAACATGATCGGCGCACGGATGTCGCCCGCGCGGATGTCGAGCTTTTCGATCCAATCTTTTGTGGCGCGCTCCTCGCGGTCCTGGCGCATGAGCGGCTTGGCGTAGGCGCCTAGATTGGCGAGGGTGAGGTTCTTGACCACGTCGAGCGAGAGGATAAGACCGATGTCCTTGCGGTCTTCGGAGACGTAGACGATGCCTTGACGAGCCGCCCGCTTGGGAGACCACAGGTAATGGTCAGCATCCGGGAACATATGTGAGTTTGTGGATCGCGTACCGCTGCGCAACCTTCGTACGCCGAATAGCAGTTCCGCTACCTCGGTTCGGCCGGCACCGACCAGCCCTGCCAGGCCGAGTATCTCGCCTGGCCAAACCTCCAGACTCACGCCGAAGACCCGCTCGCCATCAGAGAGATTAAGCGCGGTGAGCGCAGGTGGTGCTTCTGCATAGGCGAGTTGATCAGCCTGGCTGAGCGGATCAAGCATTACTCCCGCAGGGCCCACCAGCTTCACGCCCTTCGGTGGCATTTCCGGCTTCTCAGGAAACATATCCCCCAGCGGACGCCCCACCATAAGCGAGGCCATCTCCGACTGGCTGACCTCACCTCGAACGACCGTCTTCACCAGCTTCCCATCGCGCAAGACCGTAATCCGGTCGCATACCTCCTCGACTTCCGCCAAGCGATGAGAGATGTAGATGACTGTAACGCCCTTTGACTTCAGCCTCTGAATGAGATCGAAGAGATTCAGGGATTCCTTTTCGCTAAGCACGGCAGTAGGCTCGTCCATGATGAGGATCGAAGCCTCGTAGGATAGGGCCTTCGCGATTTCGACCAGCTGTTTGCCTGCGATTGAGAGGTCGCCAACCGGGGTTTCGGCCCCGAAGGTGGCCCCGACTTCCTTGAGGTATTTCTCGGTCGCCTCGTGCATAGCCGTTCGATCGAGAATGCCCGTCCGCCTCGGCTCCCGGCCCAGATGGACGTTTTCGGCGACGTTCAGCTGGTCAACCAGGTTCAGCTCCTGATGAATCATGGCTATGCCCAGAGAGAGTGCGTCTCCGACAGATCGCATTGAAACTGGCTCGGGGTCGAGCTCTGTTCCCGGCCGAGCCTCGAATGATTCGACATAGTTATGGCTGAACCTTCTCCCAGCGAACTCCCCGGAAATCGTGTGAGGCGCTTTCAGCTTCAGCCGATCTATAGCTACGAGAATCTGGCCCTCCGTCGGCTGCTGCAATCCCGCGAGGATGCGCATAAGGGTGCTCTTCCCCGCGCCATTCTCGCCGATGATCCCGTGAACCTCGCCCTGTTCGAACTCCAGAGACACGCCGTCCAGCGCCCGCACCGCGGGGAACTGCATGACGATATCGCGGACGGACAAGCGAGGCATTGCAGGGGAAGTTACCCCGACCTTCGCCAGAGATGACTTAGCAAACGTTGAGCAAGGGGCATGGCAGCCATTTTAGGGAGTTGGTGTCGGTAAGCCGCTCCAGAAAAAACGCGGGTGGTTTTCAGGCTCGTCCCTTCCTTCGACGAAGTCCGCCAGTAGCTTCCCGATATATGGCCCGAATTTGAAGCCGTGGCCACTGCACGCCGATGCAAAGAAGGCCTTCTCCCCGATTCGCCCCAGCATGAAGTCCTCGTTCGGCGTATTCGTATAGAGGCACGACTTATCGCGGTAGACCCGTGCCGCGCCCTCGCCGAATCGCCGGTGGCCAAGAGCGCGGATCTTGTCGAGCGCCTCGGGGCTGGTCGTTCGGCTTTCGTCGTCAGGATGCACCTCCGGGCCATAGCAATGGACCCCGATCTTGACTCCATCCCCATTCGGCTCCGTCGGGAACCCATAGAGGTTGTCCGGCGAGTCCTCGATCCATACCGGCCCGCCCTGGTGCCGGTCGAGGTAGCCGAAGGTCTGCAGGGTCACCCGCACCGGCACCTGGGCAAACTTTGTGATCCATGCTCCGGGGCAGAGGACGATCTTGTCGAAGCCCTTTTCAAGTGATTCGAGAGAGATGGTTGACTGGAGATTGTCGTTTGAGGACTCATCTGAAATTCCGACAACCCTGGCCTCTCGAAGCCGTGCTCCCGCCCTTTGCGCCAGATTCCACGTTGCAGTCAAGGCCTTGGCGGCGTCCACCCAGCCCGCTTCTGGCGTGAATACCCCGGCCTCGCCCTCTTGAAGGCGCAAGCCGGGGATGGCTTTTCCCGCTTGGGTTGGGCCATAGAGCTCGTGTCTGACCTTCAGCTCACGGAGTCCCTGTTCCAAAGACACCATAGCCGGCGAATCCACCCCACCGAAATAAAGCAACCCGACCTCGTGCAAGATTCCGCCGCCCGCAGCCGCGTCCAGCTCCGCCCACAATGGATATCCACGCAGCATATGCTCCGTATAGAAGGCGTCGGGATACGCCTTGCGGACGATTCGGGAAGCGCCGTGCGAACTGCCACGGTCGTGGCCGAGGGGGTGCTGTTCGAAAAGGGTGACCTGGTGCCCACGCTCGGCGAGAGCGCGCGTGGCGCTCAGACCGTGGATTCCTGCTCCGATAACGGCGACGATCATTTTAGAGTGCGGAAACTTGTTACCGCTTTTTTCGCGGTGACGATCGCTAAAGCGGTAACAAGTTCCCGCACTCTATACCTCACTCCTATGCCTCAATATCCGCAAACTGATGAGCCATCCCGCCGTAACAAAGACCGCGCAGCCGATGAAGGGCGAATACCGGGCGAAGTCGGGGCCAGCGAATGTCAGACGCTCGTACATGAAGCCCCCTAGCGGAACGCCGATGATCGCGCCCAGCCCCTGCGCCGTCATCACCGCGCCGAGATTCGCCGCTCGCCGCTTGGGATTGATGTCGCTCACACTCGCCATCCATGCCGGAATCGCGAGAAGGAACCCTACGCCAAGGGGAATCCCTCCGGCGGCCATTACCAGCGGACTTCGCATTAGAGGCACGACAGCCCCCAAGGCGATCACGATAAGCCCGCCTGCGCACATTCCCATTCCGATGTGGACCGCGCGTGCGCGCCCAAGACGCTCCCCCAGATTCGACATCGGAACGGATAAAACCACCATCGCAAGCGCGCCAGGAAGAACGATGAACGAGCCGAATTGCGACGCGGTCATTTTGAATTGATCCAGGGCAAAGAGCTTGATATTGGCCGCCGGAAACCCAATCCCGCAAAACGTCACGAGCGAAAGCAGCAGATACTGAGGAATCTCGCGCGCCGTGTGGACAAACTGCATTAGGTTGAATTCGCCCTCGATCTGCTCTTCGTGCCGGTGCGGCTTGTCGTTAGGAAGCAGCCGGTTCACCGATATCGCGACGATGAAGAACACTCCCGCCGCCATATAGAGGCTTGCGTTGTAGCCGACCAGATCCTCCATCGCCCCGCCGATCGGCAAAGCGAAAGCTATCCCAACGAAGTAGCAAGCGTTGAGCAGCGACATCGCTTGCTGCCGTTCCTTGTCAGCCACGCATTCGCCACTCGCCGCATAAGCAGCTGGCCAGAACATCGCGGCGCCGAGGCCGTCCACCACCCTCAGCGCAACGATCACCGCAACCTCCGCCGTGCCCCAGCCGTGCGGTACGGCAAGCGTCAGAAGGGCCGTTCCCACCGTCAGCAATGGCGCGATGGTCATCATGGTCTTTCTGCCCACACGATCTGCCAAATGGCCCATCGGGCTCTTGAAGAGCGCCTCGCTTAGAAGGAATGCGCCGAGAACCAGCCCGATCGCGCCGCCCCCGAGTCCCCGATCCTTAGCCAGATAGACCGGCATCGTGGAGATGTTGAGCACGGCCAGCCCAAGCTCGGCAAAGAGCGCGATGACAAGCAGGTTCAGAACGCCTTTGCGCCGCCAGACCGGCGCATCCATCGCGGGAAGCTCGGAGGGCGGCAATCGCGGTTCGATGGTATCGTCGGGCAGCGTCGGATTCGCCAAGGCGAGCTTAGTTTAACGCATGGGAGCCAATACCTCGACGAGTCCTCGTGTGAAGGCTCCAGTCCGGAGATGCCTCAACATGAGGACGTGCGGGCATTGAAGGAAAGCTCTTGGACCTCGCAACCTCCCGCCGGGTATGGTCGTACCCTGGGATGAGGCCATGCCCAAAGACGACAGGCTCGAAAGGCACTACACCGAGAAGGAAACGGCGAAGATCATCCGCCGTGCCGGTGAGCTGCAGGCCCGAAGCTCGACGAGCGATGCCCCTTCCGGCATTTCCCCCGCTGAGCTTTTCCGCATCGGCCAGGAGGTTGGGCTCGACGCCCAATACATCCGCGAGGCCATGCACGGAGTCGAGGAAGATGGCGACGAAGTGCAGACCCGATGGCTCGGCGCGCCACCGTCCTACGAGGTCGAAAGGGCATTCGAAGGCACACTTTCCGATGAGCGCTGGCAGGCTCTCGTCGGCGAGCTGAATTCCACGTTCCAGCAATCCATTGTCGGGGTCAAGGCGGGCCCGGTGCATACCTGGCATTGGAAACACGATCTGGGCTCCGTCCACTTCACTGCCACCCAAACCCCCACCTCCGTGCGTCTCAAGCTCGTGCCGCATATCGACGACGGCATCTCGGTCGGCATGGTCAGCACGATCGGCATCATCCTGGTCACTGCCGCAGCGCCATGGGGAGCCCAGGAGCTTCCGATCTGGGCCAAGGTTCTGGCCTCGATCTTCATGGCCCTTGCTCTGGGCCTCTGGTTCCGCAAGATCGTCGCAGGCTGGTATCGCCACGACCAGATAAAAATGGCCAAGCTGATGGATCGGCTGGAGCAAACACTGCAAGAGCAGGCCGAGCTCCCTCTGCCCCATCTCCAGCCTGCTGAGGAACCGCTGCAGCAGAGATTGTCGCAGAGCTGACCATCCCCATGGCCAGCTACACCTTTCTCTATCTCGCCGCTGACGAGGAGCATGCGGTGTCTGTCGGCATCACTAAGGATGTAGAAGTCCAGCGGATGATACTTTGGGCCGCTAACCAGCCTTGCCGCATTGTGCATGTCGAGCGATTTACCTCCACGATAGCGGCGACGCAACGGGCGGCGAAACTCCGAAAGATGACACTGTCACGCCGCCAGAAGTTGATTCAACAATCGAATCCGAACTGGCTGGACGTGAACGAATTCGGCGTCCCGTGGATTCCTGCGCTCGAGAACCTTATGAGCCATCATTTCTCCGCGTTTCTCCGCTTATCTTTTGGGGAACGGCGACGACCATCCCAAAGTATTGACGAAGATCCCGACGCGCCTGAGGGTGGTGTTCCTGCAAGGGTTCCGGTCGGACCGCCTTGGCCTCCACGCCACGATGCTTTTCGGCAGCCTCGCCCTCAAGAGGGAAATGATCCCTGACCCAGGGCCGTCGGGCCGGTAAATTTGTTGGTTTTTTGCTCGTTTCCAGTCATTCTTGAGATCTGGCGCATTTCTGTCATATACTGCATCTAAGTTCGCGTGCCACTTGGTTGCTTTTGCTCGGTGGACTTGCGGCTCTGCAATTCAGGAAGGAGGATTCGATATGAGATTAGCAGTATTGGCTGGCCTTTGTCTCGCTTCAGCGACGGCGATGGCAGCACCTAACGTGACTGTCGCGTTGAGTGGCAGTTCAGGCAACTGGACGATGGACTTTAGCGTCGAGAACACTCTAGGCGTGAACAACATGGACATCTATTTCTTCGGTGTCCAGCTCAGCGCTCGCGACATCACGGGGTCGCCAACGACGTGGGATCCCAATACGTGGACATCCTGGGACAACTCCGGCTTCGGCGGTTCCAGCACGATCTACAACAACAACTGGATCAACTTCAACAACGTCAACGACTTGATTCAGAATGGCGAGACGGTCAGCGGATTCGTTGCCCATTCGACCGATACGAATGCTCCTACAAGCATCCGCTGGTTCGCCTTTGCCGCCGACTTCACTGGTAGCGGCGCCAATTACTTTGGCGGCGATAACTTCAATTCGAGCAGCAACCCCGGCTTCGAAGGAAAGATAGACGTCGTTCCTGAGCCTGCGTCCATGATCGCTCTTGCGGTCGGTGGCGTGGCCCTTCTTCGACGACGACGCAAATAAGATTCGTCATCGATTGAAACGATGCCTCGACAGCGAAAGCTGTCGGGGCATTTTATTTGCTGACAAGGTCCCGGTCCCGCTTGAATTCGTCAACTGACCCGAGCCGAACCACCGGCTCCTCCAGAAGCTCGTCCAGCTCCGTCGTCGGCCGGCCCTCCCTGCGGTATTCCTCATAAGTGATCTTGCGCCCAAGCCCGATCATCTCCCTGGTCTTGCCAAGCACCGCCTTCCCGGAAGAAACTCCGTAGGAGAAAGCCTGGAGGAGGAAATATGAATCCAGCGTATAGAGGAACGAAGGCGTCAGGTAGCACCAGATCGAGCAGCCCTGGCAGAAGTCGTAGCGGCCCGCCTTCGCGATCTGCTCCTGCATATACGGCGACTTCCATTGGGCCACGATATCGTCCTCGATCTCGGGCTTGTCAACGGCCGCATGATAGCAAGGCAGATAAAACTTGCCATCCGGCGAGACCGCGATATTGGCCCGGATCGCCTTGCATTTGGGTTTCGCGATGTCGTTCCCGCCCGCCTTTTGCAGCTTCACCGACGCCAAATTAACCGACATATAGGGCTTCAGAAACAGGCTCTTGAGGTGCGCGGTGAGCTCCTTCTGCAGCGCCGCATTGCCGAAATAGCTGAACATCGGCATCACGTGAACCACCACCTGCAGGTCCTTGGCCAGTTTGCACATCGGCTCCACCTCGTGGAGGTTCTCATTGCCGACCGAGAAATTAATGTTGACGAAGGTCTTGTTGCGCTTGGCGATTTCGATTGACTCGATGATCCGGTCGTAGGCCACGATCTGGCGGCTGGCGTTGTGCCGGTCGCGATCCGCAGAATCCAAGGAAAAGGCCTGCGAATCGACAAGGCCCTTCAGCTCGTCGGCGCGGCCAGGGTAGAGAAAGCCGTTCGAACAGACGCCGGTGCGGATGCCCTTGCTCTTGGCGATCCTCAGCAACTCCGGCAGGTTCCGGCAAAGCAGCGGCTCCCCACCCGTGAAATCAATGTATTTGACGCCGAGCTTCTTGAGGCCGGAGATGATCCTCTCAGCCTTGTCGAGCGGCACCAGCCTGGGCTTGCTGCTGGGCTTGCCCTCCCAGATGTCGCAGAAGCCGCACTTGGCGTTGCAGATGGTGGTCGTGTAGTAGCTCGCCGAGATCGGCATACATCCCTCTTGGCCATAACGCACCGGCACGACACGAATATCGCACCGACAGCGGGTCTAGGCATTATAGACGCTTGAAGCAGGGAGTGTTGAACCTTTAATGCCTTGAAGGGATTTATGTGGAAGTGGGACGGGTTGCCTCTTCTACTAAAGTCGCCTGCTGGGCCCTTAGCCGGGTTAGCCACCGGCTACAATAGAAGTAGTCGCCAATGTTAAGGTCGATACGGAACTCTTGGAGGAAGCCATGAGCTTGAGCCGGTGCCGCAGAGCGCGGAGTGGCCATGCTTGCCCTAGAGGAGTACATCCAGGTCCGCCGTCGCCGGGCCGGAGAGCAGCCAGCCAACCGACCGCAAAGCCTCCGCCAGCCACCAAGATGTCTGATCGTCTGGATGCGATCTCATTATTTGTCGGATCGTCAGCATGCGGATTCTACGATTCGCCCCACCTGCATCTAAAGCAATGTCCTCGGTGCGGTCTCGCCAAGGAGATGGCGGGAACCTTGGACTACTCACTCTGTTGGCGTACCGATCCACATAACCGCCCGCGAACCACCGCCCTCTGAGTTAATCTCGCCCGTTCCGATCACATAAACTTTGCTTCCACTAAACCATACATCAGACGCCTTGGACTCGTCAAAATCGCTTGAGAGGAATTGGTGGAGGTCGGTATATGTTGACGGTGAACCCTGCCAGATGCACGCTCTTGTTGGTCCCTCGAAGTCCTGATAGACAGTCCAGCCAACCTGGAAGCGTTCCCAAACTGCGACCGCGTATGAACCCCAACTGTCCGGTTGCAGATCCACCCAAGAGTCTGCAGTGCCGGACCACAAAGCAGCGTGAGTAGGTACTTCCGGCCACCATGGCTCTTCCCCAGGATCGGCGGTCTGAGTTACTCCGACCTGAGTGTTGCCGTAAGCCCCAATAGCTCTGGAGCGGCTCGTGTTCGCAGGGTGAAGGCTGGTCCAGGACTTTGAATTTCCCCGCCACAAGCCGGCCAAAGGAATTCCGTCCGTGAATTGGGCGACTCCGACTTGGACTTTTCGATGAATGTCCAGCGCTTCGGACCAAACAGCACCGCTGGGATGTAGACTCCGCCATGACTTGGCGGAGCCGCTCCATATGGCAGCACGCCCACCTTCCGATTCGCGCACGGTGTACCCGACTTGCCTCCCACCGTCGACTCCATAAACTCCCGAGGCGCTTGCCCAGTCGGGATGAAGAGTAACCCTCGATGTCTGCGAACCCATCCATAAGCGGGCGCGAGCCGGCGAGTGCTCGGACCACGTTTGTCCGACCTGCTGCTTGCCGTCCGTGTCGTTGATGTAGCCACTCCCCAGGTAGATAAAGGACTGGGCGCTGCCTGTCCAAATCGCGCCATTGCCGGCCCTTGCCCGATCGTTGGTGACGATGCCCGCCTGCTGTCCACCGCGAATGCTCGTTCCCATAGAGTGGCGAAATTGTCCTTCTGGATGGAGATAGACAACCTCCCATTCCAAGCTTGTCGTGAACGCTCGGGACAGCGCAAAAGATGCGAGCAATGTGATCATGCAAACATGATAACACGACTACAACTTGCGCTCGGACTAGTTCCCCTGAACGGCCGTTTCCTGGGCGCGCATCTTGAAGCGAAGACTGACCTCGTAGGCGCGGGGCCAAGGGAGCGAGATCGAGACCTCATCGAGCCCGGTGAACACATATGAGCGCGTACCTGCAAAGAACTGGCGGCCCTGGAACTGGTCCCGGAAATACCGCTCCAGATGCTTGCCTAGGTCGCGGCGAACGAAGTCGGTGAGCTCCGAATACGTCGTGCCATACACCTCTTCGCGCGACATGAGGTAGCGGCTGTCGAGCAGATTGTAGGCGACGGGGCGGGTAAATGTCTGGTAAGCGTAGTCGTTCACGAACCGATGGAGGAGGAATGCCCGCTGCGCCGTCTCGCGCTTGAGCGGATCGATATTGGCCCTTCGCGCCATGAGGTAGACATTGGCGGCGGGGATGGTCGTGCCCATCGTGTTCCCGGGGGAGTTCCATCCGGCGAAGGCGAGCACCTTCATCATCCGGCCGTTGCTGTAAAGCGTTTCGAAAAGGGCGGGATCGCAGGTGCCGTCTTTGCCGAGATTGACGTCGGCAACGGCTACCGGAAGGCCACGATCGATGTCCTGACCGAGCCATTTGAGGAATCTTTGGCGGGTCTCGGGGCGGGACTTGGGGGTGTTGATATAGAGCGTATAGTCGCTGTCCTGGGAGTTCTGAGCGAGGACCGCGCCGCTTGCGACAACTTGCTCCTTGAGGCTCGCGCCGAGCGGCTTGCTCTCATACATTGCGATCTTTGAGGCGGCTGCAGGATCGGAGAAGACGACGCTCACTCTCGGGGTCCAGCCCTGGCTCGCAAGGATGGATCGGCTGACCAGGATCGCGGCATGCTGGTCGATACCCTGGCAGAAGAGGACGCGGTGGTGCGCGCCAAGCTTGTCCACGAGGTTCCTGAGGGTCGCGGTTTCGGGCTTGTGAGGACCGTATGGGGAGGCGTCGTCCTGGCCAATAAGAAGATAATCGAAGGCGCCGTTCGCGGCAGCCGTGACGAGATAGCGCTGGACCAGGTGGTTTCTCTTTCGCGCGGCCCGATACCCCTCGATCTCGCCGGCAGGGATTCTTGACTTTAGGCTTGCGATGCGCTTCTTGAGATAGACGCTTGGCTTGGTCCTGTATCGGTCGGTCAGCTCTTCATGCTTGGATACGAGAAGCCGCCAAGCTGCGGATGTTCGCGTTGCGGTGGGAGCCAATCTCATGACCGCAGAAAACCCGTAGATCTTGAGATTCGGCCACTTCTTGCGAATCCGGGCAAGGCGCTGGAGGCGGTTGATGGCTTTGTCGGCGGAGATCGAATTGATTCGCGAGGAGATGAGGCCGCCATACGCGATCATGTCGGTGCTGACCACGAGCGAAGCAACATTCGACATATCCTGGCTTTCAAGCCACGTCATGATCGCCTCGGGCGAGCCTGGCGTAAGGAACTGGCCAAGGTAGCGCTCGGGCGCAATGGTGATCTTCGAATCGGCCATCGCGGCGATCATTTCGGGGAACTGTCCGCCCGGAGGACGGCTGTCGATGGGCACGAGAATGATGTTCTCAGCACGGGCCGACGCTGCGGCAAGAGTCCATATAAGGGCCGCCACCGCAAGCATATAGGCTGAACGATACCCGCACGCCCGCAATGCCGCATGCCCGTGGGCCCGTAAGCCCGTAATTGGTCGCATGGGGAGCAGCAGGTTGCACAACGCGCGCCATCCGTGGTGAGACATCCAGGTGGAATTGTTGGTTTTCAAGGCCGAGAGTTGAAGGGTTGCCGCGACCAATACTACAGTTCGGCGCTCTGCCTATACTGCACTGCCTCGCTGAGGTGGGTTTTTGTTATCTCGGGCTCATTGGCAAGGTCAGCGATGGTTCGCCCGACTTTAAGGATGCGATCGAAAACCCTGGCCGAGATGTTCATCCGCGTCATCACGAGCCGCATGAACTCGGTGCATTCGTCGCTGAGAATGAGCCGCTCACGGATCTCGCGTGGGGCCATCTTGGAGTTCAGCCGGTCCTTGCCGAGTCGCTCGGACTGCTTCATTCGGGCCGCGATCACCCTATCCCGTATCGCCTCGCTGCATTCGCCGGTCGGAGCGCCGAGCAGCTCTTCGGGCTTGAGCCGGGGCACGTTGATGTGGAGGTCGATCCTATCGAGCAATGGCCCGCTGATCTTGGAGGCATAGCGCCCGCATTGGGTCGGCGAACTGATGCACTTCTGCTCGGGCAGCCCCTTGAATCCGCAGGGGCAGGGGTTCATGGCGCCGATCAGGATGCACTCCGCCGGGAAGGTGATGGATGCCTGTACGCGCGAAACGGTCACGACATTGTCTTCGAGCGGCTGGCGCAATGCCTCGAGGACCTGGCGATCAAATTCGGGCATCTCGTCGAGGAACAGGACGCCTTTGTGGGCCATGCTGACCTCACCTGGCTTCGGGTTCTTGCCACCTCCGACAATCGCGGCGTGGCTCGCCGAGTGGTGGGGCGAGCGAAACGGCCTCTCCCATATCAATCCTTGCCGGCCGCCCTTTTGCCCGGACGCGCTATAGATGCGGGTGACCTCGATGCTTTCGTCGAGGCTGAGTTGCGGCAGGATTGTTGGAACCCTTCTTGCGAGCATCGTCTTGCCCGATCCTGGCGGGCCGGTCATCAGCACGTTGTGGCCCCCGGCAGCCGCGATCTCCAACGCGCGCACGGCCTGCCTCTGCCCTTTCACATCGGAGAAATCAATCCCATACTCGGGCAAGGATTCAAGCGAGGTCTCGATGAACTCGACCGGCTTGTAGTCCGACGAGCCATTGAGCAGCTCCATCATCTGGGTGAGCCACTCGATCCCAAAAACCTCCACGCCCGGAGCGACCGCCGCCTCCGCCGCATTCGGCTTGGGCAAGATCAGCCGCCGAAACCCCTTCGCCCGGCACATGAGGGCGACGCTCACGGCCCCATCGATCGGCCGGACAGCGCCGTCCAAGCCAAGCTCGCCCAGGATCACCGTCCCTTCCAACTCTTCTCGCGGAATCTGGTTATCGCACGCGAGGATAGCCGCCGCGATTGAGAGGTCCATCGCAGGCCCTTCCTTGCGGATGTCCCCCGGAGCGAGGTTGCAGATGACCTTGTTATTCGGAAAAACGAGCTCGGAATTCTTGACCGCGCTTCGCACCCGAACCCGGCTTTCCTCGACCGCCTTATCGGGCAGCCCGACCATGAGGAAATTGGACCCGCTGTCACTCACGGGCGGCCTAAGGTCCACCTCGACCACGACGGGCAGGGCGTCGATCCCGACCAGGGTAGCAGCATTGGCCTGCGATATCATCTCGGAAGCATTCTACGGTGTTCGGGCCACGTCTTGCTTGTTTATCCCGCCATCGGATCGGTGCTCGGGTAGCTCCCCAGCACGATCGTCTCCAGCGCATAGCCTCGAAGGATTTCGAGCGCCGAGAGGAGCTTGTCGTCGGTGCGATGCCCGGCCACGTCGATGTAGAAGATATATTCGAACCCCTGCCTTTGCGCGGGGCGCGACTCGATCATCATGAGGTTCACGCCGGTCTGATCGAAGGCTCCTAGCGCGCGATAGAGCTCGCCGGGCTTGTTGCGCAGGTTGAACATCAGGGAGGTCTTGTCGCGGCCGGTCTTGGCGGGCTCGTTGAAGCCGACCACGAGGAACCTGGTCTTGTTCTGCGGGTTGTCCTGAATGTGCTCGGCGAGGATCGGGATTCCGACGAGCTCTGAGGCCATGCGGTTGGCGATCGCAGCGCCTTTCGGGTCCTGGAGCGCGGCTTTGGCGGCTTTGGCGGTTGGCGCGGTGTCGACGATTTCTGCATGGGAGAGGCTCTCGCGTAGAAATCGCATGCACTGGTTCATAGGCTGCATTCCGGCATACACCCGCTCGATTTCGGCGAGTGATGGGGCCAGCGAGACGAGGTGGTGGTGGATGTCCACGAAGGTTTCGGCGCAGATTCTGACGGTCGTGAGCGGAAACATGTCGAGGGTCTCGGGCACGACTCCGGCAACGGAGTTCTCCACCGGCACGACGCCATAGTTCGCTTCGCCGTGCTCGACCGCGCGGAAGACGTCATGGATCGAATCCCTCGGCGCGAGGATCGTGCTGTGGCCGAAGGTTTGGATGGCGGCGAGGTGGCTAAACGTGCCTTCAGGCCCCCAATAGGAGACGGAGAGGGGCTTTTCCGCCGCCCTTGCCGCGCTGATGATCTCGCGAAAAATGCTAATGAGCTGCCTGCCCTGAAGCGGGCCGGGATTGGCGGTCTCGAGCTTTTCGTAGATCTGACGCTCGCGCTCGGGGGTGAAGAAGGGCTTGCCATCCGCGCCTTTGACCTTGCCAACCTCCTGGGCGAGCCCAGCGCGGCGGTTCAGCAGAGCGATAAGGGAGGCATCGATCGCGTCGATCTCATTGCGGATCTGGTCGAGGGGCCGTTTTTCTTCGGGCACGCTTTCTATGATGGAGCAAGAACCTTGCCGAATAGCGGAACCGAACTACAGCGAGTCTCAGTTATGCTAAGGGTAGACTTCGTCCGCTTCGAGTTAATGTCCTATGAAATGGCTTCTATTCATCCTGCTCGTCCTTGCCAGCATTGGCGCGTCCGCTCAGACTCAGGGCACGTATCGCCTCCAGCCTGACGACCTCATCAGTATCCGCATCTACCGAGAGGACATCGGCAACGATGCGATCCCCGTCGGGCGCGACGGGAATATCAGCGCACCTTTCATTGGCACCGTGAGGGCGCAGGGCAAGACCACGTCGGAGCTTGCGGCCGAGCTGGAAGGTCTGTACCGGCAAAAGCTGAGCCTGCGCGACCCGCGCGTTTCCGTCAGCATTCTTCGGTTCCGCGCCATTCGAGCCACAATTTCGGGTGCCGTAAAGGCGCCTGGAGTGCGCGATCTGCGGCCAGGCGACACAATCCTCACTTTGCTGGCATCGGGAGGCGGCGCTAATAGCGACCTCGGCCCGGACATGCGGCGGGCCACCCTGCGCAGGTCCGATTCAAATGAGCTCATACCCGTCGACCTCTACTCAATGCTTGTTTTTGCCGACACCTCCCAGAACTACGAAATCCAGGACGGCGACGAGCTCAACATCCCAGAAAAGCGCAAGCCCACAATCTCTGTGTTGGGCATGGTGCCGCAGCCCGGATCATACGGCTTCCGTGAAGGCATGACCGTCATGGACGCGCTGAGCATTGCCAGGTTCGAGGTCAAGACCCGATCTCAGCTGAGCAAAACGATGGTGCTTCGCGATATGCCGGGCCGGCCAGGCGAGATTATGCGCATCCAAGTTGATATCGTCCGGTTCATCAGGGAAGGGGACGCCAGCCAGAACATCACGCTTCAGAGCGGCGACCTGGTCTGGGTGCCTGAAACCAGGTCTCCGGATATCAACGCGCTATCGGGTATTGCCGGCCTGCTGTTCACTTTGGACCGGGTGTTTGGCAGCGGCGGCATCGGATCCGGCATTTTCGGGCGATAGTGCTTCGATTCGCCATTCCGAAGAGATGCTTGGGGCGCGCCTCAGCGTCGCCACGATCGAGCAATACTTCGAATCGCTGAGCTCGACCGCACGCTGCACCGCGCCCTCGTCCAGATTCTCGCCTTCGAGAATGTGCCGCATTACAATCGACTCGAAGGGGCGCGGCCACTCCCCTTCCGGAGTGCGGACCCCATCGATCTCGATGCGATATCCGGTCACTCTTTGGCGCATCTTCTCCAAGATCGAGATCACATCCATGCCGCTGCAAGCAGCCGCAGAGGAAAGGAGTGCTTCGACCGGTGATGGGCCCCTACGTTGAGAGCCGTCATTTGGGAGCACATCCATAATGAGCTTATGGCCACTTGGCGGGGTCGCTCCGAATGCCATGCCGCCGAGCCAGTCAACGATTACCACATATAAGGCTACGAGACAAGCAAATTAATTGAACCCATTGGACTCCGCAAACGTCTCAGCCGGTACAGTGCGCCGTAAAAGGCGTGCCGCAGGAGTTTGCAAACTATGATGATCACGAAAAGAATTGGCGTCTACGCATTGGGCGCAGTTGCGATGACGGCCCTGGCCATTCCAATGACCCTTTCATTCTCCCAAGCCCAGGTGGCAGGGGGCCCGCCGGCCACAACTCAGGGTCCGGGCGCCGGACCTAGGACACAGGCCGGCGGACCGCAAGGTGGACCGAGGCCGGGCCTAGAGTTCGGACAGCGCGGCGGTGGCGGCGGCGGTATGGGCATGATGATGGGCGGCGGTGGCCAGGCGACCATGGTGGTTGCGGGCAACTTCCTTTACATCCTGCGCGGCAACATTATCTACAAGGTTGATGCTAACAGCCTCCGCGTGGTTGCCCAGGGCGAGCTGCCCATGCCTCAGATGCCGCAGTTTGGCGACAGCGCACCAGGCCGCTTTGGCACACGGCCCGCGCCAGGTGCCGGCGGCGGCGGTGGAACACCCCCACCCCCTCCCAGCGCGAAGTAAATCACTCGCGGCTTGATGCTCTGGATGGCTGGCATCCAGAGCATCTCTATACCTTTCACTTCGCTGGCGTCCAGTCTCGCAGCTTAAACCGAGTAAACTAGCGCCTCTATGGCAGTTCTTCAGGTCACCCCGCGCGAATCCACCGGTCACGCAGCGAAGCATCTTCGCAAGGCCGGCTGGGTGCCGATGGCGCTTTTTCAGAAGCCCGACCATTCGGTCAGGCTCATTCAGGCGCCCATCCTCCAGGTTCGCCAGGCAGTTGCAGGTGCCCACGGCGTCGGCATGATCGACATCCACATCGAAGGCGAAAGCAAGCCGCGTAGTGTGATCGTCAAGCAGGTCGACCAGGATTACATGACGCACCGGCTAAACAATGTGACCCTGATGGAGGTCTCGCGAGACGACCTGATCACCGCCGATATCGGGATTACTCACGTTGGCACGCCGTCCGCCGTGGACGATGGCATCGCGCTGCTTTCGTCGCCCACTTCGACGATCAAGATCAAGGGCAAGGTCTCCGAGCTGCCTGATCACTTCGAGGTGGACCTTTCAGGATTGGAGCTCGGCGGCCACATCGTCGCCTCCGACATCCCGCTGCCTGAAGGAATCGAATTGATAAGTCCGCCCGACACGTTGCTTTTCGGCCTGACCATCGCCAAGGAGCCCGAGCTCGAAGCGCCGGCAGAGGAAGGCGCAGGTGAGCCAGAGGTTGTTGGCGAGGATGGCGAGTCGCCTGGCGAAGAAGGATCTTAATATAAAAAGGCCCTCCGGATAAGGAGGGCCTTTTGAATTCTGGTGGAGGCGGGGAGAATTGAACTCCCTTCCAAAACCGCAGACCGACGGTTAACCACGAGCGTCTCCCCTGTACTTTTTCTCGTCGCCGCCCTCTGTCGGGGCTACCTGGACGGTCGACCAGTTCGATTTATTTCGCGCGGCTCGCTACGAACAGAAGCTTGCCGAGCTATCCGGATTTAGTCAGGCCCGGAACACTCCTTACCGGCTCAAGAGTGGCGGACCACGCGGGAATTACGCCGCGTAAGCGTAGCTGTTATTCGCAGTTACTTTTTTTCTCGTTTTTTACGAGGCCAACGAGAATCCTCGGCTCGCAACCGAAAGCCGAACCGGCTCTGTCGAACCCGTTCGCCCCCAATTGACATTATTATATACGTCGGAACCGGCGGAGAGGTTCGGTAGACCCGTCTGCCAGCCTCCGTGCGGTCTTTTCCAGCGCAACCGCTCACTGCCCCGCCTCGTCTTTTCCACTAGATGGAGCCATTGCGGCAAAGACCGGTTGCGACAGGCGATCTCATCATGGCCGGCATCCTGATCCTCGTCGGAATAGGAGTGATCATTGGGGCGCCATTTTTAGAGCCAGACAAACCCGAGACGGCGATCTTGTTCGAAGCCCTATCTGTCCCTCTCACTGTCATCTGGATCATCACGCTTCGGGCCGGGCTTCGCCTCCGCTGGGTCGAGTTCGTACTAGACGAGCGCTCGATCCGAGAGGAGAAACTCGGCGAAATGTCGTGGGAGGTGCCCTGGAGCCAATTCAATGGCGTTACGCCTGGGCGGATGCGAATGGCGAACGTGTTCCTGAATCATGTCAAGGTTCTGAATGTGATCAATGCACACGAAGAGGTCGTCGGCGAGATTCTGCTGTCTTCGGCAGACCGAGTGGGTTACAAGAAGTTTCTGCGGGAGCTGGTGCGGCGTTCGAAGATCGAATACCCCGAGACCGAACCCGTAAACTTGCGAGTTCGACGGACGCCTCTTCGATGCCTGGTGATGACTGCCGCGGGAGCCCTGATTTGCTTCTTCAGCGGCGCATCCATTATTTACCACCGAAATCGCTCCCTCACCGAGGAGTGGCCCTACGAAGGCATCCTGCCTCACTATGCGATGATGCTCTGGGGCATTCCGCTCGCCGTCGGGGTCGGGGCTGGTCGCCGGAGGAGTCATCGGTCTGGTCCTGCTCAAAAACCCTTATGCGTTGGATGGTGGAAGGGCGATGCTGGCACCCGGTTATGGGCCGACCTTAGCTGACTTCAAGTTAGACGCGAGAGGCAAGCCGCAGCCCGTCACATTTGAGCCTGGCATTGTCTACGCCTATGTGCATCCCGAGGCGATCGAGCATGAGCTTAGGTCTGCCCGAGGGGCCGCGGTCTTTTTCATGGTGACCTCCATTGTCATCGGCCTGCCCGCGCTATGGGCGGTTATTTTCGACGCGAAGTCCCGGATCGCTGCTTCGTTTTGCCTGCTCATCTTCACCTTTTCTGGTTGGCTTGGTTCGGTTCTTTGGCGGCGCACGTCGCCCCTTTGCCAAACGGTAGGTGATCGCTTTCAGCTCCTCGGAGAGAAGCTCCAGGTGTTCTCGAATGGCGAGAAGAAGGAGTTTCCCAACACGGGCAAGACAAGAACTTGGTCAAAGCTCGTCGGGAATACACCTGGCGGATGTCTGGATCGTTATGGAGAGGAAGGTACAAACTACCACCTCGATCCGCGCTACCTGATCGTACTCGACCCGCGCTCACCAGCGGACGTGGAAACACCTATGCAGAGCTAGGCGGGTCGCGCTCCAGCATCTGCCTAACCTCGGGTGGGATCGAGATTGCCTTCCGCTCCTTGCCCATCAGCACATGCCAAGTGTAGCCCTCGGTGACGAGCTTCCCGTCGTTGACGATCTCGTATTCGAACCGGATCGCTGCCCGCTTGATCTCCGTCACCTTAACCCGCACCTCGATCTCGTCGTCGTAGCGGACCTCTCCCCGATACCGCACATGCACCTCGACCACAGGTAGAAAATAGCCTTTCGCCTCCAAGCTCTTGTAGGTGAAGCCGCGAGCCCGGCACCAGGCGCCACGAGCCTGCTCGAACCAATAGAGATAGTTCGCGTAATAGGCATGGCCCATCTGGTCGGTCTCGCCATAGCGGATACGAATTCGTTCTGCGGTTTCCATATAGAGTGCGGTAACTTGTTACCGCTTGGGCCCGGCGGAGCTTGCTCAGCGAGAGCGGAAGCGAAAGCGGTGACAAGTCACCGCACTCTATACCATATGGAAGAAATCACTGCCGAATACGAAGCCGCCGCCTTGGTAGCCCCCGCCGAGTTGAAATTCCGGCCGCGGGTGACTGTCGCCTGCAAGACCGACCTCGGCCGGGTGCGCGAAAACAACGAGGACAAGCTCGAATACTACATCCCGGAGGATGACCCCACCCTTGCCTCGAGAGGCCAGATATTCATCGTCTGCGACGGAATGGGCGGGCATGCGGCGGGGCAAATCGCCAGCGAGCTCACGGCAAAGACCTTTATTGATGTCTACTTGAGCCACCCATCAGGCGATTCGGCCGTCGCCATGGAGGCCGCCGTCATTGCCGCAAACCGGTATGTGCACGATATCAGTAGAGCGGTCGTCGCGCGAAAAGGGATGGGCACCACGCTCAGCGTCCTTATCTTGCTCCAAGACAAGGCCTATACCGTCCAAGTGGGAGATTCCCGTATCTACCGTCTCCGAAACAGCGAGATGCTCCAAATGACCCGCGACCACACATGGATCGAGGAGGCGCTCCGCGAGGGGGTTCTGCGCCCGGAAGAGATTGCGGGCCACCCCTATAAGCATGTCCTCACGCGAGCAGTGGGTACCGAGCCGACCGTCAACTGCGATATCGAGCTGAACGACTTGCAGACCGGCGACATATACCTCCTCTGCTCCGATGGACTTCTCAACCATGTGGGCGATGGCGACATCGGTGCGGTTCTGCGCGAGAATTCGCCCGCCGAGGCGTGCTGGAAGCTGGTCGGCATGGCACTTCAAGGCGGGGGGAGTGATAACTGCACGGTGGTGATCGTGCGTGTCGATGACGTGGAGCCCGTGGGCTAGCGCTTAGTCTTGCGGGACCAGAGGAAGCACGTGAGGGTGAGCGCGGTGGCCACCAGTAAGCCAATCACCCAAGGGGAGCGGAGGAAGAAGATCGATGCCCCGATGCACACCCAGATCGCGGTGATCGCGACGAGCTTCGTGCGAATTCGCAGACTGCGGCTTTCACGCCAGTCCCTTAGAGTCGGACCGATGATGCGGTTCGAAAGGAGCCAATTCTCCAGGCGCGGGCTGCTCTTCTGGAACGCCCAGAGCGCGATGATGAAAAAGATCGTCGAAGGCATGCCCGGCACGAGCACGCCGATCCAGCCTAGGCCCACGCAGAGCAGGCCCAGAAGCAAATAGCCCAGGCGCGGCAGCTTTCGTCGCTGTGTGGTCGGTGAGGGGAGGGGTTCTTCGTTCCTAGACCCTTCCAGGCTGACAGGGGACGCAACAGGGACCTGGAGGGAGATCGGCAGGGACGGAAGGCGTTCAGTATCCTGATGGGGCGACTCATCCAGCAGGATGACAGGACGCTCTCGGGAAATCCTATCCACCACAGACCTACTGTGGCACCACCCTCCTGCAATCGGCTAAACGCCGTTAACGAACCGTTGCCGATCCTGACGTTTGTGCCGCCGACAAGAGCCGTTGACGGTAGTGCTCATCAGGCCAATCGGAGATTTGCCGAACCTCGGCCTCGGTGAGAAAGCGCACATTCCCAGATTGCAAAGCGCCAAGCAGCACCCTTGCCGCCTTCACGCTCATCAGCGCCGCGCACATCACCTCTGGCACGCTCGCGCCAAGGCAGATCAGTCCGTGGTTTTGAAGCCAGATCGTCTTTGGAGTCTGCTCACGCTTTTTCACAAAGTCCTCCACCGCTGTCCGAATGGCGATCGCCAGCGGCAACCCCGGCGGATGGTAACCGACGTAGCAGGCGGCTGAGCCGCAGCACACGATCTCATCAGGAAATAGCCGCTTAGAGGCGAGCTCTTCCGCGCTGTCGAGCGCGAGGATGCTCAGGAGCGCGGACGGATGCCCATGGCCGACGAACTGGACCCCCGGCAGATCGAGCAGCCAGGCGTGCATAAAGGCCTCGGTGGACGGCACATGTCTCGCCGCAGGATCGGTCCGCGCGCTGTTTAGAATCTGCCTTACCGCTTGCTCGTCGCCTGGCGGATGGTCGAGGGCTTCCAGAACGGGCTTGCAGGAAACTTCGATGAGACCGCCGCTCGTGATGTGTTCGAGCCCCACGCCGCTGCCCTTGATGATCAATGTGCCGTGCTCGCCCTTGCAGCTCACGTTCCCCTCGGCAAGGATGCAGAGATCATTCTCAGGCTTGCCGAAGGCGTGGGCGAGCTCGACGAGGTCGTGTCGCTGCGCCATACCTCTATAGTGCAACACTTTCTCGCCTGTTCCACGCATTCATGTCACGAATCTCGATGATTCTGGGCGTTCTCTTCGACTCTGCGGTGCTTTCCGAAAAGCCATATGCGATCATTAGGGAGTAATGATCAGCCTCCTCGTAGCCGCCTCACTCATGGGCACGCCCGCCCAGCAGCCGCTACCCACCAAGCGCCAGCTCGCCTGGCACGAGATGGGATACTACGCGTTCGTCCACTTCGGCCCGAACACGTTTACCGACAAGGAGTGGGGCGAAGGGCGCGAGGACCCAAAGGTCTTCAATCCGACCGCGTTCGATGCGCGCCAGTGGGTTCGCACGTTCAAAGCGGCGGGCATGAAGGGCGTCATCATCACCGCCAAGCACCACGACGGATTTTGCCTCTGGCCCTCGAAGCTCTCCAAACACACGGTGGCGCAATCGCCCTGGAAGCGGGGCAAGGGCGACGTGCTCAAGGAGCTTTCCGAGGCCTGCAAGGCGGAGGGCTTGAAGATGGGGGTGTATCTCTCGCCCTGGGACCGCAACCATCCGGCATACGGCACGCCTGAGTACAACAAGGTCTTTGCGGGCATGCTCAAGGAGGTGCTGACCCAATACGGGCCGATCTTCGAGGTGTGGTTTGACGGGGCGAACGGCGAGGGGCCCAATGGCAAGAGGCAGATTTACGACTGGGAGCTATTCGTCTCCACTGTCCGCAAGTATCAGCCGAGCGCGGTGATCTTCTCGGATGCAGGCCCGGACGTGCGCTGGGTCGGCAATGAGGGCGGCATCGCGGGGGAAACGAACTGGGCCACGATGGACCGCTCGAAGGTGACGATCGGCGGCGCGGACCAAGCCTATCTGAACGTCGGCGACCCGCTAGGCAGGGACTGGGTCCCCGCCGAGTGTGACGTCTCCATCCGCCCGGGTTGGTTCTACCATGCATCCGAGGATAGCAAGGTGAAGTCGGTGGAGAAGCTTCTGGAGATTTGGCACGCCTCGGTTGGGCGAGGCGCGAATCTGCTGCTAAACGTGCCGCCAGATCGCCGCGGGTTGATCCATGAGAATGACGTTGCGGCGCTGAATGGACTCAAGCAGCGGTTGGATGTGCTGTATGGCCGGGACCTGGCGATCAAAAGGGAGGCTCTCCGCCAAGAGGTAACGATCGAGGTGCCCCCCGAAAAGCTGGTTGATCGCTTAGTGATCGTTGAAGACCTAAAGTTTGGGCAGCGAGTAACGAGCTTCACAATCAGGGCGTCAGGCGGCATGGCTGGTGCGGGGTGGACCGAACTTGCGTCAGGCACGACAATCGGACAGAGGCGCATCGTCGTCTTTCCGCCTCTTCGAGCCAAGAAGCTTAGAGTATCCATGCACGCGCTGAGGCCGGGGGAGGAGATCAAAATCAAGCTCGTCCAGGTGTTCGGACCGAATGAGGAATAGGCTCAAACGCAGTAAAATGATTGCGTGCGAATCGAGCGCGTGTGGAAAATGGCGAGCCCCGAGGAGGCCGAGCTGGCTGACCGGGAGTATTACCGGCAATTGAGCCCAAATGAGCGCGTTAACGAGCTTCTCGAGATTATTTATGCCTGGACAACCCCCTCTCAGCGACGACTTGAAAGAACTTATCAGGTTGTTTCAGTCCCACGGCGTTGAATTTTTGGTTGTCGGCGCTCATGCCCTTGCGTTCCATGCTCGGCCGAGGTTTACCGAGGACCTCGACCTATTGCTGCGGCGCACGGATGAGAATGCGGCCCGCGCTAGACTGGCTCTCGACGAATTTGGTTTTGCTTTGACAGACGAGGCCGAGGCCAAACTGGCACAAGACCCTCGTGGGCTGATTGTCCTTGGAAGAAAGCCAAATCAAGTTGACTTGCTCAACTTCCTTGACGGGGTCGAGTTCGAATCCGCTTGGTCTCGAAAGGTTCCGGGCTTGCTGGCGGAATCTCAAGTTTTCTACTTGAGTTTTGAAGATTATGTGGCAACTAAACGGGCTGCGGGCAGACCTAAAGATGTTGACGATCTAAATCGTTTGAGGGAGCAGCTCGGAAGGGCATTGCCTGGTGATTAGTATGCGCTCGTCGGGTTCCCGGTAATTACTGATCGCATATGATCGGATGACCGCCACGGCATTCGCCGGTCGGGGAAGCGAAAAAAGGGGCTATAGTGTCTCCAAATGTGGCCAACAGCAATTATTGCCGCCCTGCTGATTGTGGGGCAGGGGGGACAAGTGGCGGAGACACAGGCTCAAAAGGATGCCCGCATGAAGTGGTGGCGGGAGGCGCGGTTCGGCATGTTTATCCATTGGGGGCTGTACTCCATCCCCGCCGGCGAATGGGGAAACAGCAAAACCCACGCCGAATGGATCATGGAAACCGCCAAGATCCCGGTCGAGGAATATGAGAAGCTCCTTGCCCGCTTCAACCCGGTCAAATTCGACGCCAACGCCTGGGCGAAGATGGCGAAGGATGCAGGAATGCAGTACATGGTCATCACCACGAAGCACCACGACGGCTTTGCCCTGTTCGATTCCAAAACCAGTAACTACGACGTGATGGCGACGCCTTTCAAGCGAGACATCATGAAGGAGCTGTCCACCGCCGTTCGCGCCCAAGGACTTACGATGGGCTGGTACCACTCGATCATGGATTGGAACCACCCCGCCTACGTCCCCGCCCGCCCGTGGAACTCGCGCCAGGACCCGTCGAGGAAGAACCTCGACGATTACGTTCCCTACTTGCGGTCGCAGGTGACCGAGCTGCTCACCAACTACGGCCCAATTGGCGTGATGTGGTTCGACGGCGAGTGGGAATCCACTTGGAACGATGGCTATGGCAAGCCCCTATATGAGCTGTGTCGCAAGCTCCAGCCTAAGGTGATCGTCAATAACCGTGTTTCGAACAGCCGAGCCGGAAGCATGGAGTCCGCCGGCAACGATCAGCGAGTGGGCGATTTCAGCACCCCTGAGCAGTATATCCCTCCCACCGGAATCCCCGGCGCGGATTGGGAAACCTGTATGACGATGAACGACTATTGGGGCTGGAACAAGAGCGACCGCAACTGGAAATCGACCAGGCAGATTATTGAGAACCTGGTTGATATCGCATCCAAAGGCGGCAACTATCTGCTCAACGTCGGCCCCCGCGACGACGGAACTTTTCCCGATGAGGCTGTCGAACGGCTCAAGGGCATCGGAAACTGGATGAAAGTCAATGGGGATTCGATTTACGGCACCACCGCTTCCGTATTCGAGAATCTCCCTTGGGGCCGGTCAACGACCAAACGAAACGGCAAAGACACGATCCTCTATCTCCAGGTTCTCGAGCGCCCTCTCGATCGCAAGATCGTCGTGCCAGGGATCGGGAATGTGCCCAAGCGCGCGCGCCTGCTCGGCGGAAAGGACCTGAAAGTTTCGCGTGCCGGCTCAGACCTCATCATCGAAGCAGCCGGACCGGTGCCTGATCTGCCCGAAGTGATCGCGCTGGAGGTTTCGGGCGCGCCGATCATTTTCCGGACGCCCAGGATCGAGTCGCCCAGTGACATGCTCGTCAATGCCCTGGTGGTGACGATCCCGCCGGCCGGGCCCGAGCAGGAAGTTCGCTTTACCCTCGACGGCAGGGACCCCTCAGCTACCTCGGGCCTCTACAAATTACCGATCAAACTAAGCGAATCCACTACCGTCAAGGCAGCTACCTTCCACAAGGGCAAGCGCGTTTCAGCGGTAGCCCAGCGGAGCTTTCAAAAGGTCAAGCCCTGGCCGGACCTGAAGATATTTAAGGCCGACCCGGGCCTCCAGCTCGCCGAGTATCCGGGCAACTGGGACAAGCTGCCGGATTTCTCCAATCTCAAGCCCCGTTCCTCGACCATCGCGACCCAAATCGGTCCGGCGGGCGCGGGCGGAACGATGGAGGAGTTCGTGGCCCGGCGCTACACAGGGTTCATTTCCGTCCCTGAGAGCGACGCCTACCTGTTCTCCCTCACGAGCGACGATGGGGCGAGGCTTTGGATAGACGGCAAGCTGGTAGTGGACAACGACGGGCTGCACTCTAGCGACACAAAGACGGGCGTGGCTCCGCTCGCGGCAGGCTATCACAGCATCGAGATCGCCTGGTTTAATAAGACCGGCGGCGCAGCCCTCGAGCTGAAATGGGCACGGTCAGGGAAGAAGTCCGAGGTGGTGCCGGCTAAGGCGTATGTGCATTAGCCATCAATCTTCACCGGCCGGTGGTTGTTCAGGCAGCACTTGCAGCTGCATCCGCAAGATGGCCCGAGGTCAATAACGGTATAGCCAAAACCCTTGTCAACCCGCTTCTCGAAAGATATGTTCCCGGCAACCCTCGGCGCGCGGACAAGCTCCCACGGGCTTGTAATTACGGTGAGAACAGGCTGGCCGGCCGGAGGCATCTTCTCCACGTACTGGATTACCAGATTGCTATTCTTGCGCTCGATAGCCTTGACGAAAACCTTGTACCCGCCCGTATTGCGCTTTCCGAGTGCCACCAGAATCAGTCGCTCATCGTTCCATTTCACGTCCCTCGGCGTCTGTGAGGCGTCCTCTCCGGTCAGCACCGGCCATAGCTTTTGTAGTTCGCCTTGGCTGTTGATCACATCCGTCGTGGCGTTCTCGATCTGTGAGTTCTGGCCCGATTTGTAGCTGCGAAATGTGATTCCTTGCTGGTTGGGTGTCCACTGTCCCACCGCGATCCCCGCCACAAAAGCGACCCCCGCCACGAATGCTCCGATTCCGATACGCAAAATGCCACTCATATACTTCAGGACGCATCGCACAGGGCAGCGTTTCACAAGCCAAACTACAAAGAGCCCATGAATTTACCGGGGCAAATCCAGGGAACCGAAGACCTGCCCAAGCGCAAGCTTGCCTACATTGACGGCATGCGCGGGGTCGCAGCGCTGTACGTCGTGGTCAGCCATTTGTGCAACATGGTTGATCCGAACGCGAGGCTGGGCAAGCCCACCAATTCGCCGGAATGGCTGCAAACTCTCATGTCGCCGTTCTGGTATGGGCACCTGGCGGTGGCGTCCTTTATCGTGATCTCCGGGTTCTGCCTTCAGATGTCTCTCTTCGAGCGCGGAAACGGCTCGATCAAAGACTTCCTTGGCTTCTTTTCCAGACGCGCTCGCCGAATCCTTCCCGCCTACTATGCGGCACTTGGCGTTTCTATTCTCGTGGCGCTGACGATCACCCAGTCCCAGAGCTTCGACGCCAGGTTTGCCCAATATCTGCCGGTTGACCAAGCAACCGTCGTGAGCCACCTACTCCTGATCCATAACCTCGATCCCGGCATGATGTACAAGATCAACGGTGCACTGTGGAGCATTGCGATCGAGGTGCAGTTGTATATTCTCTTTCCGATCCTCTGCATCGGCCTTGTCCGGGTGGGAAGGCTCATCTGGCTTGGAATCTTGTCCTTGGCCGTCGCCCTCATTCTGCCCTCGGTCCCGATCAAGCTCTACCTCTGGTATATCCCGCTCTTCGTACTCGGCATGGCACTTGCCCACATGGCTTACCGCCCCGCTCCGAAGCTTGGCACCAAGCCCGCATGGTTTGTCGCCATAGGTTTGGCCAGTCTCATCAGCACCTACTTCGTGCTGGATGCGGACTGGTTCACGCCGATTGCCGACGCCTTCATCGGGATCGCCACCGCGTGCTTCCTCTATGTGGGCCTCGTTGCGCCGTGGTCATGGACGACGCGACTGTTCAGCCTGCGCTTCTTGGCAGGGGTCGGCATCTTCAGCTACAGCCTTTACGTGATGCATCATCCGATCCAGCAGATGATGTGGGTGGTTCGTCCGGCCTGGGCCGATGGGCCGGCGAACGAGCTTATGTACATGATCCTCATCGCGCTTCCCTTCATGCTGTTTTTTTCCTACCTGTTCTATCGGGCGTTCGAGCGGCCGTTCATGACCGTTCGGAGACGGCGGGCCGAGGCGCAGGAAGAGACACGCATCATGCAGGGCCAGTCCGTCTCAGCGACACCGGCAGCGATCGCTGCGCCCGTGTATGCCGATAAGAGCGCGTATGGGATTGGCCGCAGGAGACGTCCTGCCGCCTAAACCTCAAGCTTTATGGTGATGATCTCAAACGGGCGGTACTCGAAGAGCACCATGCCCTCGTGCACGTCGAGCTCAGCAATGACATTCTCTTCGAGGTCGCATAGGTAGGCCGCTTTAGGCACCCTCGCACACGCAAGTTCCGTCGAGCCGCGGGCGTTGTGGCACTCGTACAGCCGCACGATCAAGTCGTTCGAGTCCTCGGCTTTCTTGACCGTTTCCACCACCAGGTTTCGGTCCTCGCAAGAAACGAAAGGCGGCAGTGCTCCAGATTGTCCTGCGTGCCGGTCCAGCCACGCCCAGCGGACAGGTGCATTGAGCGCGTAGGCCGCTTGTACGACCCCGGCATAGTTGTGCGGCCCGAAATGAGGCAGGACGACGTAGGTAAATCGGTGCCTGCCCATGTCGCAGAGCGGGTCAGGGGCCTTTGGGGATCGCAGCAGCGATATCCGCATCACGTTACCGCGCACGTCGTGTCCGTATTTGCAGTCATTCAGAATCGCGACTCCCTGGTCGCCTTCGCTTAGGTCGATCCACTTCTGTGCGCAAACCTCGAACCGGGCCATATCCCAGCTCGTGTTCATGTGAGTGGGCCGCTCGACGCTGCCAAACTGGATCTCATAAGTCGCCCGGACTGCGCTGATATTGACCGGAAAGGCGACCTTGAGCATCTTGTCCTCTTCGTGCCAGTCGACCTCCGTGTCAAATCGAATCCCGGATGTTGGGCCAAGGCTGATGATTTGCGTGATCGTGCTGTTGCCAAACTTCTTGACGATCTTGGCTGCCGCGCGCACGGGACCCCTTTCGACAATCTCAAAGCTTTCGCTCTTGATGAGGTCGCGGCCCGTCTCCAGCGCGAAGATGTCCACATCCCACGCGGACCAGAACAGCGGCTTGTCGTCGAAGAGCTGAAAAACGTTGGCCAGTTTTCCAGGTTCGATGAACTCCGACCCATCTTCGAGAGATTCAATGCCCGCGATGTTTCCGTTGGCATCGAAGCGAACCGCGAATTCGTCATTCTCGATCTTGCGTCCGCTCACCCGGTGCCGATACTTGCGGGTCGGCGCGGCATCAGACAGATCACCCACCGCGACTGACCCAAGTGCGGCTGCCGGCGTTCGGAAGATGAGCTTCGACTCCCCAAATTCCTCCACCAGCTGCACGGGCAGACTCTCATCCCCCATCGAAAGCGAGGCAGGCGCATCCCCTTTGGGCCAGGGTATGACCCCCTGGCAGCCGGTCGTCGCGTTATGGAAAAGAGCGATCGGGCGGTTCATCTGAGAGGTATCGAACTTGGCTCCGATTTTGGTAAGGCAATCCGTCACGATCGCTTCGCCCGTACCGAGGATTCGAGAATAGTCACGAGCGCTGTCTTCGTAGACCTCGCGTACCGAGGAGCCGGGAATGATGTCGTGAAACTGGTTCAGCAAGACAAGCTTCCATGCTTCTTCAAGCTCCTTCTTAGGGTAGCCACGCGGATAATCTTGGGTGAAGCAGGCGAGCCATTCCGCGTCCCGGAGCAAGAACTCGCTGACTCGGTTTCCCTTTTTGTTGGCGGCTTGGCTTGTGTAGGTGCCGCGGTGCAGCTCGAAATACAGTTCGCCGCTCCACGTTTGCAAGTCCTTGCTCCTCGCCTTCGCATCCTTGAAGAAATCTAGCGCCCTCTTGCCGCTAGCAACCTCCGGCAGGAGGGGCGACTGCCTTGCCCGGCGCAGAAATTCCAAATGCTTCTCGGTCGGGCCGCCACCTCCATCTCCGAATCCAAACAGGTACAGCGACTGGTCTGATCGGCCGTGGTCCTTGTAGTTCTTCACGCTCTGGAGCATCTCCTGGGGAGTGCAGTCGGCGCAGTAGGTGTTTGCGGGCGGGAAATGCGTCCACACCCGCGTGCCGTCGATCCCCTGCCACCAGAACGTGTGGTGGGGGAACTTGTTGAATTGGTTCCAGGAAATCTTCTGGGTCATGAAGTATTTGATGCCGAATTTGCCTAGAATCTGCGGCAGGGCAGCCGCATAGCCAAACACATCAGGCAGCCACATATCCTCTGTCGTCACTCCGAGCTTGTCCTTGAAGTAGCGTCTGCCATAGAGGAACTGCCGCACGAGCGATTCGGCGCCAGTGAGATTGCAGTCCGCCTCGACCCACATCGAGCCGACCACCTCCCACTTTCCGAGCTTGATCGCCTCCTTGACCCGCTCAAATAGCTTCGGGTACTGCTTTTCGAGCCATTCGTATTGCGAGGCTTGGGAATGGGCGAAGACGTACTCCGGATACTGCTCGAGAAGTTGAAGCTGGGTAGCCGTAGTATGGGCCATCTTCTTCATCGTGATGTCAAGCGGCCAGAGCCAGGCGGTGTCGAGATGGGCATGGCCGACCGGCACGATCCCGTGCTTGGGCTCCGCGTTGAGCGTTCCCAGAGCGTCGCGAATGAGCTTTCGGCATCGTCCGATGCCTTCGCGACCGTCATGCGCGTACACATTGCAGACCTCGTTCAGCGCGCGCAGGATGGTCGCATAAGCAGGGTCTGTGTCCACCAAAGCGCCAAGCAGATTCTCGCAGAACTCACAGTCGTAGGCCAGGTCGGAGAGGTCCCGATCGATCACAACGAGATGCGTCTTCGCGACAGCGGACACCAGCTCTTCTCGAGGGAGTTCCTTTAGATGGACCCTGCATTGGGGGTTGCCCGTGTAGGCCTGGATATAGACCTCCACCTTTTCGCCCCCCTTGCACGCGGGCATGAACGCGGTCGCCTGGCTTGGCGCAAGCGAAAACGGCATCACATCATGAGGTTCGTCCATACCACGCCAAGGAGAGTTGTCCCGCCAAACCGTCCGCTCCGCCCCAACTTCGGCGACAAGGCCGATCTCCTTGCCCGCAAATTCCTGCGGCACCCTCCCCTTCAGACGGAACCAAACCGTGCGGTATGCGGGCCCATAGCGATGGCCCTCCTCCACGGTCTCCCATCGGCCGTTCGCAGCCCCCTTCTGGTCATGGTGAGGCTCTCCACAGAACTCCAAGGTGAGCGAGCTCGACTCGCCAAGGATGCGCTCCTTAAGCTCGTGCTTGATAAACTGGGAGATGCGCCGAAGGGTCAGGTCGTGATGCTTGAGCATGGTGCGGAGCGCAGAGTTTACACCCCGATGTAATGTCCAAAGATCGGCATCTTTAGACCAGTCACGACATTTTCCAAGGGCAAAAGCCATAAGCGATAAACTTCCTCCATGATCACGCTCATCGCCCTGGGATTCGCGATAGGAGCTCCGCCGATGACCGCCACCGACCTTCGCTGCGAATACCGCCGCACGCCCTTAGGAATTGACTCGCGCGCACCACGCTTAAGCTGGATTGTCAGCAGTCAGGCGCGCGGTGCGAGACAGAGCGCATATCGGATTGCAGCCGCCTCGAGCCGAGAGATGCTTGGCAGAGGCAAGTTCGACCTGTGGGACACCGGCAAGGTCGCCTCGTCGAAAACCATTCAAGTCGAGTACGCGGGCAAGCCGCTTGTTTCAGCCCAAACCGTTTATTGGATGGTCCGGATATGGGACGGCAAGGACACTATGTCGAGCTGGAGCAGTCCCGCAACATGGACGATGGGGCTTCTGAACGAAGAAGATTGGAAGGCGAAATGGATAGCATTCGAGCCCGAAATCAAGAAGGACTACCTCCTTCCCTATCTTCGCAAGGAGTTCACGCTCGAGAAGACACCGCGCCGCGTCCTGGCTTTCGTCACCGGCCTCGGCGCCTTTCAACTTTTCCAAAACGGCAGGCGAGTGGGCAAAGATTTCCTGACGCCGGCCTGGACCGACTATAAGGACTCTATCCATTACTCGACCTACAATTTAACCGGCCAAATCACGAAGGGCCGGAACGCTGTCGGAATAATGCTGGGCAACAGCATGTACCACATCCCGCCCGAGCGCTATGCCAAGTTTCGCGGTTCCTACGGGCCACCACAGGCGATCGTCCAGCTAAGGATCGAATATGCGGACGGCTCGAACGAGAGTGTCGTAAGCGATGAAAGCTGGAAAGCCGCCCCCGGCCCGATCACCTTTTCGAGCATCTATGGCGGAGAAGACTACGACGCAAGGTTGGAGCAAATAGGCTGGTCGGAAGCAGGCTTTGACGACGGCGGATGGCAAACGGCGAAGTTGAGCGGCGGCCCAGGTGGCAGGTTGGTCTCGGCTATCGCTCCACCGTTGCGGCTTCAAAGCGGGTTGGTGGCTCCCCAGGCCGTTGCGGAGCCGAAGCCTGGTGTCTTCGTTTACGATCTGGGAAAGAACTTCTCGGGGATTCCGGAGCTTTCAGTCGTCGGGCCCGCCGGCACAACCGTGAAAGCTACACCATCCGAGTTGCTCGGAAGCGACGGGCTTGCCGACCAGAGATCGGGCGGCGGTGGGCCAATGTATTACAGCTACACCACCAAAGGTCAGGGGATCGAGCGTTGGGCGCCGATGTTCAGCTACACGGGCTTTCGCTATCTTCAGGTTGAGGGAGCTCCGGCGAAGCCTGTGGTCTACGGAAGGGTCCTGGCCTCGAGCGTTGCTTCTCCGGCTTCGGGATGGGCAGAGCCGACTGGCGCCTTCGAATGCTCAGACCCCCTCGTCAATAGAATCTACTCGCTCATAGACGCGGCCATCCGCAGCAATATGCAGCATGTTCTCACGGACTGCCCCCACCGCGAAAAGCTCGGCTGGCTCGAACAAGCGCACCTGATGGGGCCGGCAATCATGTACAGCTACGACGTGCCGTCCCTTTACGCCAAGATCCAGCGCGACATGGCGGAGGCGCAGGAATCAAGCGGCCTCGTCCCCGACATAGCCCCCGCCTACACGCGCTTTGAGGGCGGCTTCTGGGATTCTCCCGAATGGGGAAGCGCGGCGATCATGAATCCCTGGCTCATGTACCGTTTCTATGGCGACACACGGATTCTAAGAGAGAGCTACCCGATGATGAAGCGATATTTGGACTACCTCACGAGTAAATCGGACAACGGGCTCCTATCGCACGGCCTCGGGGACTGGTACGACGTTGGGCCAGGCCCTCTTGGAGAATCCCAACTCACTTCCAAAGGAATTACGGCGAGCGTCACTTACTACCAAACCGCGATCATCATGCGCGATACCGCGCGGCTGCTGAAGAAGAGGCCCGATGCCGCGACGTTCGGGGCCTTGGCCGAGCAGATCAAAATCGCGTTCAACGCCAAGTTTTTCAACAAAGAGTCTGGCCAATACGATCGGGGCAGCCAGACCGCCAACGCCATGCCCCTCGCCACCGAGATGGTTCCTCTGCTCGAACGCATGCGAGTGCGCGAGAACCTTGTCAAAGAGATCGAGGGCCGCGAATATCGGGTGACCGCCGGCGATGTAGGATTTCGCTATGTCGTGGACGCTCTGACAGGCGGCAACGACGACACCCTTTACAAGATGGTCACGCAAGAGAACGGCCCTGGCTACGCTTACCAGCTCGCTCAGGGAGCCACGACTCTAACCGAATCTTGGAATGCCCAGCGCACCTCCTCATGGAACCACTTTATGCTCGGCCACGCGCAGAAATGGTTCTATGACGGGCTCGGCGGCATTGCGCAAGAGGAGGATTCGGTCGCGTTCGACAAGATCATCATTCGGCCCGCAATGCTGCCTGGTTTGAAATGGGCCAAGTGCAGCTATCGCTCGGTTCGGGGCCCAATCGTCTCCGAGTGGCGCTGGCGAGGGATGGATATCATCATGAAGGTCGTAATTCCGGTTGGAAGCACGGCGCGGGTTCGTTTCCCGGGGCCGGACCCTGACCGCATCAAGGAAGGGGGACGGCCGGTGACCAAGTCGCCAGGGGTGACGTTCCTGGGGACGGAGAGCCTGAATGCCTCATGGGCCCACGTTAAGAGCGGCGCCTATGAATTTGTGATCTCGCCGCACGATGTCGCGCCAAGTAACTAAGCTCCGCGAGCGACGTCCCGTATCTCGAGCAAACCCTTCATAACGTGGGACAGTTCGCTCGTCGAACTAGTCCCGAATGCGTCATGAAGGTCCATGTACAGCTGGTAAAGCCTTGCGTAAACCGCCGACGCCGACGCGTCCGGAATGAAAACCGTGTCCTTCGTGCCGGTCATCTTCGCCTGGGCCGCTTCCACCGATTCATGCGCCCCGCCCACTACCGCCCCGAAGATTGCGGCCCCCAGCGCACATGCTTGCCCTGAGCGGGAGAGCTTCATCGGACGGTTGCACACGTCGGCATATATCTGCACCACGAGCGGGCTCTTCTCCGCTATGCCACCACAGTTCACGACCTCATCAACCCGAACCCCATACTCCTCCAGCCGCCGGATGATCGTCAGCGCGCCGAATGCGGTCGCTTCGATCAGGGCGCGATACACCTCAGCCGGGCTCGTTTGGAGGGTCTGGCCGAGAAGCAGGCCGGTCAACAAGGGGTCGGCCAGCACGGTGCGGTTTCCATTGTTCCAGTCGAGCGCAAGGAGGCCCGATTCCCCCGGCTTTGTCTTGGCAGCCTCTTTGCTTAGATCCTCATGCGAGCGGCCGATAAACTTGGTAAACCAGTTAAAGATGTCCCCGACCGCCGACTGCCCCGCCTCCAGCCCGTAATAGCCGGGCAGAATCGAACCCTTCACTATCCCGCAAAGGCCGGGGATATCTGGCAGCGGCTCGCTCATCGGATGGACCATGCAGTCGCAGGTGCTGGTCCCAATAATCTTGACAAGCACTCCGGGCTTAACTCCGGAGCCGACCGCGCCAAAGTGCGCGTCGATGCCTCCAACTGCTACAGGGATGCCTTCGACTAGTCCGGTGGCTTCCGCGGCCTCTGCACATAATCCACCAGCAGCTACATCGCTCGTGAATGCTTGGTCATAGAGACGTTCCCGTAGAGCTGCAAGACGAGGATCGAGGCCCACCAGGAAGTCCTTGGAGGGCAGGCCATCCCACTCTGCCGAGTACATCGCCTTGTGCCCGGCTGCACATAATGAGCGCATAGGCATTCGCGGGGTTGCCGTCAGCCATCCAACGATCCAGTCGCAGCACTCGACCCATGAGCGGGCCGCCGCAAATACCTCCGGCGAGGTCCGCGCACAGCGCAGAACCTTCGACCAAAACCATTCGGACGAATACGTACCGCCACACTTCGCCAGATACGGCTCACCCCGCTCGATCGCAAGTGCAGTGATCTCCGCCGCCTCCTCGTGCGCCGTATGGTCCTTCCAGAGCCAGCATTGAGCGTCCAGATCGCCTTTGAAGCGGGGATCGAAGGCGAGCGGAACCCCGGAGGCATCCACAGGCAGCGGGCTCGAGCCGGTCGTATCCACCCCTACCCCCACTACGGATGCCGGATCGATGCCCTGGAGCACCTCTCGGACAACAGCATGAAGCCCTTCAACGTAGTCTGCAGGATTCTGGCGAGCAAGGCTCGGATCGCGAGGATCTACCAGAATCCCCGCTTCGCCCGAGGGAAAATCAAAAACGCTCGTGGCAATCTCGGCGCCATTGGAGACATCTGCGAGCAGAGCGCGCACGCTGTTCGTCCCAAAATCGAGTCCTAGCGAAACCTTCCTCACGTCTCGTGTTAGTAAACCTACTTTCCAAACCTATGAAAAACAACCTCACCCCGGAACAGATCATCCAGTACCGTGAGAATGGCTTTCTCGTGATCGAACCCTTCCTTGACCAAAACGAGCTGGAACATTGGCGGGAATGCGTCGAGGAAGCGGTCGAGGCGAGGCTCGGAACCACTCTCCTCCACAACCAGCACGACCCTGGTAGCTACTACGCCCAGGTCTACGTCCAAGCCCTCAAGCTCCGCGAAGTGCATGATGGAATGCGCCAAATCCTCGACGACCCCCGGCTCGGCAAAATGGCGGCAGATCTTGCCGGAGTGGACGGCATTCGCATCTGGCACGACCAGGCGCTCTTCAAGCCGCCTTATGGGAACCCGACCGGCTGGCACCTCGATAACCCCATCTGGTCTTTCTCGTCGCGCGACGCGATCTCGATCTGGGTTGCCCTCGACGACGCGACCCTCGGCAATGGCTGCCTCTGGTATATCCCCGGCACCCATAAGCTGGCCACCTTCGAGGCCACACCGATCGGCGAGAGCCAAGACGACCTGTTCAAGAACTATCCCGACTGGATGTCGATCGCTCCTGTCGCCTGTCCATGTGCAGCCGGCTCCGCAATCTTCCATAATGGCCTCACCGCCCACGGCGCCGGCTCCAACATGACGAACAAGCCCCGCCGCGCCATGACCTGCGCCTATATGCCCGACGGCTCCACCTTCAACGGAGTGCAGAACGTGCTGCAAGACCCATATTTCAGCTCTCTCAGCATTGGGGACGTGCTGGATGACGATGAGATAGTTCCTCTCATCTACCGCATGATCTAAGATGGCACTCTCTCTCGGCGCATTCTCGGTGCCCTTGGAGAATGGGCAATCCAAAATCCAAAATCCGAAATCCTAAATCGCCCGAACGCGTCAAAATACACACCATGCCCGTTCTCGCGCTCCTCGCCCTGCTTTCCGTCCCCCAGGACCTCCCCAAAGGCGCCATCGTCCTGTTCAATGGCAAAGACACCTCCGCGTGGGTCCAGCCCGACGGCAAGCCCGCCGCGTGGGAGATCAAAGGCGATGCGATGGAAGTCGGAGGCTCCGACATCCGCACGAAGCAGGAGTTCGGCAGCTATCGCCTCCACGCCGAGTTCTGGCTGCCATATATGCCCCAGGCAAAGGGCCAGGCCAGAGCAAACAGCGGCCTCTACAACCAGGGGCGCTACGAGATCCAGATCCTCGACAGCTACAACAATCCGACCTACCCGACCGGCGGATGCGGAGGCCTCTATTCCATCAAGGACCCCGACCGCAACGCGATCATCCGGCCCGAAGCATGGAACATGTACGACATCCTCTTCACCGCCGCCAAGTTCGACGCAAAGGGCAAAGTGATCGCCAACCCGCGCATCACGGTCTGGCACAACGGGATCAAAATCCACAACGACGTCGAGATCATCGAGCCTGAGGAGCGCGCCAAACCCCTCGGCCCCCACAAGCCCAAAGGCCCGATCCTCCTCCAAAACCACGGCAACCCCGTCAGATTCCGCAACATCTGGATCGTCCCGATGGAGTGAAGGCAACCCAGGTTGGCTCAATAATCTCCGGGGCCTGACAAATTGGATTTCAGCAGGCGACAAGTTCCCGGCGCAAGACCCTAACCGATGTGCGATCTTGGCCGCAGCACTTGCCGCACAGCTTGACAAGTACGCTCGCTACTAGTTGATTTCATCCCGTTCAGGCGGAGGCTCTTTCAATCCAGGCAGGGGCCGTACTTCTCCAAGCTTTCCTCAAAATTCTTGGGCCACTCAGGAAGCCCTTCATCTGCTTCCATGAGTGAAAGGTAAGCGATAATTGGTTCCTGGTGCTCAGGACATGCCCGCTTCTGTGCGTATAAACTGGCCCGCCGTCGTCTGGGGGAAACGTGTCTTGGAGATTGGGCCCAGTTTCCAAACGGCTTGGTTAAGTGTAAGCGGGGTAAACATACAAGCATGAGTTGTTCGATACCCCGCGTCCTTGCTGCCGCATGCCTGGTGCTTTCTTATGGAGCCGCTTCCGCGCAGCTCACCGACTCCCTGCCGAAGCAGATCGTCGGCCCGAGAAATCTGGCGTTGAGCCCCGATGGCTCGCGGCTGGCATTCACCTATCGGGGCGACATCTGGGTCGTGGATTCCAAGGGTGGCAAGGCGGTTCCGGTCACGAACCATGTCGAAATGGACGACTATCCGCTGTGGTCGCCAGACGGCAATTGGATCGCCTTTGCGAGCAACCGCTTCGGCGGCAACTCGATCATGGCGGTGCCCGCTGATGGCGGCGAAACCAAGCGGCTAACCTTTTTTGGCGGCAATGAAATCCCCACCGATTGGTCCCCGGACGGAAAGAAGCTATTGTTCAGGGCGACGCGGGACAATGCTTACAACGGCATCTTTGAGCTCGATGTGAAGACGCTGCAATTCAAGGCGATCTTCGAAGACATGATGACCTTGGGCAATGCGAAGTATACGCACGACGGAGACGGCATCACCTACACTCGGTTCGGCTTCCCATGGACGAGGGCGAGATATGAGGGCTCCGCCGCATTTCAAATGTGGCGATACGACCTCGCAACGGGCAAGCGGACGCCGATCCGCAACAACGGCCTGCAGCATCTCTGGCCGCAGCGGGGCTATGAAAACGACACCCAGATGACGGTGACGGTGAGCGAGAAGACGCCGAGCGCGAGCTACATCGGCAAGCCGATCCCGCGAATAGTGGACAGCGCCGCCCGGACGCCGAACGTGTACTTCATTGACGCGAGCAAGAAGGCGCTGCGCCTGACGAATTTCGTGGGCGGCGGGGTTCGATTCCTGACGGTCGCTCCGGCCAAGAATATGAGCGCCTTCGAGTACGAGGGCTCGGTTTACACGATGATCGCGGGCGGCAAGCCGACGAAGCTGGCGATCACGGCGACGATTGACGACAAGACGACCAATGAAGAGCGGCTCGTCCTCAAGGACGGGGTGGAGGACATGTCGCTGTCTCCCAAGGGTGATCGGGTTGTCTTCCAGGTTCGAAGCGAGCTTTGGACGGTGCCCGTCAAGAAGGAAAAGGGGCCGAACGCGGACGATGCCGAGCAGCTCACGGCATGGGAGGGCCTGGACGAGCAGCCTATTTATGCGCCGGACGGCAAGAGCGTGTTCCTCGTCAGCGACCGCGATGGCGCGCGCCAGCTTTTCCGCCTCGATCTCGAAACCAAGAAATTCACCAAGCTCACGCAGGCCGACAGCGATGTGTTTTCGATGCGGATCACGCCTGACAAGAAGCGGCTGAGCTTCTGGATGACCGGCAAGGCGGGAGGCATTTACACGGTGCCGGTCGAGGGTTTCGGTGGGATTGAGAAGGTGATGTCCCGCCCGGGATCGGAGCCGAGGGGATACTCGTGGTCGCCCGACAGCCGCTGGATCGCCTATTCCGACGAGGTTGCCCGGAGCGGCTACTACTTCTGGGATTCGGGCTCGAACATCCGGGTCTACGACACCTTGGAGAAGAAAAGCTACGACATCACGAAGGAGAATGCTCCCAATTCCAGTCCGGGCTGGTCTTCGGACGGCAAATATCTCTATTTCCGGCGCGTGCTGTTGGGCGGCGCCTTTCGCGGCCCGGGATCGGGCACCGGCGCGCTCTACATCCTGCCGCTTCAAAAGGAGACGGCACGAACCGACGACACGGAGATGAAATACGAGAAGCCAAAGGACCCGGTGAAGGTGGAGATAGACTTCGGCGACATCGAAAACCGGTCGCGCAGGTACCTCGCGCAAGACCCGCAGTCGCCGATCAAGATGGATCCTGAGAAGGGCGATCTCTACTTTATCAGCGAGGGAGACCTTTGGAAGGCGGGCTATGACGGCGGTGATCTCAAGCGGCTCACCACCGCCGGCGGGATTTCCGATTGGGACTTCAGCGACGACAATAGCCAGATCGCATACGTGAAGGCAGGCGCGATGAATCTAATCAACCTTCGCGCGCCAAACACGCCGATCTCCGCCGTGGCCTTCAGAGCCGACTGGACACGCGACGTGCGCAATGAGCGGCGAGCGGCCTTCAACCAGTTCTGGCGGGAATACAATCGAAGCTTCTACGACGGCAACTTCCATGGCCGCGATTGGGCCGCCACCAAGAAGCGATACGAGCCTCTCTTGGACTCCGTCGGCCACCGCAACGAGATGGCCACCCTGCTGAACATGATGGTCGGCGAGCTGGAGGCCAGCCATACCGAAGCCGGTCCTGCGATGGGCAACCCGAGCAGCGCGAACAGCACGCATCCCGGATTCACGATTGACTATAGCTATGAGGGCCCTGGGCTGAAAGTCAAGGACGTGCCGAAGGGCGCGCCGGGCAGCTATGACAAGACCAGGATCAAGCCGGGTGAATACGTGCTTCAGATCAACGGCAAGGACGTGCGGGCCGACGAGTTCCTATACAAGAACGTGCTGAACGAGCAGGGCGGGCGGGACATCACGTTCCTCGTCAATGCCACGCCGACCAAGACCGGCGCGCGGACCGTAAAGTATCGGGCCGTATCGGGCGGCGAGTTCAGCGGGATCGTCCGGCGCAACCTTCTCGAAGCACGGCGCAAGTATGTCGAGGAGAAGTCGGGCGGGAAGCTGACCTACGTGCACATCGCGGGCATGGGCGGCGGCAATTTCGACCAGTTCCAGCGCGAATTCTGGCAGTTCACGCTGGGCAAGAAGGGCGTGATCATAGATGTGCGCAACAACGGCGGCGGCAATATCAGCGACCAACTGATAGACATCATCGAGCGCAAGCCGCACAGCTACTATGTGCCGCGCGACGAGGACGCACAGCTAGCGCCGGGCCAGACTTGGGGCTTGCCCACAGTGGTCATGGCCGCCGAGACGAGCTTCTCGAACGCGGAGATGTTCCCCTACGCGATGAAGCAGCGTGGCCTGGCGACCCTGGTGGGCATGCCGACTCCGGGCTACGTGATCTGGACGGGCGGGTTCCCGCTGGTGGACGGCACGAGCGCGCGGATGCCGGGCTCCGGGGTCTACCGAATGGACGGCTCGCCGCTGGAGGACATGGGGCAGCAGATGGACTTCAAGGTGGATATCACGCCAGAGGAATTCTTCGCCGGCAAAGACCCGCAGCTCGACAAGGCGATCCAGGTGCTGATGGGCAAGGTGAAGTAGCCTGCTTGCCTATCTGATGCTCCAGGTGCGGATGGTGTAGTCCATGCTGGCGGAATAGGCCGTCTTCCCATCGCGGGAGACGGCAATCGCCGTAACCGGCCGCTCGTGCTTGTCACCCTTGAATTTCAGGCTGAGGTCCGTCCCGCTAAGAAACAGGACCAGGTTATCCTGCGTGCCCACCACGAGGGTTGCGCCGTCGGCAGTGAAGGCGACCGCATTGGCCTCTGCCTTGGCGTCTGCTTTCTCGGTGCCGGATGCCAAGTCCCAGAGCTTGACCTTGTCGCCGCCGCCCGAGGCCAGGATCTTGCCGTCCGCCGAAAACGCGACCGCGCGACCACCATTCGAATGCTTCATGCTCTTCCCTTTCTTCAATGTCGTTGCATCCCAAAGGTGGACCGAGCCGTCGTCGTCGATCGTCGCGAGGGTTTTGCCGTCGGGAGATAGGGCGAGCGCGTTCACGGCATAGTTGTGAGGCAGCTTCTTCGCTTCGGCGGGAGAGCCGACATTCCACACGCGCACGAGGTTGTCCTTGCAGGCGGCAAAGAGGCGCTTGCCATCTGGGGTGAAGGCGAGGCTCTGTACATTGCCCTCGATGACGGTGTACATTTGCGTCTCTTTGCGAGACTCGACATCCCAGATTTTGACCTTCTTGTACATCTCGCCGGAGGCCAGGAGCTTGCCGTCGGGGCTGAAGGCAAGCGATTGCACCTCGCCATCGTGGCCTTCGAGGGTGGCGACGGACTGCTTGGCTGCCGTATCCCAGAGCCGAACGGTCAGGTCCACGCTGCCGGATGCCAGCAGCTTGCCGTTCGCGGAGAGGGCCAGGCTGGAGACCTCGCGGGTGTGCCCGGTCATGGCAACAGGATCTTGGACGGCAATGGCGATGGCAAGCAAAAGGAACGCTCTCATGCCAAAGATGATGACACGGAGCGTAGCCGCCGGGTGGTTTGTCCCGGCGCAAAGAAGCCCCTCTCCGCCGAAAAGTTCGGATCGCGGAGAGGGGCTAGGGGAGGGTCTGCGCTGCCTGCTGCAGAGCGCCGAAGATCACGGCGATCGTCTCGCTCGAATCGCCCGTGGTCGGACCGCGCTGGGCCTGCACATAGTACGGGGCCGATTCCGGAACCGTCGAGTCCACGAAGCTCTTCGAGCCCGTCGCGCCAACCTGCGTCCACGTCCTCTGCCCGTAGAGCTTGCGTCACACGTTGAAGAACGTGGCATACCGCGTGCTGCCGCTCCACCGAGCGTCTACCCGGCCCAGATCGTCGATCTCGCAGGTGACTCTCGTCGGGGCGGGAGGCGGGCCCGCAAAACGAGAAATCTGTAAATTGGTGGAGATGATGGGATTCGAACCCACGACCTCTGCAGTGCGATTGCAGCGCTCTCCCAGCTGAGCTACATCCCCATGGGAAGGCTGATTATACCGGCGGCTCTAGGCAGGCGAGGTTACAGCCTCGCCTGACTCGACTACTGTCGGGAAGTGGATCGCCTCCAAATCGCCGTTCAGGATCAGTCGCCGTTGAAACTCGCGGAGCCCCTCGAGCTCGCGCTTCCCTAGCTCAAATTTGATTGTCCGCAGCAGGTAGTCTTCCATTGTCGCCGCGGTCCATCCCGCTTCCAAGGCAAACTGCTCCACCAGTTGACCCTGCCGTCCATCCAGCCGGGCGCCGTCAAACTCCCTCCAGGCATCCTGTAGCAGGCGGACAAGCTCGGTTGTCAGCCCATCGCCGCTCATCCACATCGCCCACACAAATGGCAGGTCTGTCAAGTCCGTCCACGCCTCCCCCAGGTCCATCTCGTGCAGCCCGTCGCCCGAGGCCGACATCCCCTTGTCGCCGATAAGCACCGCCGCGTCCGCCATGCCCAGCATCCCTTCAAGAGACGGTTCCTCAGCAATCGCCTTCGGACGCACATGGTAGCGCTCCGCAAGGATGATCCCTGCAAGGGCGTTGCTGGTCATCGAGCTGCGATCTAGCGCCAGCACTTGAATCTCGCCAAATGGAACCTTCGAAAAGAGCCGGACACTCCTCACCGGCCCTTCCGAGGCAATGCACAAACCCGAAGCTATCCTGCGCCCTGGAGTGATGAGCGCTTCGTAACTTGAGGCGAGTACGGCATCGGCCGCACCCGAATCGAGCATGGCGGGCAGCTGCGACGGCACGTCGTAAACCACTCGGACCGGTCCCGCGGAGGCCCCCAGCCACCAGACCAACGGCTTCGCATTCGCGTAGGGCACCGAGCCAACCGTGTACACACCCTCTTCTACGATGCTTCAGCCTCCCTCTTTCTCAGCCGGCGCCCCTTCCCCAACAAGCGGAGCTTGATCAGGTCGTAAAAGGACTTCGGCAGGTCGCGCCAGAGCACAACCTTCGAACCTTCCTGATGTGCCCATTGGATCGGCACCTCGGCGATCGTGTAGCCAAGGTCCCTCGCGATCATCAGCGCCTCAAAGTCGAAACTGAAGCCATCCATTTTGCAGCGGGCAAAGATGTCGCGAGCCGCATCGCGCCTAAACATCTTGAATCCACACTGGGTGTCCCTGATTCCTCGTATCGCCAGCACCTGGATCACCTTGTTCGCGACCCTCCCGAGCATCTCCCGGTACCAGGGCTGGCGCTTCGTCAGATTGCTCTCGCGCAGAGGCCGGCTGCCGATCGCTATGTCCGATCCCGCCTCGATGAACGGCAATAGCTTGGCCGTCTCCTCCTGCGGTGTCGCAAGATCGGCATCGCAAAACAGGATGATTTCGCCGTTCGCTTTGAGCATCCCGCGCCTTACCGCATGTCCTTTGCCTCTGTTTGGCTTGTAGGAATCTAGGGAAAACAAGGGCCGGGTTTTGCAGAAATCCGCCACAACCCCATCTGTCCCGTCCATGCTGCCGTCGCTGACGACCAGCACCGACCACGTGTAGCTCTGCCCCGAGTAGTACTCATCGAGCCGCTGAAGGGTCCGCAGGATGCGCTCTTTTTCGTTATAGGCCGGAACAACCACCGCGAGGTAGACAGCGGTCTTAGGGTGTTCCGGTTTTGGCGCGTTGGGGCTCAAGTCTAAGCGAGTCTACTCGCGGATGGATTGAACGAGTTTGGTCCAGTTAACGGCTTTTCGCGGCGGGCCATTTGCAACACCGCAGCGTCGAAAGACCCGACCTACCGTTTTCCGATAGCGCCCAGCCTCGCCGGAGCAGCGTCCGCAGCACTCGTGCCCGATCGCAGACTGATCACGACAAGGTTGCACAGCCGCCGCCCCGGGCTGATGACCATCTTGCCGTTGAAGTAAAGGCACGTCGAGGTTCCCCCATCGAGGCTGATCGCTTCCACAACACCGCGGGAGCGCATCGCCTTGCCGAGTTCGGTCAACGTCACCGAAGAACGCGTCGCCACGAACAGCAGCTTGCCCGTCTTGGTGAGCCCGACCCCTGTCCGCGCCGCTCGCCCCCAAAGCCGCTTATCGCGAAACTTCTGCCACTTCGGATTGGGATTGACGATCCCATTCTTGATGAGCCGGATTGCCCCACGCAGGCCAAATTGATACTCCAGCCAGTCCGTCTTCTGCCCAAAAGCCTGGTCGAAAATCTTGACTCCGCCATCCCACCCAACCCCGAATGCCGTCCCCCTTGAGCCGCTGACCTTGAGCTTGCCGTTCACCAGCACGTCGGCTATCGGCTTCTGCTGCCGGGGCGCAAAAAAGGTCCCTGTAATCGCGGCGATCGGCTGCCTCTTGGCGATCAGCTTCCATACGTTGCGGAGATTGTTGGCGTGGATGGTCTCCGCAGCGAGCATCGGGGAGTTCATATCCGCTTTCACGCTGTGGTACCAAAATCGGCCAGACTTGAATTTCTGGTAGGCGATCGCGGCGGCGGCGGGCTTCTTTGGGGTCGCCGGCTCGCCCTTGGCAGGGATCTTTAGGGGTTCGGAGCCAGCGGCAAGAGTCGCCTTATCCTGTTGCTCGAGGACGGGTAACGCGTAGCTGGGCGGGCCGGACAAAACGACCCCAAACACCACCGCGGGCAACAGCAACTTGCGCATCCATTTCCAAGGCGCGACGCGAACCCGCTCCTTCGTGCCCTATCTCCGAAGCTCTTCCGGCTCCGCTCTGGACCGAAGGCGCATCATCCGCAGCCTTATGCTCATTCGACGTTTCAAGCCTAGCACTTGGCATCCGCACCTGGCCCTATTCTCGGTAAAGAATCATGCGAGGATATCCGCACTTGTGCGAGGTTGGGATGGGCTGGAGTTCGCTGCGCGAGCATCAACTCCGGAACCATGAAGAGAAACGAGCTGCCTGGCTGGCCGGGTCTGACGCCGAATGCCGGGCACAACCGATAGCTAGTCGTTCATGACCTTGGCTTTGTCGATGTCGATCTCGATCGGGATGCGGAAATAGAAGGTCGAGCCCTTGCCAGGAATTCCCTCAGACTCCACCCAGATCGAGCCCATGTGAACCTGCTCGACAAGGTGTCGAACCAGGTAGAGCCCGAGCCCGGTGCCATAGATCTTTCGATTGTCCTCGTTGTTAACGCGGTGGAATTTCTCAAAGACACGGGCCTGGTGGTCCTTCGGGATGCCCAGCCCCTCGTCGGCAATGGCCACGAGGATAGTGTCGCCTTCGAGCGTTGCCGTCATCGTGATGTTGCCGCCGTTGGGCGCATATTTGATCGCGTTGTTGAGGAGGTTGGTGAGCACCTGGTCGAGCTTGTCCTCGTCGCCAATGATCATCGGCAGAGTGGGCGGCGCTTCCAAAATGAGGGTGTGGCGATTGGTGGCCTGCCGCTGAATCATGATCGCCTTGTCGAGCAGCGCCCTGAAATCAACGCGCGTGTAGTTCGGCTTTAGGCTCTCTCCTGCCTCGATGCGAGCGGTGTTGAGCAGGTCGTTGATCAGCCGTGTAAGCCGGTCGCACTCCTGATCAATAATCATGTAAAACTCGCGCCGCTCATCCATATGGAAGGTGTCGTCCATAAGAAGCGTGCTGGTGAAGCCCTTGATCGCGGTCAGCGGAGTTCGAAGCTCGTGGGATGCCATCGCAACGAACGACGACTTCATCCGCTCGATATTCTTGATGTCCGTTATATCGATGAAGATGGCCACAACGCCGAGGTCCTTGCCTTCCTCGTTCCGAACTTGGGCGGCCTGAACCTGGTAAATGCGCTCGACGTTCGCGATGTGGACAGTGAGGTCCATCTTCGTCGTTTCGTCGCCCTTGAGCGCAGCTGAGAATATTTGTGTCAGCTCCTCGTCTTGGAGAACATCCATGTAGGGTTGTCCCAAGATCTCGCCGGTCGAGCCGAAAATGGCCCGCGCGGTTGCGTTCATTTGGCTGATCTTGCCTTCCATGCTGACGAGCACCAGGCCCGCAGTCAGGCTCTCAAAGGTCTGTAGCAGTTCTTCGCGCTCTTCGACAACCTCGCGATAGAGCTGAAGGTTGGCGATGATCGACCCGACGTTCCGGGCCATGCGCTCGAGCAGCCGCACGTCCTCGTCGTTGAAGTCTTCGCCGTGGCGCTTGTTGAAGGCGTGAAGAACGCCGATGACGTTGCGCTCGACGACCCGGTTCTCTTCATCGCGCTTCTCGATCACCAGCGGCACGGTGATTCCGTTCATGACGTGAAGCAAGGCGAACGGGTCCTTCTGGGTTCGTGGGTCGGAAGTGGCGTCGTGGAAAATGACGGGCTCACTGTCGCGGAACACCTGGCCGGAAATGCCCTGGGTCGCCCGAACGCGGAACAGACCCAGCCGGTCCTCCGCAACACCATATGCAGGAGGAATGCCGATCAATTCGCCCTTTTCACGGTCATAAAACATGATCGCGATCTTTTCCGCCTGCAGGATCATCGCGATGCGCTGGACGAGGCGGCGCAAAGTGACGTCAGCCTCATTGATTGGGGCAACATCAAGCGTTGTCTCGATGCCCCGGCTCTGCTGCCCGCCGGAGCCTTTCCGATCTGGATCGGATTCAAGCTCCCGGATTCGTTCTAGGGCTGCCTCAAGCTGCTCTTTTAACTCATTTGGATCGGTTGGCAGCTCGTTTCCCTCAGCCATTCTAGACGTGACTCCGTAAGACAATAGTTAAGCCTTCCTTCCGCAGATTACCCTTATGAACCCAGCAGGAACGAATCCAAAGCCCAAGACCGCTGGCATAACCGCGATATAATGCCAGGTGCGAATGGCGCTAGAACTCGAAGAACTGCCGCTGTTCCCTTTGAACACGGTCCTCTTTCCATATGCTCAAATCCAGCTGCATGTCTTTGAGGATCGTTACCGGGAATTGGTTAGGGACTGTCTTGAATACGACCGTCCCTTCGGAATTGTTCTGATCAGGTCGGGCAGCGAAGTCGGCGGAGATGCCGATCCCTACATGGTGGGCACCGTCGTGCGCATCGTGACCGTGCAAAACTTCGACGACGGCCGGATGGATATCCAAGTTCAAGGTGAGCGCCGGTTCCGCATTCGCCGCATGATGGATCCCAAGCCGTATATGGTGGGCCTCGTCGAGCCGGTCATCGAGCTGGAAATCGAGGACACGCCGAGGATGGACGCGCTGGTCCTGAAAGCCCGCGAAGAATTTCAGATGCTCGTCCAAAACCTGTTTTCCAAGCAGGATTTCAATGTCGAAGTGCGCTTTCCGCCGGATGCGACGGCCCTGTCCTTCACGATTGCCAACCTGCTTCCGATGGAGAACCTTGAAAAGCAAAGGCTTCTGGAGGAGACGGACACGATGGAAAGGCTCAAAGGGCTGATCCCGATTCTTCAGAAGCAAAACTTGGAAACCCGGGCTCCTGCCTACTACCGGATCGGCCTCCAGGATTTGCAGGAATGGATCAATCCTAACTAGAGATGATTGCTGACGGGTGATAACTGATGACGGGCCTTGGACCGTCAGCCATCGACAATCAGCGATCAGCCATCATCCCTCTACCGTTCCCCGGCATTCCCCAAAGCCCACCCGGTAGCCATCTCCTTGGCACCAGGCACTCATGATAACGGTGTCTCCATCCTCCAGCCAGGTCCGCGTCTCGCCTGTCTCGTCCATCGTAAGGGGTTTCGTTCCCTTCCAGCACAGCTCGAGCATGGAGCCGAAGGAGTCGGGTTCGGTCCCGCTGATGGTGCCGCTCGCATAGAGATCGCCAGGCTGGATTGGCGTGCCGTTCGAGGTCTGATGGGCAAGCTGCTGGATGAACGACCAATATAGGTGCTTCGTGTTGCTTCGGCTGATGACTTGCGGCTTGGTCATCCTCTGCGTCTGGATCGAGACTTCGAGGTTAATGTCGTAATGCGCCGGACCGGGATTCCTGAGGTGGGGTAACGGCTCGGGTTCCTGGGGCATGCCCTTGATCCGGAAGGGCTCCAGAGCGTCGAGGGTGACGATCCAAGGACTGATGCTCGTGCCGAAGCTCTTGCTCAGGAACGGGCCCAGGGGCTGATATTCGAACCGCTGAATGTCGCGGGCCGACCAATCGTTGACCAGAACGAGGCCGAGGACGTGGTCTTCGCATTCTCTAATGGGGATGGGCGCTCCCATCTCGTTGCCCTTGCCGGTAAAAAAGCCCATCTCAAGCTCGAAGTCCAGTTCCTTGGTCGGGCCGAAGATGACGTCGTCGCCGACCTTCTGCTGCCCGCTTGGCCTCCTAATGGGAGTTCCGCTGACGACCACGCTGCTCGCCCGGCCGTTGTATCCGATCGGGATATGGCGATAGTTGGGTAGGAGCGGCGGCTGATCGGGACGGAACATCCGGCCGACATTTTCGGCATGGTTGATGCCGGAGTAGAAGTCCACGAAGGCCCGAGGAGGCATTGGCAGTAGTAACTTCACGGCATCAACCTGATAAATGGTCCGCCTACGCAACTCGATATCGTCGCGAAGCCGGGGATTGTCGAAAACCAAGAGTTCAAAGATTGCACTTCGCGCTTCTTCAACCGATCCTATCAGCGCGAGCGATGCTATGGAGGAGCCATAAGCCCACTGGTCTCCCGGCAGGAGACCGTTGACGCCAAGCGTTGTCAGGTCCAATACATGGTTGCCGATGCGAACCCCAACTGCGGCATGGCTAAAGGAAGGAGTCGCGGGATCTGGTGAGTACAAGAACGTACAGAACGGTAGATTTTGGATTGGAAAGTGCGAGTCGGGGTCAACTTCGACCCAGCTCCTCGCGTCAGGCGGCAGGACAAAACTCATCGCTCGCCCCCTGAACTTTCAACGCAGAGGAGCGGAGAAGCAGAAAAGGCAGATAAGAAGTCCTCTGCTCCTCTGCTCCTCTGCGTTGAAAGACGGCGAATCACGAAGTGTTCACTCCAAGCAGCCCCAAATCCTCCAGCCCGTCGAGCGGCTCGTCCACACTGCAGGAACCGATGGACACGAACAGCGACCGGATGCTCTCTATGTCCTCTATCGAAGCGCCGAAGTCATTCCAGCCAAAGCCGGACTCGCCAAAAACGAACGCATTTGGCGCAGTCTCCAGCAGGATAGCCTCGATCTCGGCCGAATTTAAGTCATGCGATTCGGCCATCGCGGTGGCGCAGAGCACGTTGAGGAATCCGTGCTCCTCGACTCCGATCTGCCGGTTCACGTGCCGCAAAGGATGATGCAGGCCGGCCGTCAGCTTGAAAGGCAAATCGAGATTGAGACAGTCCCGAATGAACCGTGAAAGCGCCTCGGCCGAAGGAAAAGCTGCCGCATCTGCCCCGCCCGTTCTCGCCTTCGCGCCAAGCCATTCGCTTTCGGCGAGCGCAACCAAGCCGTCATGCAGGCCATCGTCCCAGGGAAGCTCGACAAACACATCGATGTCGCCGAACCCTTCGAGATCGCGAACCACCGCTTCGAGATCCGAAGTGGAAGGCGCCCGAACCTCGAACGCCTCGATCTCGCACTTCGGGCCTGCTGCATCTTCAAACCGGTTCATCTCGGCGACATCTTTCTCCAGGCCAGCCTCAAACTCCCCAATGTCACGCCCGCTAGTGCCGACCACCGACAACGGCACGCACTCCGTCTCAACTCGCGCCAGTTCCTGCTCCAACTCCATCAGCCTAGAGGCGGGGCAGATGAAGCGGCTGATCAGCCAGCTCTCCGGCCCGCTTCGATAGTCGCAGTAGCTCTCCACCGCCTCGTGCATGGACAACTTGGCGGGCGGAAATAGACCGGCATAGTCGATCACTCCGACCATCAGCCGTTCGAGGGAGGCCTGCATCGCCGGAGTTTACTAGTAGAATTCCAACATATGCGCGTTCTCATCGCCGACGATGATCCAATCATTCGGCTCGATCTCAAGCAGATGCTTGAGAATCTGGGATACGTCGTGGTTGCGGAAGCCAGCGACGGCCAGCAGGCGGTCGATCTTGCCAAGTCGGAAAGCCCCGACGTATGCATTCTCGACGTGAAGATGCCCGTTCTCGATGGTATAGATGCCGTTACACAGATCGTCGAGATCGGTATAGCTCCCGCTATACTGCTCACCGCATATAGCGACCGCGAGCTTATAGACCGCGCCAAGGCCGCCGGAGCCTTCGCCTATTTGGTAAAGCCATTCAAACCGAGTGACCTGCCTCCCGCGATCGAAGTAGCCCGGAGCCGATTCGAGCAAAACCTAGCCCTCGCCAAGGAAGTCGAATCGCTGCAGGACAGGCTAGAGACGAGAAAGCTGGTCGATCGCGCCAAGGGCATTCTAATGGAAACGGATGGTGTCAACGAAGCCGAGGCATATAGGCGAATCCAGCTCCAATCCATGAACGCGCGCAAAAGCATGAAGGAAGTGGCCGAGGCGATCATCCTGGCGAAGTCGATCTAGAGCGCCCGTTGCTTTTCAGCCAGCATCTCCTTGGCATGCACCAATGCCGATGTGCCCACTTCTTCGCCCGCAAGCATCCGAGCGATCTCCTCGACGCGCTCTTGGCCCCGCAAAAGATGAACCTCGGTAGCGACCCGTCCGCTCTGCTCGACCTTGGAAATCCGGAAGTGGTTAATCGCTCGGCTCGCGATCTGTGGGAGGTGGCTGATCACGATGACCTGGTAGTGAAGCGCCAATTCTTCCAGCTTCTTGCCCACCACGGCCGCTGCCCTCCCCCCGAGTCCGGCGTCCACCTCATCGAAAACCAGCGTCGGAACCCCCGCCCGACCCGCCATCACCGACTTGATCGCAAGCATGACCCTCGAGATTTCGCCGCCGCTCGCGATTTTGCTCAGGGGCCGTGGCGGCTCGCCCGCATTGGCGGAGAAAAACAGCTCAACCGCATCCATACCGCTTGAGTCCACCGGCTTTTCCGTGATGGATACCTGCAACCTCGCGCCTTCCATTGCGAGGTCGTTGAGTTGGGCTTGGACAAGGGTTGCGAACTCGGCTGCCTTGGCCTTTCGAAGCGCTGATAGCTTCTCCGCCAAGCCGCTCAGCTTCTGATCGGCCTGCTCCAGTGCTTGTCCCAGCTCTTCCTCGCTGTTTTCCGAGCCTTCCAGCAGATCGAGCTGGCTCTGTGCGGTCTCAAGAAATGCAAGGATCGCCGCCTCGTCATCCCCATATTTCCGGAGCAATCGCCGCAATCCGTCCAGCCGTTCCGCCGTCTGTTCTAGCCGCTCCGGGTCAGATTCGAGGTTCTCGACATAGGACCGAAGCCCGGAAGCGCAATCTTCCAGAGAATAGAGCCCGGCCCGGAGGGACTCCAGCGCAGGTTCCAGCGAGGCGTCGAGCTGGGCGGCGGATTCGAGTTGCCGGAGCGCGACGGAGAGAAGGTCCTGGGCGTTGGTTTCTGCGTCCCGAATGGCGGAGAGTGCCCCGTGGGCGGCCTCCGCAAGTTTTTCCGCATTCCTCAAGCGCGAGAGCTGCCCCTCCAACTCCAGGGCCTCCCCGACGCGTGGCCCGAACGACCCGATCTCCCCGACCTGGAAGCGAAGCATGTCCAGCCTGTGCTCGCGGTCCCGTTGGCCGATCCGCAATGTGTCGAGCCGCCGGCGCAGGTCCTGAGCTTCCGAGTGCGCAACAGACACCTGTATCAGAAGGTCGCTGGATGGGTCTCCGATCCAAGCATCGAGGAATCCGATATGGGACTCCGGGTGGAGCAAGCTCTGATGGTCATGCTGCCCGTGCAGGTCCACGAGCGCCCGGCCAAGGCGCTTGAGGACGGCCAGGGGAGCCATGTTCCCGCCAATCCGGCATTGGGATCTGCCCTCCGCATAGACCTCCCGCTGAATAAACAGGGTGCCGTCCTCCGAGCGAACACCCAGCTCATCGCAAAGCTGCCTCAAAGCCGGCTCGTTCGAGATGTCGATCGCAACCGTGACCGCCGCCCGCCTCGATCCTGAACGCACCAGGTCAGAGTCCGCACGGGATCCAAAGGCAAGCTCCACCGCGTCCATGAGCAGCGACTTTCCGGCGCCCGTCTCCCCCGTCAAGACGGTCAGGCCGGGCCCGAGCGCGATCTGGGCCCGCTCGATGATCGCGAGGTTTTCGACGGAGAGCTCTTGAATCATTGCAATTTGGATTTTGATGCAGCCGCCGGTGGGTCGTACCGGCGGCTCACGGGGCCCCAGTAACCACGAAACGCCAACGTCTTTAGTTCAAATGACGCATCTGGCGGGCTCGGTGGCGTATTCTTATTGAGCCGCGCACCTTTTTAGGTCGCGGCTTTGCATCGGCTCAAGAATGCACGCCAAAATGCTCGCTCTCGATATTAGAACGTGAAGACGCTCGCTAATCACTACGGCGTGCTGGGCGTAGCCCGGAGCGCAGACCCGGAAACCTTGCGCAAGGCCTACCGCCGGCTTGCCCGCCAGCATCATCCCGATGTCAGCTCCGATCCGCGCAGCCACGACCTTATGACCCGGATCAACGAAGCGTTCGAAACGCTGATGGACCCCGGCCGGCGCGACGAATATGATGCACTGCTCTCGCGCGGCGTGCTAGACGAGCCTGAAATGCCGCGCTACGAGGGTAAGCGAAAGCCCGTCCTCGTGCGGCTCGCCCAACGGCTTAAAATGCACCGGACACCCATCTATGGGCTGGCCTTTACGCCCGGAGAGGGGCTCCTCGTTTCGACCGCCTTCAATAACGAGATCATTTGGGCCGATCCGATCACGGCCGGCCTCCATCGCAAGGCAAGGGTTGACGGCTCGCCGATCTCCGCTATTCGCAATCTGACCGATGACCGGCTCGTCGCAGCGGGAGTCGCCGAAAGCCAGCTCAGCATGTGGCGGCTCGAAGCGGGCGATGTCCGTTCTTGGAGAACCGCGCTCACCCATTGGCTCTCATGCCTTAACATTTCGCCCGATGGCCAGGTCATCGTTGGCGGCGGAGTGGATCACCAAGTGAGCGCCTGGGATACCGTGACCGGCAAGCAGATGTTTTCGCACGACGATCATTCAGCCTCGGTCACCGCCCTGGCCTGGTCGCACGATGGAAAGTTCCTTGCCACCGGCTCGGCGGATTCGAGCGTCAAGCTGCGGGACGGGGCGACCGGGAAGGTTCTTCACAGCTTCTTGGGGGTGCGGTCTGCGGTGACGGCGCTTGATTTCAGCCCGAACGGACAGTACATCGCGGCCGCTTCGGTGGACTATTCGGTGCGCGTCCTGCGGGTGGGCGACGGGATGCTCCAGAAGGTCATGTTCGGACATACGAAGCCGATCGAGACACTGGACTTCCACCCCAACGGCTGGCTCTTCGCAAGCGGCGCGCGGGATGGGCAGGTGCGGCTGTGGAATGCAGCCGAAGGCCTTGGTCAGCTGGAGATCGAGGCGAGCCCCTTGGCGATCTCGAAGGTCGCGTTCAGCCCTGACGGCAAGCTCCTCGCGGCGGCCGGACTGGACAAGACCGTCCGGCTGTGGTCGCTGGATGTCAAAGAGGGCTAGTACTGGGCGGAACTTGCATTCTCGAGCGCAACATGATATAGTGGCGTATTGGCGTGTCATTGGTTTGACCAACGGAGTGGGATAATCCGGTAGTGGAGCCACGCCCTCTGGCACGATGGGATACAGCTACAAATACCGCGCCGACGGCATGAGAGCCCGGAAGAGCAAGAATCTCACCCCCTCCCCGATCTACACGGAGTACTCCTACGACGGCCAGATGCCGGTGGAGGAATACAATTACCAGGCGATTTATCCAAGCCAGGCCTTCATCCAGGTGATTCGGCATACGCCTGGAGCAAGAGGGATCGACCGGATCGAGCGTGTGCAGGTGGATGACACTGTCCTCGTCGGCTACCCGCTCTATGACGCCCATGGGAACAACGTCGCGACTCTGAAGAAAGGCTCGTCTGCGAATACTTACAACTGGCCACTCGGTGACCAACGACTCTACGACGCCTGGGAGTGATTCGCGCTGGACTTACGACTGGACAGCCAAATCCGAGGCACTCAGCGAACCTTGGTCACTTACAGGATGACGAATCTGGTCTCGTTTATATGCGCGCCAGGTATTACGAGCCGGGAAGCGGGAGGTTCACTAGCCAAGACCCAGCGCAGGATGGAACCAACTGGTACACCTATGCGGGGAATGCTCCTACTTGCTTTGAACGACAAGGACGGGCGTAATGCTGCCGCACTCAGTTTTGCACTATTCGCTTTCTTCGTCTTCCTATTTAACTATGACGGCTCCGGATCAATGATGAAGGATGCGGCCAAATTTATCGAGGCTTTTATCGCTGGTATTACAACCTATCATCTTAATTCTCCAAGTTTCAAAAGCTGGACGGACAGAGCAGCGCGCGAAGCAATTAGGGTCTTGGGGTTGATGAATGGTTCGGGGTCTGGTGGCATGGGCAGTAGAACTCGACGTATGCTAGGCTATAGCCTTCAGGTCCAGTTCTATCTCGGCTACTCCTTGTTCTTATTCTTCGCAATGTATGAATTGGACGCTTGGGTCGAGGAGACGATTAAGTGAACGAGAGATCGCTGGCTCGGGGCTTCCTGCTAGTGGGTTTGATCGGGCTCGTTACAATTCCGACCGCGTTCGTCTTTGGAAGCGTTGGACATCCATTTCCAGCTCTGTCTGTATCGATAGGTTCTCTGGTATTGCCTGAGCTGCACGTACTAGCATACGGAAAGCCAGTCGCCGAAGCGACCAGCTATCGTATAATCGGTTTTGGCAGTCTATTAGCAAATGTGTTAATCGTAGCTGGACGAACTCTGTCATGGTTCTAGATGGCTCCGAGTTGATGAAACCCGCGCTACCAGCGATCAGGCTCGTTATTCAGAAACGAGCAGACGGTGGTGGACAACCTGAATCGTGCACTTGAGTTAGCCGAAGAAGATGGGTGTGCATGCATCTGGCGTAGCGGAATAGATCAAGACGAGCAATCTGAACATTGTCGCTTTGATGTGACTGCGGATGATCTTCGTGCTGCAATAATTCAGGAGCCCGCTGTTACGCAGCGCGGGTTATGGATTGAAATTTATGTGCTATCTGAATACTCAGGCAGCATTCCTGCTGGAATTCTTAATTTGATGAAAAGGTTTCTGGCCGAGCAAGGGCCGATCGAGTTGTTTCTTCAACGAATGGTGGACTCAAGGTATTGGTTGTGCCATGTTCGCCAATGCCCGGCAGGTAAGGCGTTTAGATGCTTGCAAACTGTAGGCGCTGATTTAGCGGCGCAGTACGAGCAGAGACCTTACCGTCATCTAAATTGGGCAGCGCTCGAAAAGCAGATTGAGAACCAATAACGCACTGCGACATTCTTCTATTTGCCGCGACGAATGAGATTAATGGCAGGCACCACTACCCCCTGGCTGGCATCATCGCTACGAGTCGGCTTCGGGCCGTCATCTTCCGGCAAGGGTTGACCCTTGGTCTCCGGCGCGAAGGGCAGGGCGAGGATGCCGATCACGTAGATCAGCGCCGCTCCCGCAAACCCGTAGAGCACCTGGCCCGACATCCCGCCGATGAGCATGCCGGTCAGCCATGGGAACGGAGAAGCGAGGACGCGGCCGACGTTATAGGCGAAGCCCGCGCCGGTTGCCCGTAGCCGCGTCGGGAAGAGCTCAGGAAAATAGAGCACGAACGCGCCGCTGACCCCTATCGCGAAGAAGGCCATCACCGGGCCAAGCCAGAGGAGCGCCTCGTAGGAACCGCCCAGGGTGGTGTAGGCGAAGATCGATAAAGGGGCTCCGATGAAGAACGCGAGCATGGCGGCCCGGCGGCTGATAAGAGCGCAAAGCCAAGGCACAACCAGAACGCCGAGCAGAGTGCCGATGTGGAAGATGAAAAGGGCCTCGCTCTTGCGCTGCTGGATCACCTCCGGTGAGAGGCCCTTGCTCGCCGCCTCGACGAGATTTGGATGCCAAAACGAGGCATTGCCCGCGCCCGCGATGCCGACCGCTCCGATGATGGTCGCCACAATCACGGCGCGCCGCCACCGCCCAACTCCGAAAAGCTCTCTCAAAGGCGCCGACCATGAGCCCTTGTATTGCTCTCGGCTCTTCGACCACTTGACGGGCTCCTTGACGACGAGCCGGATCAGCACCACGAGGATCGCGGGGGCAACGCCGATAAGAAAAAGGGTTCGCCATTCTCCCGTCGGGACCTGGAGATTCGCCACGGCGGCAAGAGCTGGGCCGAAGGCGGCGGCGGTTTGGAGAAGTCCCGCAGCTAAAGGGCGGTTGCCGCTAGCGAAAACCTCCGCAACCAGCGCCGCCCCCGCCGCCCATTCGCCGCCCAGTCCGAGCGCAGTAATGAAGCGCACGATCGTGACCTGCTCGATGCTAGTGCAGTACGCCGTGAGGCCCGTGAACAGGCTGTAGATCAGGATAGTGACGATCAGCGTCCGGGTCCTGCCCCATCGGTCGGCGAGGATGCCAAAGATGAGCCCGCCCAGCGCCCAGCCGACCAGGAACACCATCATAATCGTGCCTTCGGTCTGCGGTCCAAGCGCCTTATAGGCTTCCGGCCCGCCGAGCATTTCCGTAAGCATCGGGCCCTTGGCGAAGTTGAAAAGGGCGGTGTCGAAAATGTCGAACACCCATCCGAGCCAGCAGATCAGGAGGACGAGCCATTGGTAGCGGGTGATGCCCTTCCATCCCGTCGCGGTTTCAGTCTTCGCCACGTTCGAAGGGACGGACCGGAAGACCCCAGCGACCCGGCTAGAATTTCCGAACATCTCCCTAACGCCAGGCGCTGTTGGCCGCGGAGTAGCCCCAGTCATTGCCAAAGAACCCCGCCCCGACGATCCCCTTGCTGCCGGACTTCAATAACTCGGGGGTCATGATTGTCCAGTCCGGATACGCCACGCCGGAGACGAAGTAGGGTAGGCGGTCGCTAAGCCGCATTCCTATCGGGCCGGTGCCGCTCACCACGCCGACGAGCGAATCCTTGCCCAGCGGGCGCACGAAGAGGGCCGCGAGATTGCTGCCCCGCACGACTCTCGCGCCCATTTTCAGCCAGCCGCGGTTCACCTGCAGCGGGCTGTTCTTGAGGAGCTTTCCCCAAGCGGCGTTACTAGCAGAATGGCCATACAAGATGACATTGCGGCTCGCATGCTTTTTGCTGTCGTATTCGGTGTCGGGAATGATGTCCACCGCACCGTTGCCGCGATACCAGAATGTCTCGGCGTCGAAGCGGGCTTTCGCCGATGCCCAGGCGTTCTCTTCGGCGGTCCCTTTGGTGCCGTAAACGAAGATCATCCGGTTCTTGAAGGCATTCTTGAAGGGGCCGGAGCTGACTGGATTCTTGCCATGCCCGCTCTGAAAACTAATCTGTCGCCACTGTCCGTTCTTCCGTTCGAAGGAAACGTTGAAGGGTGGCCCATCCAGGACCCAAGCAGTATTAGGTGGAGGCGGCTTCACGACAGGCAAGAGTTGCCCGTCGATCGTTGCCGCAAATGTGCCTGTTGGCCGAAAGCGATGGGCCACCTCAAGGGTAAGGACCTCTACGTTGTCCGTCGTTGCGACCAGTTGTCTTTGCCCAATCGAGTCAACCGTTGCCGAGCTGAGTTTCATCGGTTCGATCTGCCTTTCGATTCGCAACAGATTATTCTTGCTCGAAACAGCAGGATTGCTCGTAATCAAACTCAGCGGCACAGATGGGCCTTCGAAATCACGGGACGCCAACTCTTGCTTAAACATCTGAAACATCGGCTTCCAGTCCACACAGTCTGCACCAGGCTCAGGCGAGACATCCCACCAGTGGCCGGCCCCCTTTTGCTCGTGGTACTCAACCGTCTTTCCCATTGACTGGAAAAGATCGCGCATGGCCCGCGCCTCAGTCACCGGAACATTATCATCAGCATCGCCATGAAGGATGTACATGGGCGTATCGATCAGGTTCTTCGCCAGGGCCGCAGTATCGGCTGGAGAAGCCGCCCTGGCGAGGATACGCTCCACCGGGTCCTGGTTGCTGTATCGGACACCGCCGGCATAGGTCCAGAAGCTGATCCAGCCGGCACTTGGCCCGATTCCGGCGAAGAGGCCCGGAAAAGTGACGCCGAGCTGCCATGTTCCATGCCCGCCCATAGAGTGCCCAGTCAGGAAGTAGGGCTCCTTGAACTTCTGCAGCACCTCGAGAGCATCCAGTCTGCCCCAATCCTCCCAGTCGAAGCCGTACGGCCGGCGATTTGTCGGGCACACGATCGTTGCCCAATCCTTGGCCGAATAAGCCTCCGCTTGTCCGATCGCCTCGACGCCCGCGCCGTGCAGGGAAACCACCGTCGCACCGGGGGTCGTTCCGGTCGAGGGAACCACCGCGTAATACTGCACGCTGCCATCTATATCGCTAACGAATGTCCGTTTCTGGGTCATTTTCGCGCCGCGCACGCGCAGCTCGATCGAGGCAGAGTCCAAGGCCGTTTTTCCGCGAAGGAGCTTAAGATCGTAGCGTGTCGTCTCGCCGTCCACCACGCCCGGAGCAGGAATATTGAACCGCACTTTGCGACTCGTCATCGGCGGAATGCTTGGCACGGCGGTCTGCTCCACTCCAATCGGCTCCTTGCCCGGCCAGGATGTCTCGATTGCAAGATCGGACATGGGCTGTTCGGTCGAATTCATCACGACAATCCCTCCGAACGTCGGCCCGTTCCGATCCACGATGTCAGGCAAAGTCGGATCGCCCATGTTGAACTCCGCATCGGCTTTCGGTGCAACCAGCCGCGCGGTCATCCGCCCACGTCCAGCATGGAAGAGAAAGTCGTTACGGCCAGGCTTGAGCAGGACCGGGAGCTTCACGTAGCCAAAGGAGTACACATCCCCCGCCCGCGGCTCGCCGTTTACGTATACCATCGAATGGCCGGCTGCCTCCAGAATCATCGGGCGTTGGCTTGGCGAATCCACCGCGGCATACAGCATTCCGCCGCGCATGGCCGGCCCGGAGAAAGCAGCGTCCCCACCTGCCTTCACCTCAGCCCATTTCTGGTTACGGCCATCTGATCCGGTGACCTCCTCTCCGAGCACGGGTGGCTGCCAATCCCCCTGGGCAATCCGTCCGGCAATCGGGTCCAGCGGCGCAGGATCCCGGCCGTATCGAGAAACCGTGGGCAGGGCCAGCCCCTTTAAGATCTTGATCTCCTCCGGGCCCCCTCTCCACGATGCGTTGTGCGTGGGGAGGGGGTTGGGGGTGGGGAAGAGCAGGAGCGCGGCTAGGAGCATGCGACTAGTTTAACCGCCTTACCCCGCTCAAAGCCTTCGCAGTTCGCCTGTTGGCGGGAAGGGTCGGTTGATTGCCTAGAATGGCCAGTATGACGAGATCAGAGTTATGAGTGCGATGGTCAGGAAGAGCGCCATGAAGAATGCAAATGCGATGAGCTCGTGCCGCCGAGGATTCCGCCTCCCCTCCCGCATCTTCGCCATCAGCATATCTTCGCGCACAAACTCTTCGATCCTCGCTGCCCGCTCCCGAATCTGAGCGAGTATCCGCACCTGTTCCTCCTCCGACGGCTCCCCCGACCCGCCCTCATTGGCCCAGACGATCGCCATCGCCTCCGCCTCGACCTCGCTCATCTCCGGCATGCGCATAGTTTATTTGAAAGGCAGGTAACCGGTAAGAAATACCGGCTACAGAGGAATTCCATCCTGCCGATAACCAATAGCGGTGGATGAGCGCGCGACGGAAAGGGGGATCGACCCCAGGCACACGGAAAACTTTCTGCTTTCGCAGCCGGAGGTTCTAGAAGCCTCGGTGTGGTTTCAGGATGGCGATCTCGAGGCGCACGTTACGGTGCTGGACGAGCTTGCGGTGCCGATGCGCGAGCTTCAGGCGCGGTGCATGAACGAGATCGGCCTGCACCAGACCCCTCGCAACATCCTCATGATCCAGTCGCGGGCAAGGGCGGCGTAAAGACGACGATTTTTCCTGGGGCCGCCAGGACACTCATAGGGCAGGATCAACCGCCTTTCCCTTGTGCTGACACCGCAGGGAATTCGCCGGGACAAACCACCCGGCGGCTACGGGGCTATGCCTCGGCGGCGGCTTCTTCCTTGGCAGCCTCGACAGGCTCAGCGGCAGGAACTTCTTCCACGACATCCGGCACGTCGTCCGGCAGCTTGGTGGCGGAGGTATCGGTCTCGAGGGTAATGAAGGCGATGTTCTTGGTCTGCCGTTTGGGACAGTTGTTGCAGATATATTCGACGCTGATGGCGGACATCCACTCCGGAACCCGCGCCATCTCTTTCCCGCATGCTGTGCATGTAACCATTACTCGCTCACCTCTCCGACGACTTCCTGATAATGGGCGACCGTTTGCCGATGGCTCAGGATGCCATTGACTGCCATAATTCCGCTTGCCAGAATATAAAACAGGGCAAGCGGCAAAGGCTCGCGTTTCTGGCCGGGGTCTCTGATCGCCTCATCCGTTCGGATCAGGCCGACAATCCCGATGATGAAGAGAAGGCCCGCGATCCAGAAGTAGGTGTTCTTCCACCAGGTCGGCTTCTTTAGCTTCTTCTCGCTCACGAGGGTGTAGTTTACCTTGGGAGGCTCGAGTCGTGGGGGACTCTCCGACCTGTCGGGAAAAAGGATGACGCGGAAGGCACGACTTGCCCCATTTCCAAATCCGGCGGATCATTTAGGCAAGGATTGGGTGAACCATGGAAAAGTTCGGATACTTCTTGATTGCCTTTCTGCCGCTCGTGCTAATGGTGTCGATTCTGGCGATTCCGGCGGTGGGGAGCGCCTACCAGGTGCTGCTTGCAATAGCCCCGCTCGCTATGCTGAATATTCTCGGCGGCTGGGTCGTCCTCTTTCATTTTCAGGCGCAGAAGCGAGCCGAGTAGCACTTCACGGGTGCCCAGGATCGGCCTTTGATCCAGGACGGCTTCGAGCCTGAGAACAATAACCTGTTGCCGTCGTTTTGGGTGTGAGTCTCGATCATCACAACATCTACGTGTATAGGGATGATCGTGACCGGTGAATCTGGTGATTCTGGTGAATCGAGCCGCATTCCGACGGGTCGTAGAATGGAGCCGACCCACCGACCCAACCCCTCATCCGCCATAATCTCCCCAATGGCAACGGTGCTGCTGGATGCGGGGGATATGCGCCGGACGCTCGGCCGAATGGCCCATGAGATACTTGAGGCCCACGGCGGCGCGCAGGACCTCGTGGTCGTCGGCATCATGCGCAGGGGCTGGCCGATCGCCAAGAGGCTCGCCTTCCTCATGACCCAGATCGAGGGCTCGACGGTCCCGTGCGGCAAGCTCGATCCGCGGGGGCACCGGGACGATAAGGGTTCGAGGAAGGCCCCCGATTCCCCTCCCCCTGCCCCCTCCCCATTTGCCGGCACGAACCATCCGGAAAATGGAGAGGGGGAGTCGGAGTCTGAAATACCATTCGAGGTCAACGAAAAGAAGATCATCCTCGTGGACGAGGTCATCTATACGGGCCGGACGATACGTGCCGCCCTCGATGCTCTCGTCCAGCTTGGGCGGCCCGCGAGCATCCAGCTGGCTGTGCTCATCGACCGGGGCCACCGGGAGCTGCCGATCCAGCCCGATTACTGCGGAAAGACCGTGCAGACCACCCGCGAAGACCATGTGATCGTCAGGGTGAACGAGTACGATGGGGAAGACGTGGTCGTGCTCGATAAGATGGGGGAGGGAGTGCCCGCTTGAACGGCAGGCATCTGATCGCGATTCGGCATCTTGAGGTGCCCCAGATCGAGGAACTGCTGGCCCTCGCAAAGGACTTCAAAAGCCGGGTGCAGGCCCATAAGCCGGTGGACGCCATGTCGAGCTGCGTGCTTGGCATGCTCTTCTTCGAGAATTCGACTCGCACGCGTATGTCCTTCGAGCAGGCCGCCCACTACCTCGGGCTCAAGACGGCGAGCTTTACGGGCTCCAGCAGCTCGATGACCAAGGGCGAGACCCTCAAGGACACGATCCTGACCCTTAGCTTTGAGCGCCTCGACGGCCTCGTCATGCGGCACAAACTCTCTGGAGCAGCTACTCTGGCGGCGAGGTACTTCGACGGTCCGGTCATCAATGCCGGAGACGGGCAGCACGAGCATCCCACGCAGGCGCTCGGCGACGCGCTCACGATCATCGAGCGAAAGGGCGGCTTGGAGGGTCTCACGGTTGCGATCGTGGGCGACATGGAGCATTCGCGGGTGGCGCGCTCGAATGCATGGCTGCTGAGCAAGATGGGCGCGGAGGTTCGGTTCGTGGGTCCGCGGGTGCTGATCCCGAAGGAGACGGGCAGGCTCCCCGGCAAGGTCTTTTACAGTCTCGCCGATGGCCTTTACGGAGCGGACGTCGTCATGTGCCTGCGCCTCCAGCACGAGCGGATGGGCGACGGGCTGATGACGAGCGTGAGCCAGTACACCGAGCTCTATCAAATCAACCGGGAGACCCTGCGCCATGCAAAAAAGGATTGCCTGGTGATGCACCCAGGGCCGATCAACCGGGGCATCGAGATAGACGACATCGCGGCGGACTCCGAGCGGTCGGCTATCTCCAACCAGGTCGAGAATGGCATTTTCGTGCGCATGGCGGCGCTCCACTGGGCCTTCAAGGATCACGAGCCGGCCCTTCCGACCAAGCCAAGGAGCCCAAAGAAGTGAAAACACTCCTGCATAACGGCCGCATCCTCGACCCCTCCCAGGACCTCGATATCGTCGGCAGCGTGGTCATCGAGGATGGCCAGATCGTCGAGGTTGGCGAAAAGGTCAGTCGCGAGGGTGTCGAAGAAGCTTATGACTGCACGGGGCTGTGGATCACGCCCGGTCTTGTCGATCCCCATGCCCACCTTCGCGAGCCGGGGATGGAGCACAAGGAGACGATCGTGACCGGCACCCAGGCGGCGGCGGCGGGCGGCTTCACCACGATCTGCTGCATGCCGAATACCGACCCTCCGCTCGACAATCCCGCGCTCGTGGATTTCATCCTCGACCGCGCGGCATCTCCGGAGGCAGGCGGCGTGTTCGTGGCTCCGGTTGGCGCGCTCACGAAGGGCATGCAGGGCGAGCAGCTAAGCGACCTGGCCGCCCTGAAGAAGGCCGGGATCGTGGCCGCGAGCGACGAGGAGTATCCGATCCAGAGCGCATATGTCATGACCAAGGCGATGGAGTTCTGCCTCCAGCTCGACCTGCCGATCATGGCCCATTGCGAGGACACGACCCTCAGCAAGGGCGGCAGCATGAACGAGGGCTCGATGAGCGCCATGCTCGGCCTCAAGGGTATCCCGCGCAGCTCGGAGGAGATCGCGGTCATGCGCAATTGCCTGCTTTCGCTGCACACCGGCTGCCAGCTGCACATCATGCGAGTGAGCACCTGGGGCGCGGTCGAGATGATCCGCCAGGCCAAGTATCTCGGCGCTCCCGTAACCTGTGAGGTCTGCCCGCAGCACTTCACGTTTACCGATGAGGCAGTCGGCGAGTTTGACGCGAACTTTAAAATGCTCCCACCCTTGCGCACCCAGGTCGACGTGGACATCATCCTCCAGGCAATCAGCGACGGGACCATAGACTGCATCGCAAGCGACCATTCGCCCCACGCCAGTCACGAGGTGCAGAAGCCTTTCGAGGAGGCGCCCTTTGGCAATGTCGGGTTTGAGACCACGGTCGGCGTCACGCTCACCCAGCTCACCCACAAGGGGCACCTCAGCCCCCTTCAAACCATACGCATGCTCAGCACCGCCCCCGCCCAAATCCTGCGTCTCGAAGCCGGCTCGCTCAAGGCAGGCGAGACGCCAGTTGCCCAGGTGAGCGTCATCGGCCCGGATGTGGAATGGACCTTCGACGTTGGCAAGACTTTCAGCAAGGGCAAGAATTCGCCCTTTCATGGAATGCAGCTCAAGGGCAAAACGTTGCTTACGTTCAGTGGCGCGGAGATCTACAGGGACCAGCACTTCGATGAAGGCCGTTTCAAGATGGTTTCTTAGCTCGCTGGCGGTTTTGGCCACTGCCGGCTGCCTCGCCCCCGTGCCTCCCGATCCTAACGATCCGGGCGTCAACAATGGCGCGAAGAATGTCGACTCGCTCCTGAAATCCCTCACCTGGATGTCAAACCAGGTCAACGACCGCCGGCTTCGGGGCGAGCTGACCGATGAAGAAGGCAAGGCCGCCCTCAAGCGCTTTGCCCAAGGGCTCTTGAAGAATGCATCAGAGGAACCGCCGAAGCCCGAAGAGGCATGGAAATATGCCGATCTATACCGGAACGCCGGAAGATGGCGGGATGCGAGGCGGACCCTCAAACAAGCCGTCGAATACGCCAAGCAGACCAAAAACGAGGACCGGCGAGTCAACGACACCCTCCGTCTCGCCCAGGCCATGGCCAATCTCGGAGAGGTCAAGGAAGCGATCAAGACCGCCCGCACCGCCTTCGACGCCGGGGACCGGGACGCCGCTCCTATCCTCCCCGCGACGCTCCTGGAGATTGTCCCAGCCGCTGCCGGAAAGGGCCACGACGCCCTCCTCGCGGTGCTTCTGGAGGAGGCGATCAAGCACCATCGCCGCACGATCATCGACCCCGAGTCCGACGCCGGAAAAGCCTTCCTCGCCACGCGCTGGCGTCATATCGCGGATGCCTGGAAGCGAGTGATCGAGCTCTACCAATCAGGCGGGCAGAAAGAGCTGGCAAGGCAGGCCGCCCTCCGCGCCGAGGCAATGCTGCTCAACCACCGAAGGATCTAGCTACTTCAGGACCTCGATGCTCCAAAGCGCATAGGCGACGGCCTGCCGGACCTCCGCCTCCTGCTTCTTGTCGCCCTCTTTCCACCGGCCCGTGACCTGCAGGTACTCCTCTTTCGGATCCAGCCCGATGAAGAGCCAGCGGTTGATATTCATGCCGCCGGCGGTGTTGGCCGGGTTCTGGGTTTCCGCCCAACCGTTGCCGACATTGATGTCCTTCGCGCCCTTTTCAAGGCGGCTCGCAACATCCTTCCGCTTCTCCCGGAGCCAGGCGCGCGGGACGATATTGAGATACTCGTAGTCAACCGGGTCGAGCAGGATGAACGAGACGCTTCCCCCGGAGGTGGTCTGAAACGTGCCGAGGCCGAAGCGCTTGCCCGGCTTGTGGGTCACGAGGCTCGGAGGCAGCTCGACGGTGAACCTCTTGGAGTATCCCGCCCAGGTGGTTTCCGGCCCGAGCTTGTCCTTTTTCCGCTGTTCTTCGGTGAAGCCGAGGGTCTTTTCGACCGTGAACTTTTTGGTTTCGAGGCCGGACGGCTTGGCCCAAGGCCCTGTGCCCGCGCTATCGGGCTTTCCGCAGCCGAGCGCGAGAAGGGGCAGGGCAAAGAGCAGACATCGTTTCATCCTGTCATTCTACGATGGCGCGTTGTTGGTTGTTGGCTCTTGGTTTGTTGGGCCGGAACCTGTCAATCAACCCAGTGGACTGTAAGATGGCTCAACAGCGGTTGGGTTGAGTCCACCCAAATCCTAAGCGCTATAATAGGCTCGTGAGGGCCGAACGTGTTTACCAGGAGCTTCTCTGGCAGGACCCTGATCGAGTCAGTGGGGCTCTCTGCTTCTACGGTACTCGTCTACCGGTGAAGCACATGTTCGAACACCTGGAAGCAGGCTACACGCTCGAAGCATTTTGCGAAGCCTTTAGCCTGTCCTTAGACAAAGCAAAGGCGGTTCTGGAGCTTGCCCCAAATGGGCTGGAGGCTCTTCTTACAGAGGCGGCCTAGTTGCGAATCCTGCTCGATGAGAATGTGCGGCCCGCTTTTGCCGAGCATCTCGTCGGGCACGAAGTTGTTCATGTTGAAGATCTAAGTGAAAAGGGTATTGGCAACGGAGACCTGCTCAAGCTGGCAAGAGAGCAGTTTCAGGCTCTTGTGACACTGGATCGAGGCATTCTCTATCAGCATCCCCATGAAGGATACGAGCTGATCATTGCGGTCTTACGCGTACCGGACAGCACACTCGAATCCCTTCTGACAAGATTGGCTGCGCTGCAAGAGTTCTTGGGTAGTGCTCAGCCTGGAGAACGGAGGGAGATCACGCTAGGGGAGTGATCTGCTGCTCTAGCCGCGCGGTTTGCCGTCTTCCAAGACAGCCGGGGCACAATCCATCCCCGGCTCCACACTTGGATTCCTAACAACCAACAACCTGCGATCACTCTTCCGCCGGACTCTCGAAGACGAACTCGTCGTGGACCTTGTTCATCTCCCTTTGCATGTCCACTAGCTTTGCGTAGATGCCGCCTTCTTTCGAAAGCAGCTCGTCGTGGGCGCCCATCTCGGCGATCTTGCCATTCTCCAAGACGACCAGTCGCGTTGCGTTGCGTAGGGTCGAGAGGCGATGGGCAATGGCAAAGACGGTGCGGCCTTCGACCAGCCTTTCGAGCCCTTCCTGGATGAGGCGCTCGGTCTGGGTGTCCACGCTCGCGGTGGCCTCGTCGAGGATGAGGATGCGGGGGTTGTGGAGAATGGCGCGGGCGATCGCGATGCGCTGCCTCTCTCCTCCGCTCAGGCGGTGCCCCCGTTCCCCGACATAGGTGTCATAGCCATCGGGGAAGTTGACGATGAACTGGTGCGAGTTGGCCGCCATCGCCGCCTCGATGATCTCCTCCAGGCTCGCATCGGGCCGGCCATAGGCGATGTTGTGGCGGATGGAGCCGGGGAAGAGGTATGAGTCCTGGAGCACGACGCCGACCTGCCTGCGGAAGTCCTCCAGCTTGATCTTTCTAAGGTCGATGCCGTCTATCTCGATGCTTCCCTGGGTGGGGTCGTAAAATCTTAACAGGAGGTTGATGAGCGTGGACTTTCCTGCGCCGCTGTGTCCAACGAGGCCGATGATCTCGCCCGCCTTGACGTCGAGATCGATGCCGTGGATGATCTCGCGCGCCTTCTCGTATCCGAAATGGACGTTGGTGAACTTGACGTCGCCCTTGATGTGCGGCATCTCGACGGCCTTGGATGTGTCCTCGATGTCTATAGGGGTGTCCATGACCTCGAAGACCCGCTCGGCGGCGGTGAGCGAGCGGCTGGTCCAGTCAATGACTCTCTGGAGCATCATGATGGGCTGGCTGAGCATGGCGAGGTAGCCGATGAAGGCGGTGAGATCGCCGAGGGTCATCTCCTTGTCGAGCACGGCATGGCCGCCGAACCACCAGACGACGAACGTGCTGAGCGACATCGTGAAGACGACGAGCGGGAAGAAGTTCGACCAGGCCCGCTCGGCCACGTATCCGCCCTGCGCGACGTCGGTGATCCGCTTGCCGAAGCGCTTTTCCTCGCGCTGCTCGCCTCGGAACGCCTTGACCACGCGCGTGCCCTGGAGGATGCCGTTCAGGGTGCTGCTCATGCGGGCGTGGGCGTGCCAGAACTTGCTCCACACGCGCATCATTTTTCTTCTAAATAGCCGGACGCCGAGGAGCACGAACGGGACGGGGATGAGCGCGAGGAGGGCGATTTTCCAGTTCACGAACATCATCGCGACAGGGATGCCGATGAGGAGCGCGCCCTGGTTGACGACGACCGGCACGCCATCCACGAGGACATCGTAGAGCGCGCCCGTGTCGTTGGTCATGCGCGACATGATGGAGCCGACATTGCGCTTGTCGTAGAAGCCTAGCGAGAGCTGCTGCAGCTTGTGGAAGAGGCTGGTGCGTATCTCGACCGCGACCTGGCTCGAGAGATACGCGACATTGCGGCCGCGGGAAATCTGGACTCCCATGATGACCAGGCGGCTGATGACGAGCCCGAAGAGCAGCCAGGCGAAGAGTTGGGTATGGCCTTGAGTGAGGACGTCGTCCACGAGGATCTTGGTGAGATAGGGCGGGGCGACCTCTGCAAGCGTGCCGAGTAGGATGAGCCCGGTGCCCCAGGCGAGGCGGGCCTTGTAGGGCTTCATGAAGGCGAAGAGTCGGAGGAGGGTCTTGCCTCGGTTCAGGCAACCCAGGCAGATATCGCTGTCCTCTGGAAGGGGGCGGCTGCATTTCGCGCAGAGGCGGAGCTTGTCTTCGAGCTCGGGGATTTCTTCGCCTTTGATGAGGGCCTGGAGTCGCTTGGCGGCGTAGGCGACGTGGAGGTTCTTGGCGCTTGTTGCTCTAAGGAGCTCGACGGCGATGCCCTTGTGGCGGGCGATGAGGGCGGTGGCGTCTACGAGGTCCTCGACCCTGGCGTCTAGCAGCTCGGCGATCGGGAACGAGGCTACGAGCTGCTCGCCGAGCGGGGTCTTTTCGTAGCGGAAGGCGGTCTTGTCGGTGACGACGAGATGGACTTCTCCGAGCATCCCCGCGGACGTGAGGTCGCCCTCGCTCGTGAAGAGGTGCCGTTCACTTTCGGGAAGCTGTACGAAATGCGGCGCGATGCCCGCCATAAGCATTGATTCTGGCTCACATATAGCTACCTTTGGCGAAGCTTTGCGCTTGCGAGAACCGGCTGTAGTGCACGTCCAGCCGCCAAGATGCAAAGGAACGAAGAACCACAAAGCGCTCCAAGAGAGTCTGGCTCCCTGCAAAATCACCGGTCTCTGCCGATAACTACCTTCGGGAGAAGCACCGGAACGAGGGATGCGCATAGAAAGGAACAAGGACAAGGCGACTAGCGCCGTGAGCATCAGCGTGGCCAGCCGGATTACCGGCGTGGAGATCCACACGCTGCGCTATTGGGAAAAAGAGTTCGGGATGTATCTCGGCCCAGGGCGCACAGATGGCGGCCAGCGCCGATACGGCCCCAGCGACATCCAAACCGTTTTTATCATCAAGCGCCTCCTGCGCGACGAGATGTTCAGCATAGCGGGAGCGAGAAAGCACCTGCAGAGGTCCCTCGATGCACGAGAAGCAGCCTGAGATATTGATTTCCGAAGTGCGGACACTTCTTGCAGCCTATCGCCATGACGAGGCTGAGAAGCTGCTCGACGAGGCGCTCTCATCCGATCCCAAAAACGCCGACCTCTGGGCCGAGCTGGGCATCGTGTATGCCTTTACGCAGCGCGAGGTCCAGGCGGCCGAACTGTTAGGGAAAGCCTGGGGCGGAGCGAGCGAGAGGCGTCTCTCCCAGATATTGGTTAGCCACTTCGAGTGCCGCAAGAAGATGGCGCGGCGGCTGGGAGTGCAGGACGACCTCGGAGGAAGGCTTCTGAAGCAGGTTCGAACGCAGACTGGCCTGGAGCCCGAGACCATCGGCATCAAGCTATCCGCCTGCCTGATTGTCAAGAACGAGGAAGCCCATCTCGAGCGCTGTCTGGCCTCGATCAAGGGTCTTGTCGATGAGATCGTGGTCGTGGATACCGGCTCGTCCGATGGCACCGTCGCCATTGCTCGAAGGCACGGAGCCGTGATCGGACACTTTGATTGGTGCGACGACTTTGCCGCAGCAAGAAACGAATCTCTGAAGCTTGCGACAGGCGATTGGGCGCTGTGGATTGATGCGGATGAGGCGCTCGACCCCAAGAGCTTCATGGGCATTCGCGAAGGACTGATGCGGCCGCACTTTGGCGGCTACTACATCCGAATCGTGAACTACATGGACCAGGAAGGCGAGGCCAACCAATACGTCCATTCCCCGATCCGGCTATTCCGACGAGCGCCGGAAGTGGAGTTCACAGGGGCCATTCACGAGCAGATCGCGCCCTCCCTTTCCAAGCTAGGTCTGGCCAATGCGACGATCGAAAACGCGCTGATCCACCACTACGGCTACCGGCCCTCGGAGATGGACGTCAAGGGCAAGATCGAACGGACGCTGACTCTGCTTAAAAGGCAGGTCGAGGAAGAGCCAGGGGAAGCTTTTCACTGGTTCAATCTGGCCAACGCCCATACGGTCGCCGAGGACTACGCCGCTGCCGCAGAAGCCGCCGTACAGTGCATCGAGCGACTGGACGCAAAGAACATTTTTGGCAGTTTGACTTACCAGTTGCTACAGACGGCTTTGATCGAGCTGGGCCGTCCGGAAGAATCACTGCAAAGGGCTGACGAGGCGGAAACCAAAGGCTTCGCGGGAATCCTGACAGAGTTTGAAAGAGCGCATGCTTTGTCTCGACTTGGGCGGCATGAGTCGGCGCTGGCGGCAATAGAGAAGTGCTTTAAGCTCGAATGGCCCCGCGACTTGACTGGCGACTACGGCATCGTCACACACAAGCGGCACCTTTTGAAGGGGCAGATACTCGCACAGATGGGACGGCTCGACGAAGCGCTGCCGCTGCTGGAGCATGTATTAAACGTCGACCCTGCGAGTGCCGCAGCAATCTATGCCAAGGGCGCGATTCTTGAGAAGCTTGGCAAGTTCGATGATGCGCTTGCCCTCTTTGAGCGGGTGGCAGATTCAAAGTCGCAAGGGCGGGCGGCTCGCAAGGGATCGGCCCGCATTCACCTTGTGACCGGCCAGCCTTCGGAAGCCGCGCGTCTCGCCGAGGAGTGCTGGCGGGAACAGCCCGGCGACATGGACTCGTGGAGCATGTGGCTGGCGGCGCGTGAATCCAGCAATGACTTCGAGGGAGCCTGCGAGGCCTATGAGGCCCTGCTCACGAGTCAAGAGCCAACCGCTGAATTGCTCGTGAACTACGGCCGCCTTCTGAAGACGCACGAGCCCAAGAGCGCGCTGAACTGCTTCATGGAAGCGGTCAAGCTCGACCCTGAGAACACCAATGCGTACTTCAACTGCGGCGACGTGCTCTATCAGGCGGGCAATTATTCGGAAGCGGCCGCCGTTTACCAAAAGGGCCTCGCCTTAAAGCCCGACTTCGCGCAGGGCTGGTTTGTGCTGGGGAATTGTTTCGCCCAGCTAGGGAGTGGCGAGGGAGCGCTCTTGGCCTACGATCAGGCTCTTGGACTCGAACCCGGCCATTCAGAAGCGGCTCACAACCGTGCGGCGATGGCATCGGAATCCGCGGCTGCGTAATTCGCCCCTTTTCGGAGATACTGATCGGGTGCCTTGCGCTCACAGGATGGTCTTGCGGAGTTGAGACTTGCCATAGGCCAGGATTCCTTCGTTCCGAAGTCGCTTTCCGCGCTTAGACACTACACTGCCGGCAAGTTCTACGCGGACCTGATCGCGGGCCTGACCGTTGGGCTTGTCGCGCTTCCTCTTGCGATGGCCTTTGCCATCTCATCCGGTGTGCCTCCCCAGGCCGGTCTGTACTGCGCGGTTGTCGCCGGGTTCATTATCTCGGCTCTTGGCGGATCGAGCACCCAGATAGGCGGTCCGACGGGCGCGTTCGTGGTCGTCGTTGCGGGCATTGTCGGCCAATACGGCATGGATGGCCTCTTCATGTGCACGATCATGGCGGGCGTCATTCTGATGTTGCTCGGCGCGACCGGGATGGGCACCGCCGTCAAGTACATCCCACGGCCCGTGGTCATCGGCTTCACCAACGGCATTGCCGTGTTGATTGCGAGCACTCAGATCAAGGACTTCCTGGGGCTTGAGATCGACAAAACTCCTGGCGAATTCTTGCCTCGATTGGTTTCTATCTGGGAAAGCCTGCCCACCCTCAACGTTTCGGCAACGATTATGGCGTCGGCTTCGCTGGCCCTCATTCTGATCCTAACAAAGTTCCTCAAGCGGATACCGGGGAGCATCATTGCCCTCTTTCTCGCGACCGCGGCCGCATGGATTTTTGCGCTGCCGGTGGAAACAATTGCCTCTCGCTTTGGCGGTGTGCCCTCAGGTTTTCCTGCATTGGTGCTGCCCCAGTTCCGCCCAGACCTGATCCCGGTTCTTTTGCAGCCCGCAATCACGGTTGCCATGCTTGGCGCGATCGAGTCACTTCTTTCGGCGGTGGTGTCGGATCGGATGTCGGGCGATCGGCACAACCCAAACGTCGAGCTCTTCGCCCAGGGAGTCGCGAATGTGGGGTCTCCCCTGTTCGGGGGGATTCCCGCTACCGGCGCGATCGCCCGCACTGCGACCAATATCCGCTCCGGCGCGAAGACCCCGGTCGCAGGGATGATTCACGCGCTGACCCTGCTTGCGGTCCTTCTGTTCGCCGCTCCATTGGCCGGGCATATCCCTCTGGCTGTGCTCAGCTCGATCCTTCTCGTGGTTGCTTACAACATGGGGGAATGGTCGGAGATTCCATTCATCCTTCGGCTGGGCAAAGCGGATATCGCGGTATGGCTGATCACGTTCCTGCTGACCGTATTGGCGGACTTGACGGTGGCCGTGGAAGCGGGAATGATCCTGGCTGCCCTGCTCTACATTCGCAAGGTCACGGCGACCACGACCGTCTCCGAGGTGACGCCCGAATATATCGAGACCGGCTACGAGCACATTCTTCAGGGCAAGGATATTCCGGAGGGAGTGATCATTTTCCGCATTCATGGCCCGTTTCTCTTTGGCTCGACGGACAAGCTTGCGGAGATCACCGACCGGATCGACGAGCTCCCGCCTGTGGTGTGCCTGCGGCTAAGAAACATGACGGCGATCGATGCCACCGGCCTGGGCGCCTTCGAGGACCTGGCGGACCGGCTTCATGCCAGTGGCAGGCATCTGATCCTTTGCGGGATGAGGCAGCAGCCGTTGAAGCTGATGCAGCAGGCGCGCTTTACCCGTCACGTAGGGAAGCGGAACATGGTGGAAAGCTTCGCCCAGGCGATCGAACGTGCCAAGCGATTGGTTTCCAGGCATGAAAGCGGCGCCTCGCCAACGGACGTGCAATCGTCCGAACGGATGCCGTAGTATTCGGCAGATGCCCGAATCTATTATCGAAGTCAAAGACCTCACGAAGACATACCCTGGTGGTGTCGAGGCTGTTCGTGGCGTTTCGTTCTCCGTCGCAAAGGGCGAGTTCTTCGGCTTCCTGGGCCCAAACGGCGCGGGCAAGACCACGACCATCAACATGCTCGTCAATCTCGTCAAGCGCACCAGCGGCGACATCGCGATCGACGGGCTCAGGCTGGAAGACAATGCGCGAGCGATCTATGAGCGGGTGGGCTTCGCCATGCAGGAGGTGGGCCTCGACGAAACAGCGACAGCGCGTGAGATGCTGGAGCTTCACGGACGGCTTTATCATCTCTCGCCCGAAAGAATCACAACCCAGATAGGGAAGCTCCTGAAGCTGGTGGAGCTTGAGAAGGTGGCGGATCGTTATACGAGCACGTATTCGGGCGGGATGCGGCGGCGATTCGATCTCGCTCTTTCTCTGATCCATGAGCCCAAGGTCCTCTTTCTCGATGAGCCAACCCAGGGCCTCGATCCCCACGCCCGCCAGCTCATCTGGAACCACTTGCGTGAACTGAACAAAAGCGGAATGACCATCTTTCTGACCACTCACTTCATGGAAGAGGCGGAGGCTCTCTGTTCGCGGCTGGCGATCATGGACAAGGGTCAGATCGTAACGGAAGGCACGATTGCCGAGCTGCTCGAAAGGCACGGCGCAAAGAATCTGGAAGAGGTGTTCCTAAGGACTACGGGCAGCAATCTCGGCGACGAAGAGGTCAATGCGAACGCCACCGACCCATACTCGCGGGCGAGGATGTAAGAACGGCTACAGCACCAGCGTGACCGTGTTGCTCGGAGCGGAATCACCCGCCACATTCACCGCGATCACCCGGAAGTCGTACTCCACGCCCCGCTCCAGCCCGGACAGCACGATCTCCGTCTCGATGGCGGTCGCCTGCCAGGCGCCCCAGTCCTCGGTCTGCTGCCCTTGCAGCGTCCTAATTCGCCGCTCGATCCGGTAGTGGCTGACCTCCCCTTTGCCAGCGGCGGGAGCGGGGCTTTTCCAGTCGAGGAAGGTGTCGGTCTGCCCCTGGATCACCGCCTCAAGCGCCCGAGGCTGCCCCGGGACGAAGGATTCGCCTTCCGCGAGCGGCGCCCACCCGATCAGCAAGAGCTTGGGTGACTTGATCCCGTGGACCGCGATGGCTAGATTGACGAAGCGGCGGACCTCATCGGTGACCACATCGTAGGACCCATTCTCGGCGGTCACGGCCACCCGGAACTGCCCCTCCTCCTGCTGGCGGGTGTTCTTGGCCGTGTTCTTGGTGTTGTTGAAGTTCGTAAGGTTGGCCGTATTGAATGGCTGGCCGGGGCCGCTCGGATAATCGATGGGGTTGGCGGCGATCCCGGCGAGGATGGCGTTCGTGAGCGCGTCGATGTCGGGTTTTCGAGTTGGAAATCGCATTTTGACTCCTTATATGCCCCTCTCCCCTGTGACTTGGATCATAGGTTTACCCGAGAATTCCCGGCCTCGAATCCTCGATTCGCGGCCTCGAATCCTCGATTCGCGGTGTCAAATCGTCGATTTCAAGTCGCGAATTCTCGATTCCTGGGGTCGAATTCTCGATTCAAGGGGACGAGTTCAGGATACGTCGGGGCAAATTGGAGATTCCGATCCTGCCCACTAAGCGAACTGCCGTAGGCCTGTGAGCAGGGCGTGCCAACCTCGTAGAATAGCTCCGTGGGTGCGACGACATTCTTTTCCGACTGGTACTACCTCTCGATCCGCAGCATCAAGCAGATATGGAGGCCGCTGCTCGCGCTCATTCCCTCGCTGTTCATCCCCATATTCTTCTTCCTCGTGAACTCGGCCTCGCTGAACTCCTTCTCGAAGGTGCCCGGCTTCCCGGACGTGCCATATCGAGACTTCATCGCGCCGATCGCGCTGTTCACGGCGGTGTTCTTCTCGGCGGGAAATGCGGGGATCGAGCTGGTGCAGGATATTTCCAGCGGCTATTTCAAAAAGCTGATGATCATGCCGATCAATCGTCTGGCGATTATCCTCGGGCGGCTGACGGAGGTGGCGGTGCAGGCGGTATTCCAGGGGCTGCTCGTGCTCGTGCTGCTTCTCGCGGTCGGAGTTCGGATTCAAACGGGCTTTCTCGGGGTCCTGGCGATCTTCGCGATGCTGGTGCTTTTTGCGATGGCCTGGTCGTGCGTTTCGATGATTGGCGCCCTCAGGACGCAGAACGCGCGGCTGGTCCAGTCAATGTTCGTGTTTGTCTTCCCTTTTCTTTATCTGACCACGTCGCAAGCGCCGATGAATCTGCTGCCCCCGACATTCCAGGTCGTCGCGACCTACAACCCGGTGACCTACATTATCGAGGGCGTACGCTCTCTCGTGCTGGGATCTTGGGGCGATGCGGCGATATGGCAGGGATTCCTGGTCGCCGGGATACTCGTGACGGTGATGGTCACTTTGACGCTCGGCTCGTTTCAGAAGACATTGAAGTAGGTGTCCGTGCCAATGAACCATTCGAATCTGCAGAAATAATTGTCGGCCACTTGACTCTCAACCAAGGTTCAGGCTTCACACTATCATCGTGAAGATCGGAGAATTGGCGAAACGGGCAGGAATCAGTATAAGCACTGTGCGCTTTTACGAGGCGCAGGGGCTGATTCCGAAGCCGCAAACTCGCGAGAGTGGGTACCGCGAATACGAGGAGGTCGATCTCGATCGGCTCCGCCTGATCCTCACCGCTAAGGGCCAGCGCTTCCCGCTCGGCCTCATTCGCAACGTCCTGTCGGCTATCGACAACGATCCCCAACCTTGTCAAGAAGTGGCCGAGATCGTCCAGGCGAAGCTCAAGACCATCGGCCGCGAAATTCGCGACCTCCAACGCCTGCAAGCCCACCTAGAGGCCCAACTCAGGGCGTGGAAACGGGGCGAGCTCCCCACGGGCGAGTGCTTGTGCGCGATCCTTCAGACGGGCGCGCACCCTCTATTCAAGTAGGAAAAACCAATGCCAAACATCGAAGTGTTCATCGCCGGGTGCCCCCTTTGCGACGAGGCCGTGCGGACCGTCAATGAGACCGCCTGCTCCAAATGCACCGTCACTGTATACGACCTCCGAGAAGGCTGTGAGACGATGGAGTGCCGCGAGAGGGCGCAGAAGTACGGCGTCACACGTGTCCCGACCGTCGTCGTCGATGGCCAGATCGCCGGCTGCTGCAAGGGCAGCTCCAAAGTCGACATCGCCATACTCCGAGCAATGGGGGTGGGCGGCTAACCCTCGGAGCCTCTCCCCGCAGAGCGCGGAGAGGCAAGCACTCTGGCCCCTGGACCTCCGGTGTGCCTGATGGACATGTTTCGAGATTCACGTGGGCCGAACTGATCTCCGCAGAACCCCTTGCCGACGCCTCACAAGGCTTCGAATGGAAACGAAGATTCGAATGGGCCATTCATCTTTCAAAATGGGCCATTCAAGGCATGTCGCGAACTTTCAATTGAACCTGACGCTTACTTCTGCGGGCTGAAGAGGGGGCTGGCGTAATTCTTTCCTGCTGCAGTGATGCGCTTTTCGCCGGTGCCCGTCTTGTCGGCGGTATAGATGCTGCGCTCATTGCCCTCGCGCTTTACATAAACCAGCGTCTGGCCGTCGGGGCTCCAGGCCGGCTCGTAGATCTCGCCCGAGAGGACGCGGTAGATGCTTTCCGGCCCTAGCGAGACGGGCGCGAGGTAGTAGACCAGCTTGTCGTTCACGCGGCCAACCTCGCCAGAAAGCTGCGTCGTGGGGAGCATGAACAGATTGGTTGGTGTGTACGAGCCGTCTATGTACGCGCCGGTGGTAAAGGTCATATTCGCGCCATCGGGGGAGATAGAAGGGGCGCCGAAAGCTCGCTTGGGGTCCTTGCTGACGGCGACCGGCATCGCGGGCTTCGACCCGTTGAGATCGAGGAGGGAGATCGCGTGCAGGTATGGCTTGGTTGCGCGGCCGTCCTTGATGAACTCCTCTGGAACCGCGTTGGGGTTGGTCCATTGGAAGCCCTGAACGTTGATGGCGAGGATGCCGGTCGTTGGGTCCACGTCGAAATCCACCCTGTCCCCGGCGGTTACGGTAAAGGGAATTCGCTTTTCATCCTCGACCGTCATCGGCTGCACGACGAGCGCCTCGCCGGTATCGGTCCGGCGTACGGCGATGATCCAGGCCTTATCCTTGCCCCATTCGGCTCTCTTGATGGCGGCAGCCTGCACGCCCTGGCTCGTATCGGACTCTTGCGACTGCCTGTCCACCTCTTGGCCCTTGTCCTTGGTGTATGGGATGAGGCGCTGGCCTGAGAGATCGCTCATATTGCGTTCCCAGACATTGCCGGCGGAGACGCACATAACGAGCTTTAGGCCCTCGGCGCTTGTATCGCCGGAGAAGCTGGGAGCGGACCAGGAGAGGGTGCCCTTGGTTCGTGGCTCGACCTGCTCCAGTGCGAGGTTCCAGCGAAAGATGTTGAAGGCCTTTCCGTCACGGTCGCTGCTGAAGAATATCTGGTAGCCATTGGGCTTCCAGGCGAGGTCGCGGTCGACCTTTCCGCCAACATAGTCGGGGTTGCGGACGATCGCGCCGTCGGGTTTGATAGCGACGGCCTGGGCTCCTCCTCCGGGCTGAAGCTCGAGGGCGGCGATCCAGCCCTTCGTGTCGATTGTGCCGAGATCGCCGATATCCCGACCCTTCGCTTGATACCACTGAAAGCCGAGGATGAGGGCGGCGATGGCAAAGAGGCCGATGATGAAGCGGATGGCCATGCGACGGTTGATCAGGGGCTGCTTTTCGGCTGTTGTCTCGCTCATTGTTCGTCTCTCAGTCGCATTCCCGGCACGAGGCGCATTCCGTTGGCGAAGTCCTTGCCCGCCATCTTCTTTTTACCTTCGGGCTGAAGCTCGAGCAGTTCTATAGCTCCGCCTCGGAAGGCAATGACTAGAGACGCTTTGGCTTCGAGGATGGTGCCCGGCTCGCTCTCCATATGGCTCTTACGTGCCGTGGCGATCTTGAGGAGCCCCCAATTTGATCTCAGAAACGCGCCTGGGGATGGGGTGAAGGCTCGAAACCGGTTGTATTCGCCTTCTGAGGGTCGGCCCGGGTCCAGCTCTGCCTCCTGCTTTTCGACCTTTGGGGCGGTCGTTGCGCCGCGGCCGTCTTGCGGTGTTCTGGGATAGTTGCCCAGGGCGATTCTTGGCATCCATTCCCTTGCGATGTCTGCTGCCGTCTGGGCCAGCCTCTCCTCAAGATCGCCGTAGGTTTCGTCGGGGTCGATCTGCAGGCTTTGGGCCGCGATGATGTCCCCGGTGTCCATGCCCTTATCCATCTGCATTAGGGTGACGCCGGTTTCCGTCTCGCCTTCCAGGATGCACCGCTGGATGGGGGCCGCGCCGCGAAACTTGGGGAGGAGCGAGCCATGGAGATTGATTCCCCCCTGCCTTGCCGCTTCAAGAAGGGCGAGCGGGAGGATCTGGCCGTATGCGGCGACCACCAGAGCATCGGCCTTCTCGGCACTGATCCGCTCGATGAATTCCGGATTCCGGCACTTTTCGGGCGACTCGATCGTCAGTCCCAGACTCATGGCTGCCTGCTTGACCGGGTTGGATTGGAGCTTCATGCCTCGGCCGCTGGGACGGTCGGGCTGAGTGACGACGAGGCTCACATGGGGAGCAAGGGCTTCCAGCGTGGGTACTGCAAACCTGCCCGATCCGAAGAAAACGAGCTTCATTCTGCCTTTGTGGGCTCGGTTTCAGGATGCGCCCAATGAACGGTGGCGAGGTCCACCTTATCGATGAATAGTACTCCGTCGAGATGGTCTATTTCATGCTGAATGACCTGCGCTGCAAGGCCCTCCATCTCGAAGGCGACGGACCGGCCCCGGCGATCGTAGGCCTCAACCTCCACATAGGCGGCCCGCGTGACGTCGCCATAGAGTCCGGGGATGCTCAGGCAGCCCTCCATCCGGACCTGCTCTCCCGCCTTGCCAGTGATGACCGGATTGACAAGGGCTAGAGTCTTGCCGCCGGGCGCCATCACGATGATCCTTTGGAGGAGCCCGATCTGGGGGGCGGCAAGGCCGATGCCGTTCGCCTTCTTCATGATCCGCAGCATCTGGTCTATTGTTTCGACCGTCTTCTTCGAGACCTTCTGCACCGGGAGCGATTTTTGCAGGAGGACGGGCGCCGGGTATTTGACCACCGGCCGCTCATCATTTTGAGCGTAGAGGTATTTGAATTCGTCGGGCACGACGACGGTCATCGGCCTAGATTATGGCGGGTTGGAGCGCGCGCCCGGACAACCCGCGGGATTCCGCTGAGATCTGGGCGGCAGGCGACTTCCTCCCAGCCGGCATTGGCGAACATCTGGGTCACGGCTTCGTCCTGACCTGCCCCGATCTCGGCCAGAAGCCAGCCTCCTGCATTCAGATAGGCTTGGGCTTGCTGGGAGAGGGTTTTGTAAAAGTTGAGGCCGAGCTCTCCGGCACGGAGGGCCACGGCTGGCTCGAAGTGGGCGACCTCCGGCATGAGACCCTCCCCATGGGGAATGTAGGGCGGATTGGTCACGATGAGGTCGAATGGGCCCTCCAATTGGGCGAACAGATCGCTTTGGACCCACCTTATGGTTGCCCCAAGCTGCTCCGCATTTTGGCGCGCGGTGTCGAGCGCCCGAGGCGAGACTTCGGAAGCGGTGACCTCGAGTTCCGGTCTCTCAAGCTTGAGCGTGATAGCAATGCATCCGGAGCCCGTGCCCAGGTCGAGCACCCATGGATCATCGTTGTCGGCTGATGGTTGGGACAGGATTCGCATCGCTTCTTCGATCAGCAGCTCTGTCTCCTGCCGAGGGATCAGCACGGTCGGATTGACGGCAAAACGCCTCCCGTAGAATTCGCGCCAGCCGAGGATGTAGGGCAGGGGCTCACGGCTCTCTCTGCGCTGCAGGAGGGCCTCACCGGCTCCCTCGGGGATTTCGTGTTTTGGGCGTGTAAGCAGCCATGCGCGCTCTGCCCCAAAGATATAGGCGGCGAGCATCTGGGCGTCGAGGCGCGGGGTGTCGATCCCGGCCGCTGCGAGCCGCGCTTCCGCGATTTTCAGCCACTCTTCAAGTTCCATTCTTGGTCGGGCCAACTGAAGTCGGCGGTCCCAGTGAGACGATTGTCGCTACTCCGAATCCGCTGTCTTGACCGGCGATTCCTCCACCGCGAACCGTTCCAGATTCTCCCTCATCTCCTTCACCAGTTCGGCCTCGACATAGATGCCGTCGTCACGGTAGTCGAGCCTGAGCACGCGGCCGTAATCATAGCAATCCTGCACCATGCTCGCCTCGCTATAGGGCACAAGGGCGCGGACGAAACCGAGCAGGTCCCGCACCTGGACGACCAGCGCCTCCATCAGCGAGTTGATCCCCGCCCCGGTCTTAGCGCTGATCGCGACGGAGTTGGGCCATTCCTCGACCATGTTCTCGATGATCAGCGGGTCGGCCCGATCCTTCTTGTTGAACACGGTCAGGATGGGCTTGTCGCTCGCGCCAAGGATATCCAGCGTTTGCACGACCGCATCGTGCTGGGCTTCCCAATTCGGGTGGCTGGCATCTATCACGTGTATGGCGAAATCTGAAAACGACACCTCTTCCAAGGTGGAATGGAAGGCTGCGACGAGATGGGTAGGCAGCTTGCGGATGAAGCCGACCGAGTCGGTGAGAAAGAGGCTGTAACCATCCGGCAGGTCTATCTTTCGCGTGGTCGGATCGAGGGTGGCGAAGGGCATTGCGTCGGCGAGCAGGTCGGTGCCTGCCATCCTGTTCATGAGCGTGGATTTGCCTGCGCTCGTGTAGCCGATCAGGGTGGCAAAAGGGAAGGGGTGCTTGCGGCGGCTCGCTCGCTGCTGATCCCTGATCCGCTTGACATCCTCGAGCTCTCCCTTGAGCCTTGATATGCGGTCGTTGACGAGCCTGCGGTCGCTCTCGAGCTTGGTTTCGCCAGGGCCTCTCATTCCGATGCCGCCCTTCTGGCGCTCGAACTTGGTATAGACCGACATCAGCTTGGGCAGCATGGATGTCAGCTGTGCGAGCTCTACTTGGAGCATGCCCTCTTTCGTGTGGGCGCGGCGGGCAAAGATGTCGAGAATGAGCTGGGTGCGGTCGACGACCCTCACGCCGAGCCCCTCTTCGAGGTTCCGCTGCTGCATCCCGGTGATTTCGGCATCGACGATTGCAATGTCGGCACCGGTTTCTTTGGCGAGCAAGGCGATTTCCTCGACCTTGCCCTTGCCCACGTAAGTCGCCTTGTGGGGCCGGTCGAGACGCTGGCGGATGCTCCCCCTGACCTGAACGTTGGCCGCCTCGCACAAGCCTTCAAGCTCGATTTCGACGTAGTCGTCCTCGCCCTCTTCCTCGTTCACCAGAACGAGGATCGCGGTTTCCTCGGCCTCTTCCGTAGCGTGGTCGAGCGGCTTAGCCATTAGGCTCGGATCATCCCATCACAGCCTGAAGAACTGCCACGAAAGGCTGATCTGGACTCCGTTGAAGTTGAATCCATCCTTCTCGCTGAGCATGTTGTAGCGGGCGCTGAGCCGCATGCTTTCGCCAAGGACGAGCCCCGCCTCGACATGCGCAATCGTCCCGATGCCCGTGTCTCGGAAATTGATCGGGCCGGTGCGCGTGATGTTGTAGTCGTAGTAGGTCGGGCCAAATCCCGCAGCCAGATAGGGCATGCTCTTCTGCCCCGGCTGGCCCAAGGGCATGGTGGCTGTGATCGGCACGGCAATGATGTTGAACCGGTTGCCGTTGCCTGAGCCGCCCAAGAAGCTAAGCTCGGGGCGAATGCTGAATTTCTCTTTCTGGATTCCCACACCGGGGGAGAATCCAAATTGGAAGAAGCTCTTGCCTACAAGGTCGCGAATTTCGGAATCGGCCGGCAGATAGAAGCCGACAGAAATTCCGAGCAAGGGTGACTGAGCGGATGCCGCCGCAACTAGTGTCGCGAGGGCCGCTGCGCTGACGAGAAATCGACTGGTCGTGCTCACGAGGTCAGATTACTCGAATCGGACTTCATCGCGACGATTACCCCGTCGCGAATGGGCACGAGGGAAGCAATCCAATTGGGGCTTTCGGTGATGAGCCGGGTGAATTCGCGGACGCCTTGGGTTGCCGGAGACTGATCGCTTTCGTCGAAGATCTTGCCCGACCAGATCATATTGTCGATGATGAGGATTCCGCCCGGTGCGAGCTTTTCCTCGATGATGGGGAGCGCATCGGGGTAGGCCTCCTTATCAATGTCGTTGAAGATAAGGTCAAATCCGCCGCTCGTCTTGGTCAGGGCCTCGACCGCCTCGCCGACGGTGTAGCGCACAATCCCGCCATATCCCATCTCGCCCAGGTGCTTGTGTGCCAAGTTGCTCAGGTCCTGATCCCAGACGACGTGGTGGACCTCGCCGCCGCCATTTTCCTGGACGGCTTTGCAGAACCACGCGGTGGAATAGCCATAGCCTGAGCCCAGCTCGTAGATCCTCTTCGCGTTGCTCATACGGGCAATCAGGTAGCAGAGATATCCCGAAGCGGGGCCGATGATCGGGAAATCGTGCTCCTTGGCATAGGCTTCCATCGCCTGCATTTCGGGATGTCGGGCAGGGACGAGGGCGTCGAGGTAGTCGCGGAGCTGGCTGGCAATAAGGGGTTCGGGCATGCGGTCAGATTATCTCTTTCGGGCCGAGATTAGCCAAGGGGTCCGGCGAGAACGTAGCCATCGGCGATCGCCTCGATCTCCCTTGCTACGGCCTCGACCGCGAGCTCAAAGATTAGCTTGCCCTTGTCGGCTGTCGCGAAGGTGGCGTATCCAAGCGAGCCTTCCTCCGTGATCTCATCGAAGTGGTGGATCACCCCGCGCAAGGGTGGATCGGGCTTGAGGCCATCATCGCGAAGCTGGTCTTTGCGCACCAATTCAGGATGAAGGTGGAGCATGAGGCTGGCCTCGGCCTCGCAGGCGTGGCGCATCTCCTTGACGGGCCCTTCCAGAATGCCAGCGACCTTGTCCGCAATAAAAGCGAAGTAGCCGGAGTGCCCAAAGGTGAGCTCGGGATACCCGGCTTTGAGCTTTCTCATCGCCACTCCATTTGGCTCGGTGTTGCCTCCGTGTCCGTTGATCACATAGAATTTCGTGAAGCCATGCGGGATCAGAGAGGTGCACACGCTCTCGATCGCGCCCATGTAAGTGTCGAAATCCGCGGAGAGGGTGCCGGGAAACTTAAGATGGTGGCCGCTTGCACCGAGCCAGAGCGTCGGTGTTAGCAAAACTTTGTCGCGTAGGCGCTGTTCCACGGCCTTGGCCACCGCCGTTACGAGCAGCGAATCCGTAAACAGGGGCAAATGTGGCCCGTGCTGCTCGAGGGAGCCGGTTGGGATCAGGACGACCAAGTCACGGCTTAGCTTGTCGACATCTTTCCATCTCAGGTCAGAAAGGTGCATAGCGTTTAGCGTTAAGCGTCGAGCGTTGAGACAGGTCCGAAACTGAATCGAAATACTCGCCTAGATCCTCTCTCACTGCCATAGTTAGGCCAGTCTGCCGCCTACAGGCGATCAGTCCGTTAAGCTGCTTTGGGCCATGATTGGCTTGAGCTGTCATGATTTCGGTTCTCTCTGCCGAGATTAGATTCCTCTGACCGGCTTTCTTGATGAATTCCCTAGTCTCACGTGTCGATCCGCGTGCGGTCACGAAGAATCGGTTGGCGTCTGGATCTGAGAATCGTCCATCCCCTTCAACCAAGTTAGCCGTGATACGGCCGGCAGCTTCGACCAACTGCTTTCCAATCGTCCATTTTGCGAAGCTGTCCCAATCTGGCACTACCAGCCAGACCTCCTCTGCAAGCTGGCTGAAGAGGAGGTAAACGCTCGTGTCCTCGATCGGTTTGTGATCAGCCACGGATCATCTTAGCCTTTCCGAGTCTTCTTGCTTCCTCAACGCTTAATGCTTCCAGGCTCAAAGCTTTCTATGCTTCCGGCCAGAGATTCCGGATCAACATTTTGACCGTCCCGCGCAGCTCCCTGTCTTGAACCATATACTCGTTGATCTTCTGATAGGCGTGCATCATCGAGGTGTGGTCGCGGTCCCCGAACAGCGTTCCGATGTGCTTCCAGCTATCGCCAGTGATCTCCCTCGTGACATACAC
>JBASWW010000036.1:0-22716 GCA_049276675.1 Fimbriimonadaceae bacterium
CAACAACCACAGACCTCATCTGGGGCTCGGGGGCTTGACCCCCGCGAACTTCAAGAAGGGTCTCACGACTGGGTCAAAGGAGGCAATCCTAGGGGTCTAGGGTGGATACTTATTGGGGACCGGTCAGCTCCAAGTGATTGGTACCCTCCACGTCAGGACTGTGGATAGTGAGCGATGGTGGAAGGCGAGACGTGGAGGGATAAAAAGGTTTGGATAAGGCAGGGTTATCGCTACTATTATGAGGTCTATGGATCGAGATAGAAAGTGAATCGATCGCGGGTATTCGAGATCATCGGGCAACTTGCTTGCGTAGCCATAGCCGTTTGGATCCTTTTGGGCTTTATGAATAATGTGATGTGTACGCCAACAGAAACCAAGCGTTTCGGATCCCCCTCTGGAAGGGTAGAAATCGTATTGGTCGACTCCGGATTTGGTGCTTGGACAGGTGCCATTCAGGAGCTATATCTCGTACCTAGAGGAAAGCCGCATCAAAGCGGTATCCGTATTATGCAAGTTACAGAGACGAATACTTTGCGGATCTTTTGGGAGGACGATGAGCACGTGAAAATTACCCTCCGTGGCGATGTTCGCGTCTCCCAACTAATATCGACACCTACTGCCGAAATTGGGGGAGAGCGCGTTCAAATTACGGTTCTTATAAACCAATAGCACAATAAGTGTCTGGTAAATGCTAATCGCTTCGTGAAGTAGTTCGGAGCTTGTGAGTTCCGAAGGTGGGACGTTGTTTGACAGGTTCCCCTTAGGATGAACCACTTGTGAACCGTAGGATTCGTCTCCTCCAAATTTGGACAGGTCAACTCTCACGGGGCTTCTCATTCGCCATAATCACTCCAATGGCAACGGTGCTGCTGGATGCGGGAGACATGCGGCGGACGCTTGGCCGGATGGCTCATGAGATCCTCAAGCCCATGGCGGAGCGCAGGACCTCGTGGTCGTGACAGGTTCCCCGAAACTAACCACTTCTTCTCCGCAGGATTCGTCCTCCCCGATATCTGCAGAAGGGAGACCAGGGTTTTGACCACGCTGTCAACCGCGGCCGCTCGACGGTCGGCCTGCGCAATTCGTTTGCGGCGACTCCCAGTTTGCCCGCAGGTAGTTGACAAATCTCTTCCTGGCAGATTTAAGATAGGGAGCCGCAATCGTTCACCACGGCCGGGACTCCCCTCATCGAACGACGTCCGCAGTACGGATGCCGGAAATGGAGGAACACGGGTAGTGAAAACAGTGAAACGGATGAAAACGTGAGCAATCGCGAGAAAACACGAGCATGCCCAAGGGTACCGTAAACCCGGTTCAAATCGACGTTGATGGGTTGGCTTTGCGCGCAATGCCGCCATTACTCCATCAGCGCAACGCGGGTAGGCTCCGGGCGTCGTATCTCTATTAGGTTAGAACGGGCAGGAGAATGGAATCTAAAATGAAACTCAATCGGAAGGCTTTGCTCATCATCGCGGTTGCCGGGCTATGTGTGCTCGCCACCGCCCAGAACCTCAAGACGCTCATCAAGCTCGTCGGCGTGACGGTTGCGGTCGAGCGCTTCAGCGGCGACATCAACAAGGCCGTGAACAAGGTTGCGAACTACACAGACACGCCCTCCGCATCTACCAAGGTGGTGCCGATCCTGAGCGTGGGCAAGGGAAAGGGCGCCATTGGGGCCGCGCAGGTCATGGGGCCAAAGAGCCGGATCGACCAGGTGAAGGCGGTCGCCCAGGTGGAGGCCGATTTCCTTGGCGAATTCCGCATCAAGGTGCTGATCCCCGTTTCGACGAAAGACGTGATCAGCAACATCCGGCGGGTCGATGGGGTAGGCGTGAGCGGGATATTGGATCTGAAGCTTTAGGTAGGTGTTAGGTGTTAGGTGTTGAGTGTTGAGTGTTGAGTGTTGAGTGTTGAGATCCGGCTGGAGCACTCGATACTTCACAGAATTTGTACATCGTGGGGCCCGTCCTGGAGGTAGCCGATTTCGGCGGCTGCCTCGCCGGATTCGTTGAGCCTTTGCACGATTCCGGCTGCCGAGTCGCGGGAGACGAACAGCACCATCCCTATGCCCATGTTGAAGGCGTGGAACATCTCGACGTCCGCGATGCCGCCCGCATCCTGGATCAGCCGGAAGATCGGCAGCGGGCTCCACGATCGCCGCTCGATCACGGCCTGGATATCCGAAGGCATAACCCGCGGAAGGTTGCCGTAGATGCCGCCGCCGGTAACGTGAGCGATCGCGTAAAGGCCGGGGACCTCCCGGACGAGGGGGTAGACGGCGTTGAAATAGGACCTGTGGGGCTTGATAAGCTCCTCGCCGATGGTGGACTCCAAGCCAGGAACAGGGTCGCGCACGGATTGCCCGCCAATTTCGAAGAGCGCTCGCCTGGCAAGAGAATATCCATTGGTGTGGAGGCCATTGCTCGCGATGCCGATGATCACGTCGCCCGCGCTCATCTTGCCCCTCGGCAGCTTGGCCTCCTGATCGACCACGCCGACGATCGAGCCGACGATATCGATCTCGCCATCGAGGTAGACCCCCGGCATCTCCGCGGTTTCGCCCCCGATGAGGACCGCGCCATTCTCCTGACAAGCCTCGGCGGCTCCTCGCAGGACGGATTCGAAGATTGGCCCTTCGAGGCGGGCGCTTGCGAAATAGTCCATGAAGAACAGGGGCCGCGCGCCCTGGCAGAGAATGTCGTTGACGCAGTGGTTGACGATGTCGCGCCCCAGTCCGCTGTAGTCACCGACCATTGCGGCGATCTTGGTCTTGGTTCCTACGCCGTCGATGCTGGCAACCAGCACTGGCCGCTCCATGTCGGCAAAGGAAGCGCGAAAGAGCCCGCCAAACCCGCCAACCCCGCCGAGGACGTGCTCGTTGTAGGTTGACTGGATGGCGGGCAGTACCCCGCGGAGGCTGCGCTCGGCCTGATCGATGTCGACACCAGCCGACCGATAGGTCAGCGCTTGATCCGCCATGAGGTGACTTTACCGCACCTGCCTGATTAGGCGACCTTCTTCTTGGTCGCCATGTACCTCGCCGTACCCTTGGTCGATTGCTCCTTGGATTTTTCGTCGGTTGCCTCCAGAGCGCTCTGGTTCAGGTGTCCCTCGGCGAGTTGGGTGAGGAGCTGATCCGTTTCCTCTTCCTCGTGAAGGCTCTCGGCCATCATGGACACGCACGTTGAAGGAATATCGGCTACTTTGCCCCATTCGACGATCGTGCCGTAGCTGGCGATTTCGTAGTGCTCGAATTTCTGTGCCAAGGCAACGATGACGGCATCCATCACGGCCCCCGGCTCGCCCTCTTTGAGGTGCTCTTCCATTTCTTCGATCAGACCCTGCGCGGCAACGCAGACCTTGCCGCCCGGCTTGAAACCGCACTTCTGGGCGACCTCTTCGATGCGCTTGATCTGTCCTTCGGTCTGGCGCATATGGAGTTCGATGCCCTGCTTCAGCTCAGGGTTTTGCGCGGTCTTGGCAACCTTTGGAAGGGCCTTGAGCACCATTTTTTCGGCGCTGTACATATCCTTGACGAGTCCTTCGAAAGCTTCTGTAAATGTGTTCATGTGTTCTCTCCCTTTGGGCAGTTGCCCGCCTGGTAGACGGGATTTCCCACGCAGTTTGACTGACTTGAAGTGCTTTCGTTCCCGATTGGCGGCGGATGGCTTCACAATCTCTTAACAGTGGCGAGATAGAACAATGTCGAGGATGAAGCTGCTCATCGTGGATGACGAGGCGACGATTCTCGAGACGGTCGAATTAAAGATGCGTCGCGAGGGCTACACAACCTTTACGGCGGACACGGCCGAAGAAGGGATGCGCCTTTACAAGCGGATTCGCCCCGACCTCATCATTCTCGACATCATGCTTCCGCAACGCTCCGGCTTCGACTTTTGCCGCGCTGTGCGCAAAGACAGCACGACACCGATCATTTTTGTTTCTGCCAGGACGGCTGAGGCGGACCGAGTTCAGGGCCTCGAGCTCGGCGGAGACGACTATGTCACGAAGCCGTTTAATCTGAACGAGCTCGCTGCCAGGGTCAAGGCGGTGCTGCGGCGGGCGACCGGCGAGGTGGGCAACGAGCCCGCTGAATCGGGGAACCTCAAGATCGACCCCCGGACCCACGAGGCCTTCAAGGATGGCAAGAAGATCGACTTGATGCCGCGCGAATTTGCCCTGCTCTTCTTTCTCATGCAGCACCCTCGGCAGGTCTTCTCGCGCGAGGTCATGCTCGACAGGGTGTGGGGCCACGATGCTTTTGTGAATGCCCGGACGGTGGACGTGCATATCCGGTGGCTTAGGACCCATATCGAGGAGGAGCCGGACAATCCGACGCGGCTGCTCACGGTGCGCGGCGTCGGCTATAAGTTTATGGGCTAAGGGCTTTTAGAGTCGCCGGTACACTCCTTCAGTGGAATTCGACGTCGTCGTGGTGGGTGCGGGGCATGCAGGGATGGAGGCGGCTCTCGCTTCGGCGCGCATGGGGCTCAAGACCGCATGCATCACCCTGAACCTCGAGCGGATCGGCCACTTGCCCTGCAACTGCTCGATCGGCGGACCTGCAAAGGGGCATATGGCGAGGGAAGTGGACGCGCTCGGGGGGCAGATGGGCGTGACCACCGACTACGCGCTCACCCACATCAGGCGGGTAGGGACGCGCAAGGGTCCTGCTGTTCAGACTGTTCGCGCGCACGTCTGCAAGTCGCTTTATCCGCAGATCATGCAGAAGGTTTTGAGGGAACAGGCTAACCTGACGCTCATCGAAGGGATTGTCGAAGAAGTGTCCTGTGATCGGGGTTCAGTGGTTAGTGCCGTAAAGATACGGGGACTCACTTCGCACCTCGTGTCCCGCATCTCTTGTCGCTCCGTTGTGCTCACAACCGGCACGTTTATGAACGGCCTTTGCCACATGGGGAAGCAAAAGACCGTTGCCGCGCGGCACGGCGACCAGGCGGTCGGGGGGCTATCCGCATTCCTGCTCAGGCTCGGGGTTCGTCTTCGGCGCTTCAAGACAGGCACCACGCCGAGGGTGCGCAAGTCCACCATTGATTTGTCGAAAACGGAGGCGCTTGAGAGTGAGCCCGAGGCAGGACCGCTCAGCTTCCTGCACGACCGGGCTTTTCCGGTGCGCGAGCTACTGCCCTGCTGGCAGACGCGGACCAACGCTCAGACCCACGAGCTTGTGCAGGGCAGCCTGCACGAGAGCGCGATGTATTCAGGCCAGATCGAGGGCATCGGCCCGCGCTACTGCCCGAGCATCGAGGACAAGGTCGTGCGCTTTGCAGAGAAGGAAAGCCACCCGATTTTCCTGGAGCAGGAAGAGTGGGACAACGAGTCGATCTACGTGCAGGGGGTGTCCACTTCGTTGCCGGAGGACGTGCAGGCCGGGCTCTTGAGGACGATTCCGGGGCTGGAAGGCGTGGAGATGATCCGGCCGGGCTATGCGGTCGAATACGATATGGCGGACCCGCTGCAGCTGACTCCGAGCTTGATGTCGAAGCTGATGGACGGGCTGTTCCTCGCGGGGCAGGTCAACGGCACGAGCGGCTATGAGGAGGCGGCGGGCCAGGGAATCGTCGCCGGGATCAACGCCGCCCTCTTTGCCCGCCAGGAAGCTCCGCTCTACTTTCCGAGGGACAACAGCTTTATCGGCGTGATGATCGACGACCTCGTGACGAAGGGTGTTGACGACCCCTACCGGATGCTCACGGCGCGAGCCGAGCATCGGCTTCTTCTCCGGCACGACAATGCGGACCAGCGGCTGACCCCCTTGTCGCGCGAGATCGGGCTGTGTGCCGACGACCGTTGGGCACGGTTTGAAAAGAAGCGCGAGGCGATCGAGCAGGGTCTGGCCGCCTTGGATTGGGCGACCCTCTCGTCGGCGGATAACGGACTTCTGATGGGACTCGACACGGCGCCACTCAAGAATAGGGTGACCTTGTTTGAACTCATGAAGAGGCCCGAGATTTCGCTCGATATGGCTCTCGACATTTCGGCCAGAGCAGGGGTTAGCGTCCAGATCAGCCAGGACAGCTGCGTACGAGAACAGCTTGAACTGGCGGCGAAATATGACGGCTATTTGCAGCAGCAGACACGGGTTGTTGAGCATTCACGAAGATTGGACCTCATGCCGATCCCCTCCGCAACGGACTATGAAGCCATGCGCGGCCTGAGTTTCGAGACCATCGAAAAGCTCGGCCGGATCAGACCGGTCACCGTGGGCCAAGCTTCTCGGGTGCCGGGCGTTCGGCCCAGCGACATAGCGCTCCTGATCGGGTTTCTCAGGGCCGGGCGCTCGCCTACTGCGGCGTGACGAGAGCCGCCGCGCGCAGGCCGGATTCGTAGGCATGCTCGGTGCGTGATCCCAGGAGCGAATCGCCGGCCACGATCAGGCGGACGCCAGACCGGTTCACGACGTCGAACGACGCAATCGATTCGGGCTGAGAATGCCGGTACCGAACGACTCCTGAAATCGCAGGAGCCGCCCACTCCTTGCCGTAGAGCCGCTCGATGTAATCGGCTGTGAGCTCGACGATAAGCCGCTCGGGCGATTCGAAGTGTGTTGTACTGAATTGAGGCGACATCTGCGCGACGAGCGCTGTGTAGCCCTCCGGCACGCGGCCGGGGCTCTTGGTCGATTCAAGCGAGAGCCAGGTGAGCGGATGTCGCTGCTCGGGGTCGAGAAGGGCGTGATACCGAACTTCGAGAAGGGCATGAGCATAGCCGAGCAGGACGCTCACGCACGGACGGTAGAAGACATTCGATAGCGGCCGCTGCTCGCCGGAGGCTTGGAGCAGGGCAAGCGCCTCAGGAGCAGGGAGAGCCACAATCACCCACTCGAAGAAATCGTTGTCGACGAGGAACCCGCCCTCGGAGAGCTTCTTGATCTCGGCGATAGCACGCTCAAAGCGGATGGAAAGGCCTTCGGCGAGCATTCTGGGGAGCGCGGCGTTGCCCGACTTGTAGGTGTACCGATTGATCGCATTTTTGTCGAGATCGCCGGCGCGAGGGCGCAGGGATTCGTGTACATAGATTGGCTTTTCCACTCGGACCAGGTCCTCAGTTGGCAGTTCGTCCAGCATGACGCGTTCGAGCGCCTTGCCACGCGGGGCGAAGGAGGTGGCTCCAGGGTCGAAAATGTAGTCTCCGATTTGAATGGTGGAGACACGTCCTCCGGGAACTCGCTCTCGTTCGAAGATGACGACCTCTTGGCCGGCAGCTTTTAAAGCTCTCGCGGCGGCAAGACCAGAAAGGCCCGCGCCAATAACCGCCACTCTCATGCGGATTTGGCCAGTTCATCCACTCGCCGGGCCAGCTCAAAATCGTAGGGCGATAAACCGCCGACGTCGTGCGTATTCATGGACACCCGAACTTTGCACCACTTGATGAGGATGTCGGGGTGATGGTTGAGCTGCTCGGCTTTGTGTCCCACGCTGGATGCAAAATCGACCCCGGCCAGGTAGTTGGGAAAGTCAAAGGTCTTGGCGAGTTGCCCGTCCTCGATCGCCCAGCCTTCAATCGCCTTCAATTCACCGGCAATTTCATCCTCGCTCAACTTCACATATTTCAGTTCGCCCATTTAGCTAGCCCGCCCGACGGCCGCCCCAAGAGGTAAACTCCTCTTTCGGTGGCGTCTTTCGCCCCCATTTTACGCGTCGAGCCCCGATTGCTGTTGAGGCTCCGCGAAGGAACTTAAAGGATAATGTCGTCCGCGCCAGCCACCGCCACCTCTTTCGATCTTTCCTCAGCCACCGTTCACCTCAACTTGCCCATCGCCGAGTTGGTGGAGCACGCGATCCGAAACGGGGAGGGAACCCTTGCCTCGAACGGCGCCCTGGTTTCGCGGACTGGCAAATACACGGGCCGGACACCGAAGGACAAGCACACGGTTCGAGAACCGGGCAGCGAGGGGAACATCTGGTGGGACAACAACACCGCGATGGAGCCCAGCACGTTCGAGCGGGTTCGCGACAAGGTTTATGGCTTTATGCGGGGCAAGAATCTCTATGTGGTCGACGCCTATGGAGGGGCCGATTCCAAGCACCGCATCCGGGTGCGCGTGATCGTGCAGAAGGCCTGGCATGCGCTGTTTATCAAGCAGCTTCTAATTCGACCGCCGCTGCATGAGTTGGAGCGATTTGAGCCGGAATGGACGATCATGGATGCGTGTGAGCTGCAAATGGATCCATCGAACGATGGGGTTCGCGGGGATGCGGTGATTGCGCTGAATTTCGCCGAGAAGCAGGTCTTTATTGCGGGCACGCAGTATGCCGGCGAGATGAAAAAATCGGTATTCACGATCCTCAACTATCTCCTGCCATTGAAGGGCGTGATGAGCATGCATTGCTCCGCCAATATCGGTGCGGACGGAGATACGGCGCTCTTTTTCGGTCTCAGCGGCACTGGTAAGACCACGCTCTCTGCGGATCCGGATCGGCATCTGATCGGCGACGACGAGCACGGATGGACCGACGAGGGTGTCTTCAACTTCGAAGGCGGCTGCTATGCCAAGTGCATCAAGCTGAGCGCCGAGGGCGAGCCTCAGATTTGGAATGCGATCAAGTTCGGCTCGGTGCTGGAGAATGTGATTCTCGACGGGCAGCGTGTGCCTGACTATAACGACTCTTCGCTTACCGAGAACACGCGCTGCGCTTACCCGGTGGATTACATTGCGGGAGCTCTGATTCCCAGTGTGGGCGGACACCCGAAAAATATCGCCTTTCTAACCGCGGATGCCTTCGGGGTCCTGCCTCCCCTTGCCAAGCTCACCCCAGAGCAGGCGATGTACCATTTCCTCAATGGCTACACGGCCAAGGTTGCGGGCACGGAGGCTGGCGTCACGGAGCCGCAGGCCACCTTCTCGACATGCTTCGGCGCACCATTCCTGCCGCTGCCTCCCAAAGTCTACGCAGAGCTGCTTAGAGAGAAAATCGCGAGGCACGGGGCTCAGGTGTGGCTAATCAACACGGGCTGGACGGGCGGGCCGTACGGAGTTGGGCATCGGATGTCGCTTGCCCATACGCGGCAGCTGATCCGGGCCGCTTTTGGCGGGGAACTGGATGGCGTCGAGTATGTTCAGGATCCGGTATTCGGGCTGGCGGTTCCCAGGCAGGTTCCGGGCGTTCCGAGCGAAGTCCTGCTGCCGAGGGAGACCTGGCCGGATAAGACCGCATATGATGCCAAGGCCCGCGAGCTCTTCGAGATGTTCGAGAACAATTACAAGAAGTTCTCCTAATTGCTCTTGATCTCACACGCCCGCAGGTGTAGCTGCGTGCTGGTTCTGCCCGGCGCGTTCGAGCTTGTGTTGCCACTCGCCGGGACAAACCACCCGGCGACTACGTGATGGAACGATGTTAGTAAACTTCGGGCCATGGCTTCCGAATCCGAGGTCCTAGAGATCGCCGAGCGCTTCCTCAGGGAAGAGATCGCGCCTAACGCCGCCGAGATCGATACCGATCCAGAGGTGCTGCGGACGGCGCTGAACGGCCTGTGTGAGCGCCATCTGATGACCCTGCGGAGGCCGATCGAGTATGGCGGGCCCGGGGTGAGCGAGGGTGCTTTCCGGCATTTTCAGGAGCAGGTGGCGCGCTATTCCGGCACCTTGGCCTTTCTGCAGACCCAGCATCAAAGCGCGGGCTCGATGATCGCCAAGAGCAAGAACGAATCGCTCAAGCTCGAATACCTGCCGAAGATGGGCAATGGCGAACGGCTGCTTGGGATCGGATTTTCGCAATTGAGACGTTCCGGGCCCCCGCTAGTGCGGGCGAGGCCGGTCAAGGGCGGTTACATGCTCGACGGCCATGTCCCATGGGTGACCGGCTACAGCTTTTACCACGAGTTTCTAATCGGGGCGACCCTGCCGGACGGCGACGCGGTGTTTGGGGTCGTGCCTTTCGACAACGTGGACAGCGAGGCGGAAGGGGAGCTGAGCGATTATGTCGAAGGGACCTCACTGGTCGAGATCTCCGCACAAAGCCTGCTTGGAGCATCGATCACGGGATTGGAAGCGAGCTTTCGACCCGACGTGCCGGATGCACTCCCGACCACATGCTCCATCAAGCTCAGCGCGCCCATGCATCTTGCTGCCATGGAGGCGGCTCTGACCGTAACCGCCGATCTGGAGAACTGGTTTCTGCCCGATCGGCTGGTGTGCTTTATTCAGCCCGCGGATTGGATCAAGAACAACGACATGATCAATATCGTGCTGCAGGGGCACTTCGCGCTCGGATGCGCGCGCGGCTCGCTGGATGTCCTGCAGGCGGCGGCCGAAAAGAAGGGTCTCGCGTTCTTGCAGGATGCGTATAAGGCGCTCGATCGCGAACTGGAGGAATGCAGGGCGGCAACCCAGAATCCAGGCGACGATCGCGAATCGCCAATCGACCGGCTGGCAATTCGGGCCTGGGCGATAGACCTTGCGGTGAGGTGCGCCCATGCGGCGGTTGCGGCGAGCAGTGGCGCTGCGAACTCGCTTCAGCACCCCGCGCAGAGGCTCTACCGGGAGGCGCTGGTGTACACGGTCAGCGCCCAGACCCCGGCGATCATGGAGGCCACCCTCAAGAGGCTGGCCCGATAGATGCGTATCACCGGCACGTTCATTGACGAGATCACGCATGACATTCCGAGCCAGAATTGGGGCGAGGAGGAGTGGCGGCGCGAACTCATGATGTACTCCCAGATCGGGATCGACACCCTCATCATCATCCGTGCGGGATATAGAAATCGGTGCATCTTTCCGAGCCGGGTCCTCCCCAATCTCCTGCCCGTGCACGAGGACCTGGGCGAAATTCTGTTCGGTCTGGCCGATCAATACGGACTGGACCTCTTCTTTGGAACCTACGACTCAGGCGAGTATTGGCATCGGGGCGAATGGCAAAAGGAAGTGGACCTCAACAAGACTTTTCTCGACGAGGCATTCGCGCGCTACGGCCATCATTGTTGCTTCAAGGGCTGGTATCTGACCCACGAGACGGGGAAGAACGAGAGGAACATCATAGACCTGTTCAACGGTATCGGGGGGCACTGCAAGGCGCTGCGGGACCTGCCCGTCCTCATCTCGCCCTACCCAGAGGGCGCGAAGCAGCCAGGTTCGGCGATGCTCCCCTTGGATGAATCGCTAAGGCAGTGGGATCAGATTTTCTCGGAGACACATGGCGCGTTCGATATCTGCGCCTTTCAGGACGGGCAGGTCCACTATCAGGAGCTGCCGACATTTACCCAGGGGATCGGCGAGCTTGGCAGAAAGCATGGGGTGACGATCTGGTCGAATGTGGAGAGCTTCGATCGGGACATGCCGATCAAGTTTCCTCCTGCCGATTGGAGGAATCTGAGATTCAAGCTGGAACCGCCTCGAGAGCAGCCGAAAAGATCATCACGTTCGAGTTTCCACACTTCATGTCTCCGCATTCGTGCTACCCGGCGGCGCATAGCCTATTCAAACGGTATTGCGAGCATTTTAAGATCGTTCCATAAGCGTCACCGCTCTTGGGCCAAAGGAGCACGTAGCACTCGAAGCATCACAAAGGGCACGAAGGATAGCGAGATTTCGCCCGATCCTGCCGACAATCTTACTGGGTTGGCACACGGAAGGTTTCTACACGAATATCGGAAGGGCGCGGTAAACGGCGCTTCGCCCCTCAAGCTCATCGTCATGCTGTATGATGGCGGGCTGCGGTTTATGGAGTCGGGCAAGAGCGCGATGGAACGCGGCGAGCTCGAAGTGCAGAATGCAGAACTGCAGCGAGCCCAGAGAATCCTTACCGAGCTGATGTCCTGCCTCGACATGGAGCAGGGCGGCGAGATTGCCAAGAACCTGCTTGCTATCTACTCGTATGTGTACAACGAGCTGATTCAGGCCAACGTCGAGGACGATATGAATGCGCTTTTGCGGTGCATAGCCGTCATGAGCGAATTGCGAGCGAGCTGGGCCGACCTCGAGGAGAATCTAGGCGCCCTGAAGACCCAACATGCTGCGTAGCGTGACCCCTGCCGAAAGGCTGCTGATTCTGACATTGACTCTGGAGCAGAGCCTTCTCAACGGCGATTTCGAAGGCGCTGAGCAGCTTCTGCACGCTAGGGAAGAGGCGTTGGGAGCACCCTTCGATGCATCTGATCCGCTCGAGCATCGAAGAATCGTCGACGCGGCAAGAGTGGAGCAGAGGTGCTTGGCAATGCTGCAGTCGATGAAGAAAGGCGTCGTCGCGGATTTAATGGAAAGCTTCCAAACCCGCCGAATGGCAGGAACGTATGGCGCTGCTGCAATCGAGAGCGGGCTGGACGAAGGGCACTAGCCTGGTAGACTGGGCTCATGCTGTCGCAAGAGCAACAGGAGGCGCTGTCCAAATCTCGAGGGAGATTGGACGCTATTGGAGGGCATCTTTGACCTGCCTCAACTTAGGCGACAGATATCCGAGCTAGAAGCCCAGACCGAAGATCCCAATTTCTGGTCTGACCCGGCTTCGGCGAACAAGCTTCTTCAGCGCCTTTCCCGGCTGCGCGGCATCGCCCAGCCCTTCGATGAGCTCGACAAGACCGAGCGCGACCTTGCCGAGCTCTACGAGATGCTGCGCGAGGACCCTTCCCCGGACATGGAGAAGGAGGCCGACACGATGGCGGTGGACTTCGTGCGCAAGCTCGATGCCTACGAGCTTCGCACCCTCCTCAGCGGCGAGCACGACGGCCGAAATGCGCTCCTCGAGATCAATGCGGGCGCCGGCGGGTCCGAAGCCTGCGACTGGGCGGCGATGCTCCTGCGCATCTACCTGCGCTGGTGCGAAAACAAGGGCTACAAGGCGGAAATCATCAGCGAAAACCCTGGAGACGTGACCGGCTACCGCACCGTCAACCTGCTCATCACCGCCGAAAACGCCTACGGCTATCTTAAGGCCGAGAATGGCGTCCACCGCCTCGTCCGCATCTCGCCGTTCGATGCCGCCGCACGCAGACATACTTCATTTGCACGGGTGGAAGTGCTGCCCGAGATCGAGGAGAATGAGATCAACATCAACCCGGACGACCTCAAGGTGGAAACATTAAGGGCAGGCGGCGCAGGTGGCCAGCACGTGAACAAGACGGAGAGCGCGGTACGCATCACCCACCTCCCGAGCGGGATCGTCGTGAACTGCCAGAACGAGCGGAGCCAGCACAAGAATCGGGCGAGCGCGATGTCGGTCCTTGCCGCTCGTCTAGCCGAATTGGAACGTGCGGAGAGCGATCAGCGAAGGCAGGTGCTCAAGGGCGAGAACAACCCGGCAGCGTGGGGAAGGCAGATTCGAAGCTATGTCATGCAGCCCTACACCCTTGTAAAAGACCACCGGACGGGCGCCGAAACGGGCAATATTCAGGCAGTTATGGATGGCGAGATCGACCTCTTTATCGAGGCATTCCTGAGACAAAAGCCGAGTGAGGATCAGTATGTTGAGTAGATGGCGGTCAGGCGGGCGGTCGGGCGGTCAATAGGACAACTCACGCAAAACCCTGTCGCGGCTGAACGCCAATTCAAGCTCGAACGTCCTAGAATGATTGAACCCCTATGCTTCTAACTTCCCTATTGCTCGTTGCTGTACAGGGTGATCTTGGGCCCGTGATTTTGCCTGGGATGAACCCCTATTTCCATCAAGCCGTGCTGAAGGTGGAAGGATACTTGGCCAAGAAGGACTTCGTGGGAGCCGCCAAGGCCGTCCGGATGCTGCCCAGCAACCAGGTGCGCCTCGAATGGGACGATGCCAAAGTCCCGGAAGCGGACAAGGAGGATTTTGAATCGGCCAGGGACAGGGCCATCGGCCAGTTTCGGACCATCCTCAAGAAACTCGAATTTGAGATCGTCAAGAAGGGCGGCGACATCAAAATCACCTTTGTCGGCACGATCCCGAAGCAGGGCGACGCTCCGCTGCCTCCAGGCGCGGCTTTTATGTTTTCCGAAGGGCCCGATGACCCGCGCGTGGAAGGGGTCATCGCCCTCAAGCGGGGCAATCCGCTCCAGCCAAGCAGCGCATCCGATGTGCAGAACGAAGTGCAGTACGCCATCGGATCCTATTTCGGGCTGACCAGCGCCCGCGTGGGCAGCACGATCATGGCGCGGACGGATATGCCACGCGAATCACCCAACCGGTTCAGCCTCTATGACGGGAATCTTTCCGCAACCGCAATTCGGATCGGCGACCAGCTGAGGGACGCCATCAGCAAGAAGAAGGTGCTGCAGCCCGCGATCCCCCAAATTCGCATGAGTACGGCCACTCTGACGCCGCCTGATGCCGTCCAGGGCCAACAGGTTCCGATGAGCGTGCAGGTAACGAACACCGGCAACGCGCCCCTCGTGCTGAAGATGTTGCCCGACTGCAGCTGCGTGAGCGTCACGCCTGGGTTTCAGCTCGAAGCCGGCGATACGGGGCTGATCCGGATCAACATCGACACGACCGACTTTCCGGGCGATCTGAGCAAGCATGTTATCGTACTGTCGAACGATGCCGAGCGCCCGGTGCTGGAGATCCCCATCCGGCTGATGGTTGCCTATCGATACCAGTTCATTTCCCCGGTTGGCGATACGATCCTAATGCAGGATGGCGGCGTCGACGCTGAGATCTATCTCGTGGTCCCGGCTGATCGCCCGATGGGCATACGCGAGGCGCGGATAGATGGCATCCCCACCGATCTGACGTTCGAGCCATGGCAAGGCAAGCTCACCGATCCGGACGAGAAGGACCCGACGCCGATCGATCGCAGGGGGTACCTCTTCAAGCTCAGGATGGGGGACGTCCTTCCGCCTGGACGGGCATCGGCCACGCTGATCGTGCAGACCGACGATAAGCAGTTCCCAGAGCTCAGATACAACATCTCCACCCAGAAGGGGATCGTGGCCGTGCCGAGTATGGTTTACATGGGGGAGCTTTCCGGTCCACGCAAGTATGATTTTCTGGTGAGCCGTCCCAGGGTGAATTTCGAGATCACTCGGATCGAGTCGGACACGAAGCAGTTTTCCGCAAGCATCGCCCCGATCAAGGAAAAAGACCGGTGGGAGCAGAAGGTGACGCTCATCTACGATGGCAAGGGCACACCAGGCAAGCTCGAAGCGATGCTCACGCTCTACACGAACGATCCCAAGCAGCCTAAGATTCTGGTGCCTGTGCGAGGCTCGATTCGGTGAGGCCCTGGCCTCTTGCGATCTCTATTTCCTGCGTTGCGGCGGCGCTTGCGCCGTCCGAGCCCGCCGGCGAGACGTACGCTTTTCTGATCGCTGGCGACCTACACGGAAAGCTCACGCCATGCGGATGCACCAAGCCGATGTCCGGTGGAATTCGGCGCATGGGATCGGCCATCCGCTCGCTTGCGGCTAAGGAAGGGACCGTCTTCCTGGTCAATGATGGAATCTCCGGAGGGTCGAGCCGGCAGGACGAGATTAAGCTCGACACGGTAGCGGAGTCCTTGCGAGCCCTCGACGTGGCGGCCATCAATCTGGGAGGAAGCGAGGCAAAGCTTGGAAGGGGGCCGATCCAATCCGCCATCCAGCTGAGCGAAGATCGGTTCATCGCGACCGGGCTCCAAGAGTCGCCTTCCAACCCCGTGCCGCCGTATGCGCTCAAAGGCCCGTTTCTCATCGGCGGCCTGACCAACGGCAACGATGCGCTCGCCCGGACGATGGGGGAGAAGCCGCGATCCGCCGAGGCCTCCGCCTCATGGCTGGTTCAGCAAGCGAAAGAAAGCCAGTTCATTCCCGTCCTCATGATCCAAATGGGGAGGAACGACGCGGTTGAGCTTGCCAAGGACCTGCCCAGCCTCAAGCTCATCGTCTACAGCGCGACCGGTATTCCGAGAATGGAGAAGATCGGCGGTACCACGATCGTCACCCCAGGCGAGAAGGGCAAGTATCTGGTGCGGCTGCTCTACAAGGACGGCGTGATTTCCGGCTACGTGCCGGTCAACCTCGGGCCGGAGTTTAAGGATGATCCACAAGTTTCCCGGCTCTATAAGAATTATCTCTCGCGGATAGCGGAGGAGAAGCTGCTCGAAAAGCTCCCGAGGCGCAAGACGGCCGCGTTTGCGGGCAATGCCAAGTGCGGTTCATGCCACGTCCAGGCAATGAAGATATGGCAATCATCCAAGCACGCAATCGCGCTGAGGACGCTCGAGCGAGAGGGCCAGCAAATAGACCCTGACTGCGTTGGCTGCCACGTAGTGCGGCTGGACAGCACGGTGGGATTTCGCTCGCGGATGTTCACGCCTCAGCTCGCAAATGTGGGGTGTGAAAGCTGCCACGGCCCTGGCAAGGGGCATGCTCTCAATCCGCGCATTGCCATGCCGAAGATTGGTCCGTCCGCCTGCTTGACGTGCCACACTGGCAATACGAGCCCAGGGTTTGCGTTCGCGAGCTACTGGAAAAAGATCATTCACAAATAGAGAGATTGTAAATGTGCAAAAAAGTCAGATCGGAGATTTTGGAAGATAACTCGCATTTCCGGGAGCATTGAAGCCTGGTCGGTTTTGATTTCTAAGCATTTCCTGCCGTTGACCGCCGGGACCCGGTTTCTTAAGAATGGATTAGGGGATAGCATAAGGGCGTGTGGCGGCCCGATGAAACAGGCCTGAGGGTTTAATATGCTTTTGGAGAGGGACCGCGTACCAAGAAACGAGACCATTGAGTCCACGAGGCTCTCTGATGTGCTTTTTGGCGCCAAGGGATTTGATTCGCTTGCCGCCATTCCGTCGAATGTCGAAGCGATCGAAACCGCCTCCATGTTTTCGGCCGGGCTACAGACATTTGCCGCGCTTGTCGGCCCGAGCGGATGGGGAAAGACGCACATTCTCGAAGCGGTCGCAAGGCGATTGCGCTATGAAGCCGGATACTCCGAGTGCAATGTGCGGTCAGCTAGGGACTGGGTTGCCGACACCGTTCATACCGATCCCCATGTGCCCCTGATTCTTGACAACGTCCAAGACATTCTCAGCAAGTCCCGCTCCCGAGTAAGGCTGAGACTGGCCCTCGAAAGGCGGACCAAGGCGGGCCGCCCGACCATCCTGGGCTTCACCTCGAACAAGGCGGGCCGCGCGATCAGGAGTCTGCTCCCTCAGCCAAGAGCTTGGGCCATTTCCAGCATCTCCAATCCTGCGCCCTCCGAGCGGCAGATCATCGTGGCCAAGATCGCCCAAACCGAAGGCGTGATCATCTCCGAGGGGCTGGTGCGCCTGCTCTCCCATCGCCTGAAGGGCAACGGCCTGACGATCCGCGGCGCGATGAAGCGATTGCGGCTCCACGACGGCAATTGGCTGGGCGCAAATGGAACCTTGCGAGCCTGCGGCGTGTTGAACCCGTTTTTCTCCGACAACAGCAGCTGGGACCTCAGGGACCACATCATGGCCTGTGCCAAGTCTTTTGGCCTGGAATATGCCACCCTTTCATCTCAGGATCTCGCCATCTACATCATGCTCCGGCAAGCATCGCTCGGCGAAGCGGACGTCGCCCGGTTCTTCGATATCGAGCCCGCCCAGGCCTACAACATCGCCGCCCGCCTCGAACGGAAAATTACAGAATGCCAACAGAGCAGCGAGATAGTCCAGAGGTTCATCGAGACGACGGTCGAGAGGCTGCGGGCAGACTAGTCATAGTGCCTGCGAATCCCGCATTTTCGCTGAATACCTCGGCACGAAGGTTGATACAATCTTCGGATTGTCCGGCGAACCCGCCGCCCAAAAGTGCCATGCACACCGTCGAGAGTATCCGCCTGGTTCCAGTCTGGGTGAACCCAGAGCACATGATCGCGACCGCGCGACTGCTCATGGCGGGCCATCGCCTCAAAATGCTCGCCGTCCTGGATGGCCAGAAGCTTATCGGCACCATCAGCTCCGACCAAGTTGCGGGAATCCCGGAAAACACCCCGGTTTCGGCGGTGATATCCCCGCTCTCGGTCATCGTCCCCGCCGGGATGAGCGTTCGCGATGCCGCCGAGCTCTTCATCAACGAGCACGTCGACGCCGCGCCCGTCATGCGCGAGGACCGCTTCATCGGCATGCTAACCAGCCAGGTCCTGCTCAAGGAGCTCAAGCATTCCTGGGATCCGCTCACCTCGCTGCCCTGGAGCGATCGCCTCCGCGACTGGGGCACAGAGAACCTCAAGCACGGAAACGAGATCACGATCCTCTTTTTCGACATCGACGGCTTCGGGCTGTACAACAAGAAGCACGGCCATGTCGTCGGGGACCTGGTGCTCAAGAAAGTGGCCGAGGCATTCACAGAAGGCGTGGAGTCCGATACCGACGTGCTCGTGCGATATGGCGGCGATGAGTTCGCCGTCGGAACGACCCGTCCCCGCCACGAGGCCGAAGCCCTAGGGGCCTCCCTCATGGTCCGGGCAGGCAGCGTGTTCCTCGATGAGACCGAGGAGCCTGTCACCATGTGCATGGGACTCTATGGCGGCAAGCGCGGCCAGGAGCGCGAAAACGTGCACTACGCCGCCACCCTCGACAACCTCATCAACCTCGCCAGCAAGGACTGCCTCTCCAAGAAAAAGAGCGGCCAGCAGGCGTTGCCGCTCGAAAAAGAGGGCGAAACCGTATCCCCGCCGCGCGAGCCGTCCGGCCCCGCCCCCCAGATCGTCGGCGTCTACTCGGACGAGAATTCGCCCAATTCGCTCACCATCGTGATCCTCAACGTCGCGGGCACGGTGATCAGCGGCGTCCATCAGCGTGCCGGAAAGACCGCGCTCCAAAGCATAGCGGCCGCCACCGGCAAGGCCCTCCAGCGCATCCGAAAGGACACCCAGTTCGTAGTCGAGGACATCCTCATGGTCGAGGATTCGATGGGCGAGAAGTTCCTCAGCGTGACCGGCAAGGCCGTCCGCGGCGATCAGGAGCAGGCCGTCTCAGGGATTCTCAAGATAGGCGACGACCTCTACCGCTCCGCCGTAGACGCCACCATCCACGCGTTTCAGGGCGAGATGTAGACTCCGGGAACCCCCTTTCCGCGATGTGGTGTGGGTGGGGAGATTACGGCCCGGAAGGCACCGATACCAGCCTATCGATCCAATCCAGCCGGGCTATCGTATTGGGCATCTCCAATTCGAGCTCGGTGTCTGACAACGATCGAAGGTAGTTCGACATGCTGAAGAACCAGACACGATCGAAGTGGCATCCCGACAATGGCTGAGAGAAGAACAGATCAGACGCCCCTTCTGGATGAATGGGATACCAATAGATAACCAGGGGTTCCGGCACTACGCCCTGGTCTATCGTTCCTGGGGGCTTCATTCGCTGAAGGACTTTTCCTACCTTTGGTGTCTTGAACTGGCCAAGGTCGCTGCGCCACTGCTGGCCCCAACGTTCAAGTCGATACGCCTTGCAGATGTCTTCAGCCGCATCGAGGGCGAGCGTCTTGCCTCCAATAGCCTGCGACGACCAGTTCTTTATCTCGGCTTGAAAGAGTCGTTCTTTTCCGTCCGCGCCGACCAGCCAAATCCACCGATCAAGACGAAACCCTTTGCGTCCGCCTGTCGATGGCGAACGAGCGAGGATTCGCGCTTCGCCCATCCCTGCTTCCTCTGCGAACTTCGCAAATAGCGCAGCACCCAAATCCTCGCCAAGGAGCGCTATGATTGGGCTCACATGAGTTGCACTGCCGCTCGGCGTGGTATCGAAGAATTCAAGAAGCTCGCGCCTTCGTATGCGCACCGTGCTTCTTCCCTTCGCGCGGAGAAGCGAGGCTAGCTTCCGCTCGTTACTTTCTTTGACTTTGGTGTCAACGAGCGCCGCATACGGGTTCCGCTCTTCCATTCCACGATTATGGCCGCGTGATCTTCACCGCGTTGCTGCCCTTCTCGTTCCCCTGAGTCACCAGGACGTACACCTTAATGCTCGCCACCGAGCCGGAAGCCACCAAAGCGAAGGTCGTCGAGAACTCCCTTGGATCGCCAGCTGCCACCGAGCCAAGCGTTGCCTCCTCCGAAGAACGATAGGGCGAGCCCGCGCAGCCACGGATCGAGTATTCGGTCAGATCGGGATCGGTTGACTGGGTCCAAACCAGGTCCGCCTCATCCGTGCCAAGCCAGCGAGACTCTTCACCGAACCTGACCGCCACTTCACGCAGCCTCAGAGGGTCTTCATGAATGATGGTGGCTCTTCACGGAGCCCATACACGTCTTCACGCGCCTCGAGCCATCCAAAACTCAGGATTGGACATCCCTCATGACTCTCGGTAGGCTGCTAGCTCTGCGTCGGAAATCTGATCTGCGGGTACGAGCTTGTAATGCTTCTCGTCCAGCACCAATATCTCCCCAGCTTCCTCGACAAACTCAAAGACTGCAATCACATCGTCTTGTAGAAACATCGCACCGACTGGACGGCAGATTAGCAAGGGAAAGCGCTCCTTGCAAAACTTGATGTCCTGGCCAATCTGGACGATGCTAAGCTTGTCTCTGCCACCTTTTGCCTGCACCGGTATAACGTGGTGCCCTCCAGCTCTGTCTATTCCCAAATACAGCTCATCAACTTCGATCTGGCCAATCCCTTTGACCTTCGTTCGGAGATGGTTTTGGAGCGAGTAGCAAGTTAGACGAAGGAAAACGTCTACGAGGCGGTTATAGCGTAGCTTTGCGAGAAGCGCCTGTTCGTCGCTCAAGGCATATCTAGAGATTATCGTGGGCGTCGCGTCCGGCACCTTGATGACTGAGCGGCTTGTCGCGGGTGACAGCTGTCCCGCCTTCTTGAGGACGAATCGATAAAGGCCGTCACCTGCTCCCTCGATGATCCATTCGTAGCCTGCGAGTGCGGTCTTAACTATCCCTCGAGGCATCGCGCTTCGATATCGCTTCGAGTAGATGACATCGCCGAGATTCTTGATGCTTACGCCAAGCTCCGTGGCAATTTCGGCAAGCCGCGATCGGAGCACGACCACTTCAGTTTTGTCTTTCCGATACGCTTCGGCGAAAGCGATCTCCAGCACACGGTCGTAAATGCTTGCCATGCTAGCCGTTCCACCTCAGCACCACAACCTCCTCGCGAAGTTGTTGTTTCGTGGCTGTCGCGAGGCGTGTTCTGAAGAGATCGACGTCCACGACCTCGTAGCCTTGGCGTTCCGCAATTTCGGCGAGCAATTGCCCAGTGCGAATCTGTATCTGCAGATACGACGCTTGGTCCCCGACGACGTAGCCAAGGAGTGCTCCGGGTTTCAGCTTGGGTTGGAGGCTTTGCAGGTGTCGGGCCATACCTCCAAAGTAAAGCTTGGTCACTCGGTGGTACAGGCGCTCAAACCCCGAGTTCTTTCCCATTTCGATGCGGCGGGCTTCGATGTCTCTGGCAATCCGCTGTATCTCCGGCACATCCGCGACGAACGAGTCATCCCGGTCGTTCACGTAGACGTTCCGGGTGTTTGATCGCAGGAGGCCCTGTTTGAGAGCTCTTAAATCGGCCTTGTTCTTGATGAGTCCGAGTACGACGGTCTCAAGGCGCGTCGTTCGCGTGTAGTCCTTTTCGTTCGGATAGGGCGGCGAGGTAACCACCGCTGAGATCGACTTATCCTCAAGTTGCGATACATCCCGTGCGTCAGCTTGGATCAGTTGGGTTGGTATGTGCTGACGATCGCCAAACACGGCCAGGTCAGTGGCCATTCTCCGACATTGTTCGAGCCAGAGCCCAACAACATCGCAGTCCTCCTTCGGGGGCGTAATGCCAACTTCGGGACCGAATCGGATGTTGCCTGCGTGGACCACGAGCGTCCAAGCTAGGGCCAACTGTAGGGGCTCGATTAGCTCCGACGGAGCTTTGGCAATCCACAAGCGCAGGACTAAGGCGCGATGGAGCGGCTTGTCGCTAATTGAGTTGGCCAACAGAAGCTTGTACGCATCGTCATCCAGGGTACGCCATCCATATAGAGTCAGCTGGTCCTTGCTGACTCCGGCGCGAAATGCAGGGACACCCTTGAAGCACAGGTCAATGTCGTTCTGGGCTTGTGAGGCTGCCCATTCTGCCACTCTTTCGAGCTCAGAGCCCCATATAGTCCAGTTCGATTTGACTCGGGTAGCAAGCGCGGCCATTGGATTAGCCTCAAATCCAATCGCCCCGATGTCCTGCTTCTTGCACTCGACAATCGTGGTTCCAGTTCCGCAAAAAGGGTCAAGCACGGTGTCGCCAGGAGACATCTCGAACTTCGAGAGATACTGCCGGACAAGGTGAGGCGGGAAACTTAGGACAAATCTATACCAAGCATGGATAGGCCTGTCCTCTTCAGCTAGCTTGTTGTGAAGGGGACTGCTGATGCTCCACTGGGAACGGTCGAGGTCCTTGAGGGTGATCATGGGATGTAGCTGATTATAGAGGACGGCGGCACTCCAAAATAAGCCGTGTCCATCACAATCCTCCACACCAACGACTTCCATGGCCGTCTGACCCCCGAGAAGGCCGCCTTCATCCGAGCGCTGAAGGAGCAAGCCCCCCTCAGTGGACCCGCAAGAGGGCCGTGCCTCTACTTCGATTCGGGCGACTGCATCAAGTCCGGGAACCTCGCCATTCCCATCCAGCCCGAAGAAGCCTGGCCCCTCCTCGCCCAGGCAGGGTGCGATGCCTCCACCCTCGGCAACCGCGAGTCTCACATCAGCGAGCGCGCGTTCCTCGCCAAGATCAAGGGGGCCGCGCATCCCCTGCTGGCGGCCAATATGCGCCGCCGGGATGGGTCGCGGCCGGTGGGAAGCACGCTTGTTCTGGAGGTAACTTCCCCTCCCCCGGTTCGTTCCTCAC
>JBASWW010000037.1:0-86973 GCA_049276675.1 Fimbriimonadaceae bacterium
GCGCCAATAATCGGCCAGATCGTCGTCCCAGTTGAATTTACCAACTTGGTTCCGGCGGACTTCATCTAAAATCTCAACGAACCACACAGGCACGTACAGTCGAGGAGTTTCCGCTAACCTTAAGATAAGATCACAGAGGCATTGAGGGAGGAGGACACAGGCATCAATTACGACCTTATAGTTCGCACTATGCATCCCTCAATCATTCTCCGGCCCCTCCACGTCGTCATAGTGACCAGCTTGTTGAACTTTGTCGAAAAGCTTTTTCAATCTGACGCGACGGTCTTTGTCTCGTCCGTCACGATAGGTCTTTAGGTCTAGCAGTTTGATCTTTCGATGAGAACCAACTTTATGATAGGGGATTTTCTCTTGATTCAGCAAGTTCACAAGAAATGGCCGCGATACTCCCAGGAAGTCAGCAGCGGCCTTTGTCGTAAAGAATTCCTCTTCTGGAATCAACAGGATCGTTTCGCCATTCCTCATGGCGTTGACCACCGCAAGCAGCAAATGAAAAATCGGATCCGGCAGCGGCAGCTTGAAGTTCTCCCGACCGATCAGGCAGGGGCCGTCGTCCAGCACCTGTTGGAGCTGATCGATTACACCTGGTTCCAGTTGGGATGGTTCAAGTCTGTCGAGAGCGGGCATGGCCATATTATGTGCAGTAAGCGCAATAAACGCAATATCTGCAATAAATATAACGGCAAAAACCTGTAAAAGATTCCAGGCCTCCCCTTGTAAGGGCCAAACAACCAGCGCCCTCAGGCTCCCTGTCCTGACACTTTTCCGGGATCAGCGCCCCAGCTTGCTCAAGGGCAGCGCTGAGCCCTGCAGCTCGAACGTGGATATCGGCAGCGGCTTGTTCAGCCCTTTATAGCTAAAAACCCGCACCCCTTTGGACAGTACGCGGTCCTGTCTGTCCCGTGCTTCGGATTCGATCCGCCCGATCAAATGCTCCTTGGCCCGGAGATAGATCGAGATGCGGGCAAGGCCATCGGTGACACGGAGAATCCGATGCTCGACTCCTGCGAGCACGATCGTTCCCAGAAGCTTCACCTTGGTCTGAGCGCCCATCAACGCGCTGAGCGGATTCCGGTGCCTGGCCAGACGGCTGGTGATCGGGTCCATCGAGCCGTATCCCTTGGCAAGATGGTCGGGGATGTCGGAAAAGAGCGAGCGGCCCCGATAGAGCCGATTGCTTTTGCGCACCCTCAGCGAAAGGGTCGGCCTGCGGTAGCTCCATTCGACGAGGGGCTGCCGTTCGCGCACCCTGCGGTCGCCCAGCCAAATCGTGCTTTTTCCCCGACTCGAACTGAACTCAACCACCCCATGTCTGAGCTTGGCATAGGCGTTGGTACATTGCAGTACGGCCTCCTTGGTTTTGGCATCGGCATATTGGGCATCAGGGATTTGGGCCTGGGCTTGAGCGGCCAGTATGACGGCGATGGCGGCGGTCATAGCTTGCCCAGCCCTGCCGGCGTGCGGCTGCGGCCCAGGAAGCCCGCGAGGGCGATGATCGTTGCGATGTAGGGCAGCGAGGTGGTCACTCCAGATGGAAGATACGCGTCGAGCATGGCGGTGTTCGCCCGCAGCGCTTCGAAAGACCCGAAAAGGATGGCTGCTAGCGCGGCTGGAACGGGACGCCACCCCCCGATGATCAGCGCGGCGAGAGCGATAAAGCCTCTGCCGGCGGTCATGCCCTCGGTGGGCACGCCGCCTTCGTTAGCGAGGATCATTCCCCCGGCGAGGCCGCAAAAGACGCCCGTTGCGATAAGGCACCACATCCGTATGCTGGGCGGCGAAACCCCCATCTGGCGTGACTTGTCGGGATCGCTGCCGACAGCAAGAAGCCTGAGACCGAACCTGGTGTGGCGGGTAAGTGCCCAAAGAACCACGGGCAGCGCTACGGCAAGGCCCATGAACACCCATGTCGGAAGGGTTGCCACGCGCTCCCGCACATGGCGGGGAAACTTATCGTCGATCAGGTAGCTCGCGATTCCGAGCACTCCGATCAGATTGATCGCCATTCCGCTGACTATGTGGTCCACCCGGTAGGTCTGGGTCATCAGCCAGTGAAGAAGGCTGAGCAGAACGCCTGCCGCCATCCCTCCGAGCAGGCCCGTCGCCGCATTGCCGGTCTCTTGCGCGGCAAAGGCTCCGACCGCAATCGCCGCCATCATCTTGCCCTCGAGCGCGATATTGATCACGCCTGCCCGCTCGCTCATGCACCCGCCCATTGCGGCCAGGATGAGCGGGATCGCCCGTTCGAATGTGCCTGCCAAAAGGCCGGGGTCAATCATGGGTGGGCTCCTTGCGGTAGCGGATGGCGGCAAAGACCAGCAGCAAGACGCCGATGATGAGGTAGATCGTGCCCTTCGGAGCATAGTCCTGAAGATCGACCTTGCCCTGCTCCAAGGCGGCGAAGAGGAACGCCGACAGCATGAGTGCGACCGGCGCGGCCCCCGCCAACAAAGCCACCCCGAGGCCGGTGAACCCGTAATTGGCGAATATCGCGCCGGTGAAGCTATGCTCTTGGCCAAGCACGATGAGCGCCCCTGTGAGGCCGGCGATCGCCCCTGAGATCAGCATAGCGAGAACAGTGACGCGGCTGACCGACACCCCGGCAAGTTCTGCAGCGGCGGGATTCGCGCCCGCAGCCTGGAACTCATAGCCGCTCACGCTTCGCTTGAGCCAGACCCATACGGCGGCGAGCACGAGCAGCCCGATGATGATTGTAAAGCTGACTTCGATCGTTCCGAGCTGAACCTGCGGGATCTGCGTGGATTTCAAGATGTCGCGCGTGCCTGCTGATCCTCCTCCCGGCTTGAGCAGGGGGCCGTTGATGAGCCAGGAGATCATCTGAAGCGCGATGAGGTTCAGCATGATCGTCGTGATCACCTCGTGGCCGCCGCGATATGCCTTGATGAGGCCTGCGGGCAGCGCCCACAATGCGCCCCCGGCGATCCCAGCAAGGATTGCCAGAACGATGCCCGGAGCCCCGCCGATTCCCGCGGCCACCACGGCCGAGCATAACGCTCCGACGGCAAGCTGGCCCTCGACGCCGATATTGAAGAGGCCCGCCCGAAGCGCGACAAAGACGGCAATGCCCGCAAGCAGCAGGGGCATAAAGTCCTTCAGAGTGAACGATAGCGTCCGTCCCGAGCCAATGCTGCCGCGATAGAGGGAATAGGCGGCGTCCACTGGGCTCGCCCCGCTTGAATACAAGGCGACCCAGATCAGCGCGCCTGCACCCAAAATCAGCCAGACGAGCCGCAACCTCACTCCGCGCCCACCATGAGCCGGCCAATTGCGCTGCGATCCTTCGCGTGATTGGGCGAAGGTTCAAAGACTCTGCCGAGGTTCAGCACGATGATTCGGTCGCAATTGTCAAGGAGCTCGTCAAGGTCGAAGCTGACCACCATTGCGCCCGCTCCCTTGGCACACTCTGCGCGAATGGCCCCGTGGAGCATCAGGGTGGCGTGGATGTCCAAGCCGCGAGCGGGCTGGAATGCGAGGATGAGCTTGGGGTCCAGGTACAGGGCTCGCGCCGCGACGAACCGCTGTTGGTTGCCCCCGGAAAGGTCCGAAATCCGCTCGCCCAAACCTCCATGCTTGGTGCCGAGCCTGTCGGTGATCGCGGCAGCGGCGGACCGCCTCGCTTCGAGATCCACCCATGCACCGCGCGCGAACGGCTTCAGCCGCTGGTATCCCAGCGCAGCGTTCTCCTCGATGGACCACTCTTCAATGATGCCTTCTGCGTGGCGGTCCTCGGGGATGATCCGCAAACCCACTTCCAATCGCCGACCTGTGGGGGCTTTCGATATATCTTCGCCAATCAGCACAATCGAACCAGCCCGAATAGGAACCAGGCCCGCGATGGCATGGACCAGCTCGCGCTGTCCGGACCCATCGACTCCGGCAACACCGACCACCTCACCCCTGTCAACATGCAAGCTGACGTCCTTCAGTGCTTCGTCTCCGCGTCGCCCCCGAACCACTAGATTCGAGACTTGCAACGCACGTTGGACGGGCATTCCTGTCGGAGTCTTGGGCAGATAAATCGGAGCCGCCAATGGATGCCCGATCATCAGCTCGGCAAGCTCGGCGGAGTTTGTCTCCGACACCACCCTGTCGGCGACGAGCCGCCCTGCGCGCAGCACCGCCACCCTTGTGCAGTGTTCCAAAACTTCCGGGAGCCGGTGCGTGACGAGAATGACGGTGGCGCCCTCGGAAGCGAGCTGCTTGAGGCTTGCGAAGAGCTCGTCGCTGTCGGCTGGCGCGAGCATTGCGGTCGGCTCGTCGAGGATCATGATGCGCGATCTTCGCCAAAGGAGCTTGAGGATTTCCAGCTTCTGCGCCGCTCCGGGGCTCAGAGAGGAAGCGGGCTCCCCCCACTCAAAAAGGAATCCCATTCGGCTTGCCAGTTCATCGGCGCGCTTTTCGGCAACTCGGCGATGAATGGCGTGGCCCGGCTCGGCGCCGAGCATCAGGTTTTCCAGGCACGTAAGCTCAGGGATGATGCTGTAGTGCTGGCTCACCATCCCGATGCCGGCTGCGATCGCATCGGCGGACCGCCTGAATATCCGCATTTCACCACCGAGAAGAATCTCGCCCGAATCGGGCTGCAGCGCGCCATAGAGGATACGCATCAGCGTGGTTTTTCCGGCGCCGTTCTCTCCGACCACGGCATGGATGGAGCCTCCTTCTACGGCGAGGTCGACATCGCGCAGGGCTTTGACGTTTCCAAATCGCTTCCCTATCCCGCGGAGCTCGACCCTGCTGCTCACTTGTGCCCCTTCGCGAACTGCGCCTGCGCTGTGAACGGGGTTGGCGCGTCGGCATCCGCCGCTGTGGGAGAACCGCCAACCTCGCGACCCGTTATCGCCATTGCTTCACTCCGGATCGCCCAGACTACACAGGACTCCGAGACATCACCTCGAACAGGGCGGCCGTCGTCCACCCGCCATGGCCCTCGTCTTCGAGCTTCGCAAGGAGGCCATCTACCAGTTTGGTGCCGGGTACGTCCAGCCCGAGCTTTTCCGCCGCCTCAAGCACGTAGGCGAAGTCCTTTCGCTGGTTCTCGACCGTGAACCCTGGCGACCAGTCGCGCTCCAATATCTTAGGTCCGTAGTTTTCGAACGCCCAGCTTCCTGCCGCGCCGCCGGAAAGGAGCTCCCGCGTCTGAGGCAGGTCGAGCCCCGCTTTGGATGCAAAGGCGAGCGATTCGCATAGGGCAAGCAGGGTCCCTCCGACCGCGATCTGGTTGGCCATCTTCATCATTTGGCCCGCGCCTGGTCCGCCTACCCGCTCGGCCCTTTTTGCATAGGCTTTGATGTACCGTAGAACCGGCTCAATACTCTCCTGCTCACCCCCGCAGAAGACCGTGAGCTGCCCCCGCTGCGCGCCCATGCTGCCTCCTGTGATGGGAGCGTCCACAAATGCGACTCCCTTTGCGCCGACCTCGTGGTGGATTTCCTTGGCTGCCGAGGGGGAGATTGTGGAGTGGTCGATGATCGTCAGCTTTTGGATTTCGGATTGTGGATTGCCATCAATGAGCCCGGCAATGCATTCGCGCACGTCCTCGGTCCGATTCACGCATAAAAACACGATTCCGCACTTCGAACCGAGCTCCTCGATGGAGGCAGCCAGGCGTGCCCCCTTTACGGCCAGGGAGTCGGCTTTCCCTGGGGTGCGGCTCCAGACCATGACATCGTGCCCCTTTTCGAGCAGGTGCGCGGCCATGGGCATTCCCATCGTTCCGAGGCCGACAAATCCTAGGCGTGGCATGGTTCGAAGGCTACCTCCAGCGGGCGGGAGCTATCAGGCTATGTTAGCTTCCAATCGACGCTCGCCGTCTTTCCATTGACAGTCACTTCGATCTTGTAATCGCCGGCAGGGAGATACTTCGGGCGCTCGGCCTCGAACGGATCCTTTAGCGCGTCCTCGGGCTTCTCGATCTTGCGTCCTCTCGCATCGACGGTCCATCTCTTAGCCGGAGAAAGCTCCAGGTCGATCTCAACATAGTTGAGCCCTTTTGCCGCATCGAACGCCTTGGACTTTACGACTTTGCCATCCTTATCCTTGATCGAGATCATGGCCTTGCCCGCCTGCGATGACCACATCTGTCCACGGACAATCGGCGCCGGGGCATTGGACACGTCCCAGTCGGTTCTGCGCCGATATTCCCATTGCGGATCGCGCCGCATGTCCTCGAACGCCCAGAGGCCCAGGTCCTTCGAGCGCACGTCGGCGGGCGTGTCGAAGATCGGCTTCAGGCTGAGAATCCAGACCGATCGGGCGTGGGTTCCAATCACCAACTCATCCTCTCTGGCCTGAATGGCGAGGTCGTGGACGGGCGTTCGCGGAAGGCCGCCATGCAGCGGAATCCAGTTGGAGCCGCTGGACGACATGAACACGCCGAGATCGGTGCCGACATACAGCACGCCATTGCGGTTAGGGTCCTCACGGATCACATTGATCGGCTCCGCCGGAAGATTCCCAGCGATCGACTGCCAGGTCTTGCCGTAGTCGGTGGATTTCCACAAAATAGCGTCCCACTGGTCTTGACGGTATCCGTTTTGCGCCACATAGACGGTGCCCACATCCCATTTCGAAGCTATGACCCTTGTGATCCACCTATCCTTTGCGGGCGTCGAGATGTCGGTCCACGTCGAGCCGCCATCCTTGCTGACCTTCAAAGAGCCATCGTCGGCGCCGGCATAGAGGAGGCCGAATTTCAAAGGCGATTCGCTCAGATGGGTGAGGGTCGAAAAGGGAACGTCGCCGTTGGGCATGTTCTTGGTGAGATCAGGGCTGATGTCCTCCCACGTTCGGCCCTTATCGAGTGAGCGATGAACCTTTTGTGAGCCCAAATAAAGGATGTCCGGGTGATGGCTCGAGACGATTAGAGGCGAGACCCAGTTAAAGCGCAGCGGCGGATCTCCTGGGCGTGTTCGGGGCCGAATCTGCCAGCGTTCGTTTGTTTTTAGGTTCCGCGCGGAATGCGCCCCGAACTGCGAGGCCACATAGATGATGTCGTTATCGCGCCAATCGAAGGCCACGGCGCTTCCGTCGCCACCGCCCACTCCTTGCCACAGCGTCTTTTGGCTTCTTCCTGGCACGTATGTGCTCGGCCCAAGGAGCGTGCCATTGTCCTGGAGCCCGCCCATGATGTTGTAGGGGCTTTTGTTGTCGACCGCGATGGTCGTGAACTGGCCCACCGACATTTCGTTTATGTGCCGCCACTTCTTGCCATCGTCGAAGCTGAAATAGAGGCCGCCGTCGTTGCCCACCGCAATGCGCTGGGGGTCATTCGGATCGAACCACACCGCATGGTGGTCCACATGCATTCCCGCCGAGGTGTTGAACCAGGTCTTGCCGCCATCCTTGCTCCTCAGGATGAAAAGGCCGGTGGTCATGATGTCATTGGGGTCGTGCGGGCTGACGAAGGCGCGGTTCCAGTAGTAGCCGCCGTGATCGCCGAGCTGGCCAATGTGGGTGCGCTTCCAGGTCTTGCCCGCATCATCGCTTCGATAGACCTGAGCGAGAGCCTGCTCGTAGGTCAGTGCGCCCGGCACGCGTTTTTCGATTTCCTTGTCGAGGTCGGCAAGCGACATCGTCCCAGCTTTTAGCTTGCCGATCACCTCGTCCATCTTCTTTGCCTGTGGCGTGTACCGGGCAAAGAAGGCTTCAAGCACCTTCGCGTCGAGCGCGAGAAACTGCTCCTGGTTCAGCAACTTATATCGCTTGGGGGTGAGAATTCCGGACGGGGTGAACTCATCGTAGTTGAGGGTGTCGGGATCGATGCCTTGGTTGTCTATGAAAGCGTAAATCGTATCCGGTTTGCTCGGCGCGAGAGCCAAGGCGATGCGGCCCATCTGCTCGTCGCCCGGCAGCCCTTTCGTGAGCTTTGCCCAGTTTTTGCCACCGTCGCTCGTCTTGTAGATCGCGGTGCCCGGCCCGCCCTCGCGGAAATTCCACGCCCTTCTGTCGCGCTCCCAAGCTGCGGCATAGATGACCTGAGGATTTCGCGGATCCATCTGCATGTCGATCACGCCGGTGTATTCGTTCAGCTTCAAAACCCACTGCCAGGTCTTGCCGCCATCCGTCGTCTTGTACACCCCGCGGTTCGGATTCTGGCTATACAGGGCTCCGATCGCGCCCACGTAGACGGTGTTCTCATTGCGCGGGTCAATGAGGACCTTGCCGATGCGGTGTGATTCCTGCAGGCCCATGTTCCGCCAGGTCTTTCCGCTATCCGAGCTCTTGAAGATGCCGGAGCCGGCGTAGCTTGTCCTCTGGCTGTTGCGCTCACCGGTTCCGACCCAAATGGTGTTCCCGTCCTTGCTCACCGCCGTATCGCCGATCGCGAAGGCGCTCTCCTGATCCATCAGCGGCGTCCAACTATTGCCGGCGTCGCTGGTCACCCACAAGCCGCCGGTGGCAAAAGCCACGTACATTCTCTTCGGGTCATTTGCCGGCACCTCGATGTCTATTACACGGCCACTCTGAATCTCAGGCCCGACGCTCCGCCACTTCACCTGGCTCCAATCGCTGTCGGCCTCCAACTTCAGCCGCTGCTCATAAGCTGCCGAGCGGGTGGCGGACGAGCTGCCGGTGACCGCGGGGAGGTGGTATTTCCTGTGCTCTTCGAGCTTTGATTCAGGTTTCTTGAGGTCCTGGACCGGATTGAGAGGCGTGGATAGAATAGTGAGCAGGCACAGCAGCATGTCGCATTATGCTCTCTTGAACCTCTATGAGGAAGTGGTGTAATGACGTGGCAACATTACACCATGGCCCTTAATATCAAGAATTTTGAGGTCGAGTGCCTGGCGACGGAGGTCGCTGCTTTGGCCCACGAATCCAAGACCGAGGCGATCAGGAGGGCACTGCTCGATCGGAAGGAGAAGCTGCAAGCGAAGGGCTTTGATCGAGGCGAGGCACTGGACAAATGGATCGCGAAGATACGGAGCATTATTCCCAAGGAACAATTGGGCAAGAAGATTCCGCAAGGAGAAATTAATGAAATTTTGGGATATGGACCGCATGGCTACTAATGATTCTTGACAGTTCAGCGATACTTGCGATCGTTGAGGAGCCGGAAGCGGACTTCGTCAGGGCAAGAATTCGTGCATCCCGGGAGGCGCACCTCCCGGTGATTGCCCTTGTGGAAGCTGCACTGGTTATTGCTGGACGCTTGGGAAAGGATCCCTCGGCGTATCTTGCAGAGCTGATCACCGAACTATCTGTGAAGCCCCTGAATTTTGACCATGCCCAGTCTTTGGTGGCCATCGACGCCTTCCTTGAATTCGGAAAGGGACGCCACAGGGAGGGCCTGAACTTCGGCGACTGCATGATCTACGCTGCCGCCAACGTGCTGAAGGAGCCCCTGCTCTTCACAGGAGACGACTTTGCCCACACCGATATCATTTCAGCCTAACACCTCGGCCGCTGGAACGTCCAAAATAAAGCCATGATCACCGCCGCCATCTGCTTTGCCCTACTCAGCCAAACAGCCGCAACCCAACCGTCCACCATTGACCTCATCCCGACCGACGACGTCTGGGTGTATCCGAACGCGGGCGATCCCTCCAAGGACGCCTACCTGCGCTTCTGGGGAGCGGGCGGAAAGTCGGTTCCTGGTCCGGGAGAATCGGCCGAAGATTTCTCCTACAGCTATCTTAAGTGGAGCCTAAGGGATTTGCCGGATGGAGCCAAGGTGACCAGTGCGACGCTCATTCTCACCCATGTCGCAAATTCGCAATTGTCGGCCGCCGATATCAAGGCAAGCCCGGTCGAAGTGAGGGCGCTCTCGGGAGGTTTCACGGAGAAAGGCTGGAGCTATGCCACTGCCGAGAAGATCATCCCTGATCGCTCTGGCGTCTTTGGCAAAGGTGGCCCGGCGAGCATGGTGAAGGACAAGGAGACCTTGTTTGAAATCAACCTCGCGCTGACGCCCACTGCATCTGACGCTGGCTCCTTCAGAGCGTATTTCGAGCGAGCGCTGGCGGGTGAAGGCAAGGAGCTTGGCCTGGCGCTTGTTTCGGCCGTCGATCCTTCTTCGGGCAGCGGGGCGATCTACAAGATCTTCAGCAAGGACGGCCCGAAGGAATTTCGGCCGGTGCTAAGACTCGTCTTCGAGAAGTAGAACAAATCCTTGACGAAGTCCATCCAAGGTAGCAAGAGCATATGAGAGAGTTGATTTTCCTTGTACTGGCCGGCCTGATTGCCGGTGGCTGCGTTGCCCGGGACGACGATCCCACGGTCGTGCTTCCGGGCAAAACCACAGTCATCGAGAAGGACAGCCCTCCCAAGTCCAACATCGAGATTACAGTTCCCCCGTCATCCACAACGACCGGCGGGACCACTGGCGACACGCAACCCGGCACCGGCACTGTGACGACCGGCTAGACCCAGCCACGGCGGCGGAAGTAAATCCACTCGGCCGCCGACAGCACAGTCATGAGCAGGATCGCAAATGGGTATCCGAGCAGCCATTTGAGCTCAGGCATCACCACAAAATTCATGCCGTAGATCCCGGCTATCAAGGCATTCGTCATGAGAATGGTCGAGACGACCGCCAAGAACTTCATGACCTCGTTGAGCCTATTCGAGGTAACGGTGAGGTGCGCGTCCAAAATGCTCGACAGGATATCGCGGTTCACGTCGAGGTTTTCGAGGAGCCTCATCGTGTGGTCGTACACATCCTGAAGCAACACCCGAACCTCGGCCGGGACGAACTGTATGTCCCGCCGAAGAAGCCCGTTGATCACATCTCGCAGTGGCGCGACCCGGCGGCGAAGCTCCAGGAGTCTCCGCTTGAGGGCCAATCCTTCCCGGACATCGAACCGCCGACCTTCGAATATCTGGTTCTCAAGCTCATCCAATGTGTCTTGCAGAGAGTCAACCACTGGAAAGTAATCGTCGACGATCGCATCGAGCAGGCCGTGCACAAGATGAGCAGGGGATGGTCCAACCTCGTCCGGGTGCCGCTGCCACCTTTCCAGCCATTCATTGAGGACGGGCGCAACGCCCGGATTCACAGTGACCAAATAATCCTCGCCCAGGAAAAATGCAACCTCAGTGAACGCCTCGCCCTCCTCCTCTTGTCGCACGACCGGCGCAACCAGGAACACCCCGTCCTCTCGCTGGCGGAGTGCCGGCCGCTCCAGATCGGAAAGGGCGTCATGGACCTCCGAAGGGTGGAAGCCGAGCTTGTCGACCAGAAAGCGCCCCGTGCCCTCCGGATCGTCTACATGCACGAGCGCCCAGGTTAAGTGGTCCTGAGAGCGCAGTTCGGAGACGACCTGTGTATCATCTATCGGCGCGCAGCTTTCGCCGTGACGCCACCTCGCCGCCCGCATTGTGTATCCATTCCCTTCTGTCGCCATGACGCTCTGAGGAAAGGACTCGCAGGTGGCCTTGAATGGAACATAAAAGCCGTAGGAATATACTGAATCAGTAGCAGTTTCGCCCGGGAGACAACCGTGATCCAGCCCGTCAATTCGCCAAGAATACTCATCGTCGAGGACAATCCCGACGACGTGAAGCTGACTGTCCGGTCACTGCGCAAATGCGGCGTTGAAGACGAGATTGCGGTTGCAGAAACGGGCATCGTCGCTCTCAGCGGCTTGCTCGGAGAGGATTCAAGAGTGCGCGCCCTCCCCGAGCTCGTCCTGCTCGATCTGAAACTGCCTGCTATTTCGGGACTCGAAGTTCTGGGCCAACTGCGCAAACACCCCCGCACACAAAATCTGCCCGTGGTCGTCGTCACAAGCTCTGACGATAAGGGCGACCTCGCGGCAAGCCATCGGCTTGGCGCCAATGGCTACATCCGCAAGGACATTGACCCCGACAAGTTCCAGGAGTCCATTCAGCGCCTAGTTGACTCCTGGCTCAGTTCGCCTAAGGACCGCCCGGTCCTGCTCCTGACCTAGGGCCGGTATTGCGCGATTCGGAACAGCTCGCCAGTCGCCCGTCCGGATCTTATCGCCCTTGGAGATGCGCCGAGCCGATGGCGCACGAATCGATTAAATGAATGGAGATCGGAGACGCTCCGGATCGGCTTGGAACGCCCGGCGCTGCGGGGGCCTGAATACAAAGTGATCCAGCAGCGGCGCGACGGCCGCGAACAGGGCGACATACAGCAGGTCGAGAGGGGTGGGCATTAGAACCCCACTCCTCGTGATGGTTCGTGCATGAGGAGGGGGGCAGGGGGGTGGAGCCGGGGGTCTCGGCATGCCCCGGCTCGCGGCTCCCTCCCCCAACCCCCTCCCTCAGACACGATCATTCCGAGGGAGGGGGCTCACCTCGACGAGCCGCTTCGATCGTGGCGACGTCGATCTTCTGCATCTCCATCATCGCCTCGAAGACGCGCTTCGAGGCGGCGCGGTCCGGGTCGGCGAGACTCTCCATCAGTACAACCGGCGTGATCTGCCAGGAGACGCCCCACTTGTCTTTGCACCAGCCGCACATGCTCTCCTCGCCGCCGTTCCCGACGATCGCGTTCCAATAGCGGTCGGTCTCCTCCTGGTCGTTGGTCAGGACCTGGAACGAGAAGGCCTCGTTGTGCTTGAACGTCGGGCCGCCGTTAAGCCCCATGCAGGGGATGCCCATGACGGTGAACCAGACGACGATCGGGTCGCCCTCATTGCCTGCGGGGTAGTCGGCCGGGGCGCGGTCCACGCTGCCGACGCTCGTGTCGGGGAAGGTCCTGGCGTAGAAGTTGGCGGCCTCCTCGGCGTCGCCGTCGTACCAAAGGCAAACCGTATTCTTTGCGCGTGTGCTCATGTCTCTCTCCTTTCGAGTTTCTGCGTTTGTAAGGGGAGATTACCGCGCGGGTCAGGGCTTTGCAAGAGTTATGGGGGCACCGAATTTCAATCGGACAATTTGAGCAAAGGACTCGCCGAAACCCGCCTTGATCAGCTCCTACTGCGCCGGCTCAATCGAGACGCGCGAGTCATCCACGATCGCCATGGTCGGTGAATGGCTCCCCGCCGTGTCTTCGACGTCGCCGATCGTTGGAGCATATGCAGATGCGTATCCTTGCCGCCTGAGGTTGACTTCAATCAGGCAGTCTACGTGCTTCTCGCACCCTATAATAAATGGCTTTCCGGCGGATTCCAATCTGTGCATTGGAAGGCGCGACAGTGCAGTCAGTTCGCCTACTCCTCGGTCGCTCGTTCGAGCTTCTCGATGTCGAGCAAGTCCTGCGGCCGGCCCGCTGCCCGCTTCATTTCAATGAGGGCGATTCGCGACGGAAAATGGACCTTAACGCCAAGCAGTTCGCCCTGAATCCGGCCCTGCCAGACCTCGTCAAATTCTTGGCCCCCGGCGAAGTTCAGGATATCGACCATGTGTGGCGGAACGCCAAGCCGAACCATTCTCCACTCCTTTTGTGAAAACTGCTCGGCTCCATCCGGTCCGATCGCGGCACCAAACTCCTTGAGTGCGCCTGCTAGACGCTGAGCGTTTTCGGATTCGCTGCCCACCCATAGATCGATATCTTTGGTGGCACGGGGATGGCCGTGATATGCGAGAGCATGGGCGCCGATCACAAGGAACTCGACCTTATGAAGGGCTAACAATTCGAGCAGTTCTTGCAAGTCGTCCATGTTCTTGCCACCCCGCGCACAGAATCATGAGGCGGATGCATTCGGCGACCCGCTCCTTGGGAGTCATGGCCCTATATTCGGCCTCGAGGTCGGCCTCCGCCTTTGCCGGATCGTCGTACCAGGTGACCTCGATCTTCCGCTCTACCATGGCATCAGTTTACTGGATTAGGCGCTAGGACGCGAGTTGAAATGCGCCAAACTCGGGGTAGTTCCCTCAGGCGAAGAGTCACCTAACCCGGTGCTGAACGACGACAGTAGGTCTTTGAAGTCGGAGTTCAGCGGCACGCCCTCCCTTGATCGCGTGCGGTGAGGACCAATTCCCAAGCGGCGCGGAAAGTAGCGGACAGGCCCTGCGCCTGCCAGAAGGCGATGTCAAGAGCCCCTCACCCCCTGCCCCCTCTCCCCGCCATTCATCGGGGAGAGGGGGTTCTGAGCCGATCTTGCTGGTGCTGGCCTCGTGCTCGATCCCGACCGGGTCGGGACGGTGGGGTTCTTAACCTCGATATAGGGGAAGGTGTGGGCGTCCCGACACGTCGGGATCGCCCATGAGCATGGAGTCGCGCGGGCAGGGCACCCGTGGCGGCCACTCCTCAATCCGGACCGGTGAGCAGACGATTCTGAAGTATCCGCTTCCGCTTCCAACCGAAAAGAGGAACAGCCACAACCATGGCTCCCAACAACTCCCACTTACCATCTTCTTCTCGCTCGAGACGCGCGCTCTGAATGCTCTTGCCACGCCGTACCTCTACGATCCGATACGTGGGTGTGAGCATCCACAAGAGAGCCGCCGCCGCATCCTCGCCCTCATCCAGATGAGTGTGGTATGGCCCGGCAACGACGGTGAGCACGTCGTCGTCGATCATCTCGACATCAAACCCGTTCGGATCATCGACCGCAACCTTGATTGAGCCGTCGCCCTCGATCAAGCGCACTTCAGGATGTTGGGCAAGCGCCTCCTTGACCTTGGCGACCGCAGTTTCAAGAGCGCGCTCATTCGCCTATTCCTCTTCGAATCTCCCTAAGACAAGCCCTTCGAGCTTCCGTGCCGCTGCCAGTCGCTTCTCTGCCGGGCATGTGAATCCCATGCTCTTCGATTCGATATCGAATAGGTGCTCGCTGACCCTTCGTACGTCTGCCCCCTGTATCAAAATGCGAATCACGCCTGGAGCATAGGTGGTGTATTCGTCAAATGCAGCGGGCTGGTCATTTACGCCGAGCGGGTCCCAGTCTTCCCAAAGGATGCGGTCCACCTGGAGTAGCGCAGCTTGATACTGCTCCCTATCCAACGCTTCCTTCTAAGCTGACGCCAAGCAGCTTCTGGGCTTCCACCGCAAACTCCATCGGCAGTTCGCGGAAGACGTCCTTGCAGAAGCCGGAGACGATCATGTTCACCGCGTCTTCAGTCGGGATGCCGCGTTGGTTGCAGTAGAAGATCTGGTCCTCGCCGATCTTGCTGGTGCTGGCCTCGTGCTCGACGGTGGCGGTGGGGTTCTTGACCTCGACATAGGGGAAGGTGTGGGCGCCGCAGCGGTCCCCCATGAGCATGGAGTCGCACTGGGAATAGTTGCGGGCGTTCTCGGCGCCGGGGTTGATCTTGACGAGGCCGCGGTAGGTGTTCTGTCCGTTGCCGGCGGAGATGCCCTTGCTGACGATGGTGGATTTCGTGTCCTTGCCGATATGGATCATCTTGGTGCCGGTATCGGCCTGCTGCTTATTGGCGGTGAGGGCGACGGAATAGAACTCGCCGATCGAGTCGTCACCCTTGAGGATCACGGAAGGGTATTTCCAGGTGATGGCGCTGCCGGTCTCGACCTGGGTCCACGTGATCTTGCTTCGCTTGCCGTTGCAGATGCCTCGCTTGGTGACGAAGTTGTAGATGCCGCCCTTGCCGGTCTTGGGGTCGCCTGGGTACCAGTTTTGGACGGTGCTGTATTTGATGGTGGCGTCATCTCCATTGGCGACGAGCTCGACGACCGCAGCATGGAGCTGGTTTTCGTCCCTCTGCGGCGCAGTGCAGCCTTCCAGATAGCTCACATATCCGCCTTCTTCGCAGACTATGAGTGTTCTTTCGAACTGGCCGGTGTTCTGGGCATTGATGCGGAAGTAGGTGGACAGCTCCATCGGGCATCTAGTGCCTTTCGGGATGTAGACGAAGCTTCCGTCGGTGAAGACGGCGCTATTGAGGGTCGCGAAGTAGTTATCGGAGTAGGGCACGACCGAGCCCATGTGCTGCTTGACCAGTTCGGGGTGCTCACGGACGGCCTCGCCGAAGGAGCAGAAGATGATGCCGAGCTCGTAGAGCTTGGCTTTGTAGGTGGTGGCGACGGAAACGGAGTCGAAGACTGCGTCTACGGCGACGCCGGAGAGCTGTTGGCCATTTCCGGACCCCTCACCCCCCTGCCCCCTCTCCCCGCCATTCATCGGGGCGAGGGGGAGTTGGGAACCCTTTACGTTTAGCAGCACCTTTTGCTCTTCGATCGGGATTCCCAGCTTCTGGAAAGTGCGAAGCAGCTCGGGGTCTGCGTCGTCCAGCGAATCGAGCACGGGCTTCATTTTTGGCGCGGAGTAGTAGCTGATGGCCTGCAGGTCCGGCTCGTTGTATCGCACGTTCGGCCAGTGCGGCGGCTTCATGCTCTGGAGGTGGCGATAGGCCTTGAGTCGGAATTCGAGCATCCAGTCGGGCTCTTCCTTCTTGGCGGAAAGGGCCCGGATCACGTCTTCATTGAGGCCGGGGGCGAACTGGTCGGCCTCGACGTCCGAGACGAAGCCCCATTGATAGTCGCGGTTGGCGAACTTTTCGAGGATTTCGGTGGATTCGTCTTTTTTGTTGACTTCCTGCAGGTCTTGCATACGTTTAGAAACGGGTGGCGCCCGGCGGGGGCCGGTCCTTCCTACGTATTATGGCAGGATGCTGTACTTTAAGGTAAAGATTGATTCAGCGCCGGGCCGCTGGGACGATAAGACCCAAGTGAAGGAGGCGCGACTTTATCGCGCCGAGTGAACGTTGGTGGTCCTCGGCCAGTTGGTCGGGCTTTCTTCCTTCGCGGAAAGCCTTTAGCAGTTTTTCATCTTCTTCTTGAGTCCAAGGCATATAGACCCTAGGCGGCCGGTCGTTCACTCGCAAGCTCCTTCACTCCCTATAAATTGTAATCGAGAGAGGTCCCAATAGTGAGGGCTGGGCCGGTACGTCGAGGCAACAAGCCCTAGTTCAGATTGTCCGGATAGTCATTTCCAGATCACATGTGACCGCCAAGGGGTTCGGATAGATGCCACGGTCTGGCTGGGGGTTTGCATTGTTGGGATTAACGATTCTGTTACGAGAATCAATCCGTCCATTGAGCCATGGACCTCGAGCCGATTGCGATAGCCCGCGTGTTGGTGTGCACGTTCTTTGCCGTGCTGTTCATCCAATCTGGAGTGGACAAGGTGGTAGATCGCGCGGGAAATCTGGCTTGGCTCGAGCCGCATTTCGGTAAGTCTCCCTTGAAAGGGGCTGTGCCGCTGATGCTGGGCGTGATCACGATCCTGGAGCTTGCGGCGGGGGTTCTCAGCGCAGCAGGGGCGGTCGTGCTTGTGGTGGGCGGGCCAGGGTGGGTTCCAACTGCGGGAGTCGGGCTGTCGGCTCTGGCCATCCTGTGCCTTTTTGCCGGGCAGAGGATAGCCAAGGATTATGCGGGAGCGGCGGTTCTCGCGGCTTACTTCGCTGTGGCCTTGCTGGGGCTGATGATCGTGCCTGTATCAGTGCGGTAGAGCAAAAGTGATTATCGGGACGCTTCGTGTATCGCTCCGGCTCGAGGGCTGCCGGTCGCTCAAGGACAAGCGCCAGATTCTGCGCAGCCTCCTGGATAAATCAAGACGGCAGTTTCATGTGGCGATCGCTGAGGTCGGAGAGCACGATTTATGGCAGAACGCTGTGATCGGGGTGTCCAGCGTTTCGACGGATGCGGGCCATGCGGAGAGTGTGCTTCAGCATGTCGTGGACCTCTTCGATGCTTGTCCCGATGTGGCAGTAGAGGAAGCGGCCAAGGAAATCGAGCGACGATAGCAGCAGCAAGCCGCCGGGACGATCAACAGCGCCCTCCTTGTAGAATCCTTGGTGTCCGCTATAACTTGCGTTACACTGTAAGGGATGGCGGCGCAGCAAATGGCTCCCAGTGGGAAGGATCGGCTCATGTCCGCGGCCCATGCGCTCTTCGGCAAGGGGTCGTTCGCGGAGGTCAGTGTTGGTTCCCTGCTCAAGCTTTCGCGGGTTCAAGCGCCGACTCTCTACCACCATTTTGGGGACAAGGAGGGGCTGTACGTGGCCTGGGCTCTGGATGTTCTGGGCAGCGTCTCCACGACCGTTGACAACGAACTGGCATCGGCCCCCGCGCCTCACGCCCTCCAAGCCTATGCCCATGCGCTGCTGACCTGCGGATCGAACATCGGGCAGATCCTGCACGACTCGCAAAGAATGTCGAGGTCAGAAAGCGGCGAGCAGATCATGGGCGCCTATTTCGAACGGATATTCGAGCCCCTTTGCGGGCTGCTGGTGCAGATGGCGGCGGAAGGGGAGATCGTGGCGGAGCCGGTTGATAGGCTTGCGCAGCTCTTCATCACTCTCGCCTCCACGAGCGCCCTAGAAGGCGGAGGGGACTCCAGCCAGGGCGCTGCCTGGACGGTCGAGCGGTTTCTGCATGGGGTTTCCGCCTAGGCCGATTACGGACTCGATATGCCAAAATGAGCTGCCGTGCCTTACATTGTCACAGAACCATGCATCGGGGTCAAGGACAAATCCTGCATGACCGTCTGTCCCGTCGACTGCATCTACGACGGAGGCGACATGGTCTACATCAACCCGGACGAGTGCATCGATTGCGGTCTGTGCGAGCCGGAGTGCCCTGTAACGGCGATATTCGTGGACACGGATGTGCCAAACAACTGGCGGCAGTTCATAGAGATCAACGCGGTGAAGGGCCGCGAACTGTCGGGCGGCTAGACCCGGACGTCAAGGCGCCGTCGCCCATTCCAGTTGCCGATCCATGCCTTGACCCGCGCCAAGAAACTCTGCTTTACCGGAACCGGCTCGGCCATCGCATCGGCAAGCTCGGGGCAGCGATCCAGAAGGTCCAGCAGGCACTCTTCAATTCGTGCGGGGTCGCGGTCGAATTCGCCATGCCACCGACACACGAAGCATTCGGCGTTGCGGGCGGCATTCAAGACTCCGCACAAAGGGCAGCACTTTAGGTTTTCGACGGGAAGCCGCCGATGAGGAAGGATATCAAGATGCTGTCCTTTGATCATTGCCGCACTATGAGTGATCGGCTTTCGCCGTCCATCTCTTCATTGCAGACGAGACCTACAGGAGCATGTTCCAGCTAAAGGCCTATGAGGACGGCAACCTTGCTCGAGGATGAGCAAGTATTAGGGGACATGAAAGCTCTCCTTTCGCTTGCCTGCTTCGTTGCCACTCTTCTGGCCCTCGGCTCATCATCCGGTTCATCTCTCGTGACCCCGGAGGACTCCGCGCGGTATGCACGGCTCCTGCATGAGGCTCGTCAAGGCGGTCTGGATTCGCCCAAGCTCGACAATTTGCTCGAAGAGGCGGTCAAGATCTACGCCCAGGATGGCGACCTCTGGTGGCGTCTCGGGCAGCAACGGCTGGGCGCAAAGCGCTACGACGACGGCATCTTCGCCTACAACAAGGCTCTGGAATTCGGGGCGTTTGGAAACAAATTCAGGGCTGCAGCTTTATATGACCTAGCTTGCGCCTACGCACTCAAAGGCCAGAAGGACAAAGCTTATGATCTTCTGAACAAGTCTATGGCAGCGGGCTGGCGTGATCTCGACCATCTACGGACAGACGCTGACCTGAACTCGCTGCACTCAGACAAGCGCTGGGAGGAGCTTGCGGCGACAAAAGACGTGAGCAAGATGACCCGAGACCAGGGCTGGCGATACGATCTATGGCTGATGCACCGGGAAGTGAGCCGGATTCACTATAACCCGTACACCAAGCATACTAAAGGCGAGCAGGATGCCTGGGTTCGGAAGCTGCACAACCAGATTCCTAAAATGAAGGACAACGAGATTGCCGCTGCCTTCATGAAGTACATGACGAGGGTCGGCGATGGGCACACTTCGATCCGGCCCGGCGATCACGGCCGGTATCAGAGCGTTCCCATCCAAGTGTTCTGGTTTGAAGAGGGCGTGTTCGTCACGGCCGCCGATCCGAAGTTTCCTGAATTAGTCGGAGCCCAGATCCTGGAGGTTGGGAGTAAGACCATCGAACAGCTCGCCCCGGCTCTGAATGAGGTGACGCCGCAGGACAACCCACAGGGGCTCAAATCTTTATCTGGGAGGTTCCTCACATTGCCCGTCCTCCTGAATGCGCTAGGCCTCATTCCCAACGAGAAGAGTGCTGCTTACAAGGTCAAGACCGCAGCCGGCGAGGTCAGGACGGTCACCCTGGAAGCAAATTCGGCCGGCCCGACTGATACCTGGCTGAATGCGCGTGATTCCAAGACGCCTCCGCTCTACCTCAAGAGCCGGGACAAGGCCTATTGGTTTGAGCATCTACCCGCGCTCAAGGCCGTGTACTTGCAGTACAACGCGGTTCGCAACGAACCGGCAGAGACAACGGAGGTCTTCATGAAGCGGGTGCATGACTTCATTGACGCGAACGATGTCGAGCGGCTGATCGTGGACGTGCGATGGAATGGAGGGGGCAATAGCTTCCTAAACCGGCCGATTGTGAATGGCATCATCGGCTGCGAGAAGATCAACAAGCGAGACAAGCTATTCGTGATCACGGGCCGGAACACCTTCTCCGCCGCCCAGAACTTCACAACCGACCTCGATCGCGCTCTTGATCCCATCTTTGTCGGTGAGCCTACAGGGTCAGCGCCAAACTTCGTTGGGGAAACCGTGCGATTCAATCTGCCATACAGCAAGATGACAGGCTCGATCTCGGACCTCTACTGGCAGCGGTCCTGGCCGATGGACCATCGCATGTGGATCGCGCCGGACCTGCCCGCGCACCCTTCTTGGGAGGCGTTCAGAGCCAATCGCGATCCGGCGATGGAGGCGATCGAGGCGTATCTGAAGGGCGGGTCGTGAGGGTTGCTGTAAAATCATGGGTATGCGGCGCACGGATCTGCTCGACACGTCAAAGGCGATGCACCGGCGAATGGTAGATGAGCTACGGCGAATGTCGCCCGAGCGAAGGCTGCAGCAAATGTTCGAGATGATCACCGCTGGAAAGCATCTACGCCAGGCAGGCGAGAGGGCCCTGATTGTTCGAGAGCGCCGAAAGTGATCGGTGTCCTAATAAAGGTAGCCACGGCGCTCCGTGAAGCGGAGATCCCGTACGCGATCGGGGGCTCGTTCGCGAGCGGCGCATGGAGCAGTCCACGCATCACCCTCGACATTGACATCGCAGTACGGATGCGTCAAGGCGATGCTGAGCGGCTGGCCAAGATTCTCGGGGATGACTTCTACATTGAGAGCGACGGCGCGCTTGCCGCGATCCTCTCTAGGGACGAGTATCGGATGTTCCAGGGCATGTACATCCCCGAGGTTACGAAGATCGACTTCTTCGTGGTAGGAGATGATGAGTACAGCAGATCCGAACTTGAGCGCGCGGTTCCCGTCCAGGTGGCCGAGGGTATGGAGGTGCGGCATACAGCTCCTGAGAACATCATCATTCAAAAGCTACGCTGGTATGAACTTGGCAACCGCGTGAGCGACCGGCAATGGAACGACATCGTGAAGGTGATCGAGGTCCAGCGCGGAAGGCTTGACTGGGAGTACATGCGTCGCTGGGCACAGCACTTCGGCCTCGTGGAACTTCTCGAAGAAGCCGACGCAGAGGCCCTGGACTAGTGCGCCAGCATCAAGCCAACCGAGCCGGCTGGAACGAGGGCGCGGAGTGGTATGCCGAGCATCAGCAGGAAGGCATCGAGTTCCTGCGCTCGGGCGGAAAGAACTTCTGCCCGCCTGAGCTGCCCTACCTGGAGGGGCTGGGCGAATGGTGTAGGCGGGCGATCCATCTCCAGTGCGCCGGCGGAAGGGACACTCTCTCGCTCTGGAATCTGGGCGCACATGAGGTCGTGGGAGTCGACATCAGCGACCGGATGATCGAGCTGGCCCGCGGAAAGTCGGACGCTCTCAAGGCGCCGGCGATGTGGTTTCGCTGCGACGTGCTTGAGACGCATGCCGAACTCGATGGCACTGCCGATTTGGTGTACACCGGCAGGGGTGCGATCAATTGGATCATGGATATCGAGGCCTGGGCTCGGGTCCCGGCCCGTTTGCTCAAGCCCGGGGGCAAGCTGTACGTTTTTGAGGGGCACCCTATCTCCAGCATCTGGCAGCTAGAGGCCAAGGAATTCTTGCTCGACCCGGATTGGGGCGACTACTTCAACCGCACCCCTCATGCCGAGCAAGGCTGGCCGGACACCTACATTGGCGCTCTGAGCAAGCCCAAAGAGCAGCACGCCACGAAGCACGAGGTGCTCTGGGGCATTGGCGATGTCATCAATGCCCTGCTCGCGGCCGGTTTAGTAATGGAGCGGTTCGAAGAGCATGCAGATCCATATTGGGATATGTTTCCCAATATGGCCCCAGGCCTGATGAGGCGAATTCCGCAGACCTTCTCGCTTCTCATGCGAAAGCAGTGACCCGGCATCGGTAGAATCTGTCGTGCTTCTCGGCGTTTCAAGCCTCCAAAAGACCTTCGGCGTGGAGCCTCTTCTGCGTGGCGCATCCTTTCGCCTCGATCCGCGCGAAAAGGTGGCCTTTGTGGGCAGAAATGGATCCGGAAAGACCACGCTGCTGCGGATCCTGACCGGGAAGCTTCAGCCCGACGGCGGATCGGTGCACCTCACTCGCGGCGCAAAAGTCGGCTTTCTCAGCCAGGAGTCTCCGGTGGGCGATGGGACCGTTCTGAGTGAGGCGGAAGGCGCACTGGCCCGCACTTTGGAGCTTCGCCGCCGTCTTGACGAGCTCGAAGAACGGCTCGAAAACACGCCAACCCAAGAGGAGCTGGATGAGTATGCGCTGATCCACGAGCACTTCCTCGAGGCGGAAGGCTATTCCGCCGAGCGGGACATGCGGACGGTTCTCCAGCGCATGGGGTTCACGCCAGACGAGTTCGACAAACCTACTTCGGCACTAAGTGGAGGTGAAAAGACTCGGCTTGCCCTGGCGCGGCTCCTGCTCGAAGAGCCCGACTTGCTGATCCTGGATGAACCGACAAACCATCTCGACCTCCAAGCCACGGAATGGCTCGAAGGCTGGATTCGCGGTTACCACGGCGCGGTGCTGCTGGTCTCCCACGACCGGGTTTTTCTCCAAAACACGGCCGAGCGCGTGCTGGAGCTGCGGGATGGCTTGGTGAAGAGCTACGACGGGCCTTTTGATAAATTCCTGCGGCTGCGCGAGGAAGAAGAGGCGCGGCAGGCGGAGGTGGCCAAGCGGCAGCAGGAGCAGATGGGCAAGATGGACGAGTACGTGCGTCGATTCATGGGGAGCGAGCGCACGGCCCAGGCGCGGGGTCGGCTGAAGCTGTTGGAGCGGATGAGGGCTTCGGCGGTCAAGGCACCAAAGCAAGACCGCGGGATGAAGGCGGCGATAAAGCCCACGAAGCGGGCGGGGGACGTGGTCATCGAGGCGCAGAAGCTGGCCATGGCCTTTCCCGGGCAGCCTCTATTTCGGGACCTGGATTGGACCGTTCGGTGGGGCGAGCGATGGGGCGTGATCGGAGATAACGGCAGTGGAAAATCGACCCTCATAAGGATTCTGCTGGGGCTTGTCGAGCCTGTTTCGGGAGTAGTGAAGCACGGCGCGAATGTCGCGCACGGCTACTTCGCCCAGGATACATCCGACCTCGACCTCGATGAATCGCCATTGGACATGATGGTCTATGACTGCGACCTCTTGCCCGCCGATGCCCGCAACCTTCTGGGGCGATTCTTGATCTCCGGGGACGACGTCTTTCGCCCCATCCGGACATTGAGCGGCGGGGAGAAGAACAAGCTTTCGCTGGCCCGACTGACCACGCTCAACCCCAATCTGCTGATCCTCGACGAGCCCACCAACCACCTCGACATGGATTCGCGGGAGGCGCTGGCCGTTGTGCTTCGCGAATACAAGGGCACACTCATCCTTGTGAGCCACGACCGATGGCTGCTCGAGCATGTGACCAACCATACGCTCGATATCCGTAAGAATGGGACGGTGGGGTATCCCGGCTCCTACGCGGAATATCGGGCCTGGATGAAGCGGGGAGCGAAGGGGAGAGACGGAGGGCGCGAGGTTCCCCGTTTTTCCGACTCCCCGCCTCCCCAGCTCTCCACCACCCTCAGCCCGCGCGAGACCTCCAAGGAGATTGTAAGGCTCACCAACCTCATCGCCGAAACCGAGCAAGCGATCTCCAAATGCGAGCTGGAAATTGTCGAGTTGGAGTCTGAACTTGCCCATCTCAAGCCCGATGCCGATGTCCTAGCCCTCTCCCGCAGCCATACCGAGCGAAAGGAGACCTTGGCTGGGCTGCTCGCCGGTTGGGAGGAGCAGTCCGAGCGCCTCGAAATCCTCAAGCGCAGCCAATCTTAACCATTGACGACCTCGCCACCATTCGGATGCAGTATCTGGCCCGTCATATACGAGCTGTCGTCGCATGCGAGGAACACAAAGCAGGGGGCCACCTCTTCGGGCTGGCCCGCGCGCTTGAGCGGAGTGTCCGAGCCAAAGTCAGCGACCTTCTCCTCATCGAATGTGGAAGGAATCAGGGGCGTCCAGATCGGTCCTGGGGCAACTCCATTGACCCGAATCTTCTTGTCCGCTAGCGCTAGAGCCAGCGATCGGGTAAAGGCTACGATTGCTCCCTTTGTCGAGGAGTAATCCAGAAGCTCTGGGCTGCCCGCATATGCTGTGACGGAAGTTGTGTTGATGATCGCGGAGCCCACGCCCAAGTGCGGGAGCGCTGCCTTGACCATGTAAAAGTAGCTGAAGATGTTGGTTCGGAACGTACGTTCGAGCTGTTCTTGGCTGATCGCTTCAATGGTCTCCTGCGGATGCTGCTCTGCGGCGTTGTTCACCAGAACATCGAGCCTGCCAAGCTCCTTGACCGTCTGGCTGATCGCATCCTGGCAATACTTCTCATCACCGGCATCGCCAGGAATCAGAAGGCATCGCCGTCCAGCGTCCTCTATCCAGCGCTTCGTCTCTTGCGCGTCGCTGTGCTCATTCAAGTAGCAAATGGCGACATCGGCTCCTTCCTTGGCATAAAATAGGGCAACCGATCGCCCGATGCCGCTATCGCCGCCGGTGATGAGGGCCACCTTGCCATCGAGCTTGCCCGCGGGCTTGTACTTCTTATCGTCGAACTTTGGCCTGGGCGTCATCTCGGATTCGATTCCAGGCTGTTTGCCCTGGGTTTGAGGAGGAAATTGATGTGCTGTGCTCATGGGGGATTTGACCCCGCGCATTCGGCCTGGGTTCGAGCATATGGCGGTAAAATAGACTCATGGCCAGTTGGAAAGAAGGCGACCGGGTGAAGATCGTTTCGCGCACGGTGACGGAGCAGGATAAGAAGGCCAACCGCTATTTCGAGCATATGGCCGGACTCACGGGAATCGTGCAAAACGTGTACAGCAACGAGGAGATCGCAATCAAGATCGATCTAAACGGCACCAGCAAGGTCACGCTCGACGTTCACAAGCAGGCCACTCTCAAGATGCGGGAGAAGTTCCTCGGCTCGATCGGCGAGGACCAGAAGAAGCAGCTGACCGCGGAAGAGCTGAACTTCGAACCGCACTACATGCTGCTCCTCCGCTCGGCCGATCTTGAAAAGGCCTCCTAGTCGAGATTCCGCTGGTTTCGCAGGCGGTGCTCGACCATGATGCACGGGCCACCCGCGATAACGTTTATTCCGCCCACTTTGGCAAAGGCGATCGCTTCCTCCGACTCCGCGCCAGGCTGCATCCAGATGAAGGGGATGAGGAGCGTCGTGCAATCTGACGCGATCTTGGTCGTATTGGCGGGCTGGGTCACGGCCACGACGCAATCGATCCTTTCGGGAATCTCAAAGAGCGAAGGATAGCAGGGATCGGAGCCGATCGACGCCGCGTTCGGATTTACCGCGTATACCTTCAGGCCCGCAGCCCGAAGATAGGAGTACACGCGATACCCAAACTTGGAAGGATCTCGCGAAACACCGCAAACAGCAAAAACGCGCCCACTGAGGGCGCGCTCAATCAGGGATTGCCCGGACGCTCCTAGCACTTAAGCGGATATACGGACCAGCTGTATATATTTGACCGTTCGGCTGTCAAATTCATCGTTTATTCATGATGAGATAGTCGAGCCCGAACATGCCGCCAGGTAAAGCACCCTCTCGCGAGCCTTGAGATACCACTTCGAGCAACAGCTCGGTGCCGGTCAGTTCGAAGACTCCAAGCGAACGCTTTTCCCATTTGAGCGTGCTGCTCCAAAAGTCCATCGGCTCCCCAATGCTCCTGCCGTTGATGCTGAGCGAGTGAATTCCGTAGTCCTGATTCGTGCAGAAGTTGCCGATGATCTCGTAGGTCCCAGGCTGAGCAATCGGCACGCGAAGCACGAGTTTGTCTCCCTTCTTCATCTGCCGCCACCACAATTGCTCGCCTCGGGAGATTTCGACGAACCCTCCCTGCGAATCCGCGATACCCCCCGTGACCTGCACAATCTTTAGCTTCTCCCCTTCGATCGCGCCCTCGACACCCTTTGGCGGCTCGACATAGGGCGGCAAAATCAGCGATCGATTAAGCTGAACGGGCTCCGTGCCGCCGGGCGCGGCATACCAATACGAGGTCCGGGCGTACGTTGCGTACACGTTCGCCCAATGCCAAATCTCCATATCGAAGCGCAGCGACTTCGTGTAGGGGATCGGGTCGAGGATGTGCCACCGGTTCACGCTCGAATGGCCGTAGTTGGCGGGACCGTCGGCTCGGGGCTGGGCGTGATACGGGCGTTGGAATAGTTCGGCGGAGCTCCATGCGTAGCCGTAGTAGTCCTCGGTTCCGGTTCCAAAGGTGCTTGGGAATGCCTCGCCGTCCACGAAAACCTTCTCGTCGCCCTCCCCCCACCAAGCCGGGGTCGGGTTCGCAACGGCTAGGTTCGAACCGATCCAAAGGCCCTCGCCCTTGGCGTCGAGGAAGGTCATGTCGCGCTGTGGATGGCTCATTCCTTGGTCCACATTCCACTGGGAGAAGAAGTGGTAGTCGCCGGCGGACCATTTTCGCGGCGCATGCTTAATCTCGACTTCGAGCGACACCGGGGCCTCGCCCTCATTCACGAAGACGAATCCCGCGTTTTCCGCATAGGGCATGATGAAACGGCTGACCATCCAACCGTTGGCGCTCACCTCCATCGGGAAGCTCTTGTATGGGTTTATGCCGGGCGCCGAACCAAAGAAGTCGCCGATCGGCACGTTGATGGCAAAGTCCTCGTCGAACGTCGCCATCATGATCACCCTGCGCAGGGCGTTATGAAGCTGGAGCGGGCTGCCCCATGGCTCGTTCGGATTGTCCGCGACACCCGGCTTGACTGCCACTCGGACCCTCAATTCATAGATCGCGCGTGGACCTTCGGGAAGGTCGATGATGTGCGATTTGCCTGACGCGAGCACGACATTCGCACGGTCGCTCTGCGTTCTTGGCATCGGCCTCGAGTCGGGGTTCATCAATGTCTTGGCCACCCGGCTCATCGATTCCTTGCTCGCGGCCAGCTGGTCCATGGTGAAGCTCGTCACTTGCGTCCCAGCCCCATAGGTGCGATAGCCGACGTGATAGTAAAGGCCCTTGATCCCGCTATCGGGCCGCGCTTCGGCCGTGATCTTCAGGCTCTTCGCGTAGGGAAAGGGGAAATAGAGATTGGTCCCGCGCGAGGCGATATAGGCGAATGGATCAGGGAACGCAGCAATCTTCCCGGTCAGCAGCTCCTCCATCGCAAAGCTGAGCCGGGGTGAGACCTCACCATCGAAGTAAAACCGGATCGTTCCGCCGGGATTGGCCGACCAGATCCGCGTTACCGTTCCTGGGCCCACGAGGTCGGCCATGACAAACTCCGTCCGACCCTCATTTTGCTCCGTTCGGATGAACTGGCCCGCATCGGCATTGGCAAACCATTCGGTCTTGGTGTCCTTGGTGCGGCGATCCCAGCTGCTCGCCTGGGCGGCGGTGAAGTTCGGCTTTGGCCGGCTGGCAAGGCGCCCGAGGTCTGTCAGCTCCGGGAGCAGAGATTGCAGATCAACCTTTTGAGAAAAAGCTTGAAGGGGTGAGGCGGCAAGAATGATGGCTAGGGTTTTTCGCATGGCGGGTTGATGGAAGGATTTTGAAGGTAAGAATCGAATACGATAGGTTGATGGCGACCGCGCGAGGGGCATGGCCTCTCCTGCAAAGATACCAAGGATTGCTCGGCCTGATCCTGCTCGTGCTGGTTGCGGCGGCGCTCGAACCAAAGTTTCTTACGCTCCGAAACCTGCAGAGCGTGCTGGATCAAGCGGCGGTCCCTGGCATCATGGCGGTCGGGATGACATTCGTGATCGTCACCGGCGGCATCGATCTCAGCGTCGGCTCACTCATCGGATTGCTGAACTGCGTGGCCGGGACCTGGCTCAAGGACGGTGCCTCTCTCGGGACAACCATCGCTTATGTTCTCTTTCTCGGAACCGCGATTGGCGCCCTTCTCGGATGGATCATCAGCGTCACGAGGCTTCAGCCATTCGTGGTCACGCTCGCAGCAATGGTCGCGCTGAGGGGCATCGCTTATGTCTACACGAACAACGCAATCGTCTCCGGATTTCGCGGCAGCACGGACGCCCTGCAGCGGACCTACGCAGGGCTGCCATTTGCGATCTGGCTTCTGCTTGCGGTCGTGCTGATCGCCTCGATAACCATGCACAAGACCCGTTTCGGCAGGCACGTCTATGCGGTCGGCGGCAACGAGGAAGCAGCGAGGCTGAGCGCCCTCCCCGTAACCAAAACCAAAACCGCCGCCTATGCGATCAACGGCTTCTGCATCGCGCTTGCCGCGATCATGCTCACCGCCAGGGGAAGCAGCGGATCGCCGGAAGCGGGCGTGGGCTACGAACTGGAGGCGATTGCGGCGGCGGTAGTGGGCGGGTCGTCTCTGTTGGGCGGCTACGGCAGTCCGGTCGGCACCTTCGCGGGCGTCCTGTTTATGGGTTCGCTGAGCGTCCTGTTCATACTAAGGGGGATCAACGACAAGGTGGCCATGATCTGGAAGGGTGGCATCGTGCTGCTTGCGGTATATCTGCAGCACGTGGGTAGGAGGAAGGGATGATGAATTGGAAGTTTGCGGGTTTGCTCGCAATGGGATTGGTAATGGCTGGATGCGGAAAGGGGGGCGATACGGCCTCCGAGGGAACCGCTGGCGCAGAAAAGCCGCTGGTCGTCTTCGCGCAAGCGAACAGCGCCGATCCTTGGCGGCAGGTTTTCGATGCGGAGATGAAGGCGGAAGCCGAAAAATATGCCTCGGAGTTCACGTTCGAATCGCAAGCTGCAGAGGACAATGCGCAGAAGCAGATGAACGTGGTGGACACCTTCCTCGTGAAGGAGCCCAAGGTGCTGCTCATCAGCCCCGTGGACGCCTCGCTGCGGCCCGCGATCGAGAAAGCCTACGATCAGAAGATCCCGGTCATCCTGCTCGACCGCGCGATCGAAGGGGACAAGTTCACGGCCTGGATCGGAGGCGACAACCAGGAGATCGGCAGGCAGGCAGGCGAGTATCTGGTCAAGAAGCTTGGCGGGAAAGGAACCATCCTCATGATCCGGGGCATCGCCGCCGCGACGCCGACTCTGGAAAGGGGCGGAGGCGCGATGGAGGTCTTCGCGAAATATCCGGGCATCAAGGTGATCGAGGGTGACGACTGCGGCTACCAGCGCGAGAAGGCGCGCAAGTACATGGAGACCTTCCTCCAGAAAGGGCAGAAGATAGATGCGATCTATGCCCACAATGACGAGATGGCGATCGGCGCCTATCTAGCCTGGGAAGCGGCGAATCCCTCCACGGAAGACGGGAATCCGGTCGTAGGAAGCGATATCCGCCCCATCATCGTGGGCATCGACGCGTGCCAGGTCGAGATCGTGGACTTCATCAAGCAGGGCAAGATAGACGCGACGTTCAAGTATCCGAACCCCGGCCCGAAGGGCATCCAGGTCGCCGCCGACATCCTGAAAGGGGGCATGCCGGCGAACAAGAAGATCGTGCTGCCAACGGAGCGTGTGGACAAGGACAACGCCGACGCCTACCTCGCCGCGAACCCTAAGCTGCACAAGTAGAACCCCCTCGCCCCGATGAATGGCGGGGAGAGGGGGCAGGGGGTGAGGGGGACCAACTGATTAAAGGCCACCATCAGGCCAACGTCGCGCACTGCTTGGATAGCGAGCGTACAAATAGTAATCCCCAACCCGCTTGATATCGGACCCATCGAGATTCATCGTGTGCACTCTCGTTAGGAAGCTTGATGTGAAGACGATCCTCGTTCCGTCGGGTGTAAAACTCGGGCTCTCGTCTTCGATCACATCGATATCGGTAAGCCTCGTGTCAGTCTTACTTATTAGGTCAAAGAGATGAACGGCGAAATGCCCGTTGTTGTATCGTGCTGTATAGACCAGCTTAGTTCCGTCAGGACTGAAACTGGGTTCTGTGTCCCTTTGAGGCGAGGTGACGATGGGCCGTAAGTCAGTTCCATCGGTATTCATAAGGTAGATGTCGGAACCCTTGGGCCGGTGGTAGGCAAACGCTATCTTGGCTCCATCGGGGCTGAAGGTGGGGTCGAAGCTGCCGTCTGGGCCAATTACGGTCAAACCGCTTCCGTCCGCATTTATGATCTTCACCCGCCCGCCCCATTGGCCGCTGAAAACGATCTGCGACCCGTCCGGGCTGAACTCCGGTGTGAATACGTATTGATTGAACGTTAGCTGTCGAACGTCCGATCCGTCGGATTTCATGATATACGCGTCCCTGTAGGCCGTATTCCGGCTGGAGCTGAATAAGATCCATCGCCCATCCCGCGATAGATTTGGATACCCACTGCCGGCATTGTGATAGGTCAGCCGCCTATTGTTTCTGCCTGTGCCGTCCATGACGAAGACCTCAGAACGCTCATCTATCCATCCTTGGTAGGCGATCAGCGTCTTCTGCCTCATGCCGATCTCCCGGCCCGCGGACTCCGGCTGAACAGGGTCGAAGGCAAGGGCGACGCCCACAAGCAGAGCGGCGAAGTTTCTGATAGTCATTCGACCTAATTGTACGACTATGGCGGATTATTTATCTTTCCGACAGCCGATGTAATTTCCAGTATGTTTCTTCACTCAAGCCGGGCCAGGGGATTAGGATTCCCGTGCATCGGATTGCTGAGAATCAGACGCAAGAGGCATTTGCATGCAACCAGGGTCGCTCAGGTCGGTCGTGGCCAAGGACAGCACGTACCCTGGAGGCTTTTCGGGCACGGGGACTCGGGGCTTTACCCGGCCCGGACATCCTGACCCTGCCCAGCAACGAGGCGGAGATCTATCCGACATTCAACTCGGCGCAACTCAACATGGCTGCTTAACGATCCCTTCAACGTGCGGCCCCTGTCTGGCGGGGGCCGCCTTTTTTTAAGCTCTTCCGGGGCTACTTGACGCCGTGCCTTGCCAGCGACTCGGTGAGCCTCTTGACATCCGAGCCAATAAAAGCTTCGAGGATTATTCCGTCAGGGCCGATGATGTAGGTCGTTGGAGTTGCAAGCACCTTGTATTGCTTTGCCGCCGACTCTCCCGCTGCTCCGGCGACCATCGTCAGTGTGATCCTTTGCTTCTGGAGCAGTGATTTCTTGACCGCCGCAGGCACGACCCCGATATGGATGCTGACAAGCTGCAGCCCTTTGCCCGCAAGCTTGGTCTGTAGCTTCTGTAAGTGAGGCAACTCCTCACGGCACGGCCCTCACGTGTAAGACCAAAAACTCAAGACAGTAAGGCGATGATTCTTCACCGAGTTTGCCAGTGAAAAGGCGGTGCCGTCGGTGGTCTTCGCAGCGAAGAGTGGCGCCTTTGTGCCAGCCTGCAGGAGCGAGGCGTAAGGTGGGGCGTCGGGCCGTGGCTTTGCGCCAGCCGGGGGCTGCCACTCAAAGGCGTCTTCGGGAAGGGTTGGATTCAGTTCCAGATTGTCATAGCGTCCCCGAGCGGCCGTCTTCATCGTTGGATGCCGCCTGAAGAAGCCAAGGAGATCGCCAGTGGAAGCATCAAAGTAAAGGGTAGTCACCGGTGGCTTACTCTTGCCGCCCTTGCGTCTTGGGATGACATTGATCGCAGTCGCACTGCGACCAGCGAAGCGCGTTAAAGAAGGTTGTCCGACCGTATCGTAAGGCGGGTCGGGATTGGATGTGTAAAACGCCGCCATGCCAACCAGCATAACGGAGAAGCGGTCCTCTCCCGCAAAGACCTCCCACTCGTCTAATGTGCGGTCCACGTAAGAGTAATCCCGATCTATCTTTCCGTTGCTGACTCTGATGTCGTGCAGCTTTCCATCAATGTATGAGCGGGCCAACGTCAGATTGGGGCGCTTGTATGCGAATTCAGTGACCTGTGTGGTTGGGAGCCCGCTTCCGGTAACGGTCATCTTTCCGGACAAGGAGCTTGCCTTCGCGAGGCGCTCATTGAAGAGATGGTAGGCGTTCTTGGGCTCGTCCTGGGGGCCGCCTATAGATGGGAGGAGCAACGCGAAAACTGCCAAGCTGAACATTCTAGCCTCGCTGCGAAAACCAGACCACATTATGCTTTAATCCGACGACTTCTAATCGCTTCCAGGACGCATCCCGGCTAGGGGGGTTACTACTCCGATGAGTGGGTTGGCGAGAAATCGTGGCGCAACTTTCCAGCATATTTGTCAGCACAGGCGGGCCAGCATTGCTCTATACTGACAAGGTCTTACTTGCATTTGAGAGGGAACCCATGAAAACGAGAATCTTTACTTTGGCCCTGCTGGCTCTTGGCTCGGCCGCTTCACAGGCGACTGTCATCGACTTCGAGGGCCACGGCATGGACTTCGGCAATCCGATGTTCGAAGCAGGCTACACATTCACAATCGCGACTTCGGGATGGACCATCGCGACCGACGACTGGGGGTTCAGCCCTCCGCCCGTCCGAAACGGCACGACCCGGCTGCTCTGGAGCGGCAATGGCAACGGCGGTACCGATGGCGGTCAGATAACCATGACCCAGACGAACGGCAATCCGTTCTCGCTCTCGTCGTTCGATGCGTCGGTCATGTTCGACGATGGACGGACGAATAGACTCATCGTGATCGGCCAATATAGCGGGGGCGGGGTGATCGAGAACACATTCTCGATAAATACGGTCTTCGCCGGAAAGACTACGACGGGAGACTGGACGAACCTGGAGAGCGTGATCTTCCTAAGCGGAACGAACGACGCGTTCATATCGGATCCTGGCGTGGGCCTCGACAACATCGGAGTCGATGTCGTACCCGAGCCGGCCAGCCTTGCTGCCATCGGCCTCGGCCTTGCCTTCCTGAAGCGACGACGCAAGTAGTTCTCATCCCCTCTCCATGATGCATGTGCATGGGGAGGGGTCGGTGAGGAACGAACCGGGGGAGGGGAAAGATTTATGAACTCCCCGGATTTCCCCTCACCCCCAGCCCCCTCTCACCGCCTTTTCCATGATTGGTCCCTTCTCCAGGATGCATGTGCATGGGGGGCGCTTACCCTTTGACAATCCCCGCCACCCGCATCATCGGCTCGCGCGGAACCGGCTTTCCCGTCCACCATTCAAGCGCGAGGGCGGTTTGCTCGACCACGAGCTCACGCCCATCAACCGTCTTGAAACCTCGCTGCATGGCCTGACGCAGGAACTCGGTGGCGACGTTGCGGTAGACCAGATCGACGGCGACCGTATGCGCCCTTGCGTAGGTCCATTTAACGGGCGCCTGCTCGCCTGCCCTCGCTCCCAGCGGCGTCGCATTGACGATCATCGTGCAGCCGGAAGGATCGGCCATGGTCGCCATTTCGATCTTGCCATAGCGCTGGAAGAGGGTGAGAAAGGGCTTCGTCCGCATCGCGCTGCGGTTCCAAAGCCGAACCTGCCACCCCAACTCGAAGAGCCCCATGACGACAGAGCGGGCGGCCCGTCCCGATCCCATAACCAAGGCGGTTGCGGGCTTGAAATCGGCAATTCGGCGCACGAAGGCGGGCACCTCGGTGTTCTGCCCATAGACCTCCGAGCCGAGGGTAAGGGCGTTGGCAACTCCTAGCGAATGCTTGACCTGGAAGAAGTCCTTCGCTAGCTTTGCGGCCATCGGCTTGTGCGGATTCCCGACGCTGACCCCCTTCACCCCACATGCCGCCAAGTGCTGGATGCATTCGGTAAAGTCTTCCGACCGTGGCTCAAAGCTGACGACCTGAGACGGAATATCGATCTCCTTGAGGGCGGCCGTGAGCATTCCAGGGATCAGCGATGCGTCGGCTCCTTCGCCAATAACCGCGATGCGCATTCGTCCCTGCTTGTCGGGCCCCAGATCACGCCAATCCACTCTTTAGAAGTTACCGCGAAAGGGTGCCCGGCTTCGCGGAGTTTGGGGATAAACTCGGCTCATGTCCCCCCGGCTCGCGTTCGCCTTGGATGCCGCATTCAAGGCGGGGCAGTCGACTTTGCCGCTCTTCAAAGCCGGAGTCGAGGTTGAGGTGAAGCAGGACGAAACTCCGGTCACGCGGGCTGATCGCGAGGCGGAGCGGCTAATCCGAGGGCTTATCGCGGGCTCTTATCCCGAAGATGCGATCCTTGGCGAAGAGGAGGGCGAGACTGGCACGGGAAGCGGGCGCTGGGTGATCGACCCGATCGACGGGACCAAATCGTTCGTGTGCGGCGTTCCTCTCTATGCGACGCTCCTCAGCTATGAGATCGAGGGCGAGACGCAGATCGGGGTTTGCTATATGCCGGTTTTGGATGAGATGGTTTATGCGGAGATCGGTGGCGGTGCTTTTTGGAGGGGTAGGGCCTGTCGGGTCTCGTCAAAGACGCAGATGAAGGGGGCCGCGATCTCTAGCGGCAGCCATGCGTCCCTTGCGAAATACGGACGGATGAACGGGTTTTTGGATCTGGCCGGAAGAGCGATGGCATCGCGGACCTGGTCGGATGCCTACGGCCACGCTTTGGTTGCGACGGGCAGAATCGAGGCGATGGTGGATCCGATTGTGCAGCCTTGGGACATCTCGGCGATGCGGCTGGTCGTGCGCGAGGCAGGGGGCCGTTTCACCGACTTTGCAGGCGGCGAATATCCCATGAACGAGGCGATATCGAGCAATGGCCGCGTACATGAAGAAGTGCTGGAGGCATTTCGGAGTTGAGGGTGATAGGGGTCGATTTCGGCTCGGTTCGGATCGGGATCGCGGTCGGGGACTCGGAGGCTGGGATCACGACGGCGCGGGGTCCGCTGAAGCCATCGGGCTCGCTTGCCAATGATGCGGCGGCCATTGCGCGGATAGTGCGGCAAGAGGAGGCCTTGGCGGTTGTCGTGGGGATTCCGCTGAATGACGAAGACCCCCGCATGGCGCATGTATGTCGCCAGCTTGCGGTCAAGCTGAGAGAGCTGGGCCTGGCCGTTCATGAGGTAGATGAGGCGCTCACATCCATAGAAGCGGAGCGCAATCTGGCCGCAGCGGGCCATAAGGTCAAGGCGATACGAGATCGGCGCGACGGGGAAGCGGCCCGGCTGATCCTGGAGCGGTACTTCCATGAGATGGCTTAAGCGGATCCTGCTTGCTCTCTTGCTGCTCGCTGTTTTGTCGCTTGGCGGCGGATACCTGTGGATGAGGAATGGGATAGCTCCGACCGCCAAGGCTCCCGCGAAACTTATGCGATTCGACCGCACGACAGGTCTCGTTGTGGCTCTTGATAGACTCAAATCCGAGGGAATCGTTGAAAACCCCCGGGCCATTCGGATCTACGCCTGGCTCGCTAGGAAACCGTCCTTTGTCCGCGAAGGCACCTACTCGCTCGCGGGCGGCATGTCGGCGGACGAGGTTTTCAGCGCCCTGCAAAAGCCGATCCGACAGATGGTACGGATACCGGAAACCAATTTCTCAATGCGAACGGCCAAGCTGCTGGAGCTTCCGAAGTACCAAGTCGCCACGGAGAATGAATATCTCGATCTGTCCAGGAGTCCCAGCGAGTTTGCAGCGTCGGTGAAAATGAAGCTGCCCGCAGCGGGAACCCTGGAAGGCTATCTCTATCCGGACACGTACGACCTCCCGCCGCTATTGGGAGCAAGGGGGGTCATCGAACGCCAACTGAAAGCGTTCGAGCAGAAGGCTTGGCCGCTGCTGAAGGACCACAAAGACCCCTACAAGATCCTGAAAATAGCCTCCTTGATCGAGCTCGAAGTAGCGAAGGACAGCGAGCGGCCCATTGTGGCCGGGGTCATTTACAATCGCATTCAGAAGAACATGAGCCTTGGAATCGATGCGGCACTCAACTACGCGCTCGGCGAGTGGCGGCCGCTCACCAAGAAAGACCTCCAAATTGACTCCCCCTACAATCTCCGCCGCTTCCCTGGCCTGCCCCCAACCCCCATCTGTTCGCCGACCGTCAAGAGCATCAAGGCCGCGCTTAACCCGGCCAAGCACGACTATCTCTTCTATGTGGTCAGCGGCAAGCCCGACAAAAGCCACCGGTTCGCCAAGACGAACGCCGAGCACGAGCGGAACAAACGCCTTTGGAAGCAGACGCTCAAGGAGGTGACGCCCTGAGCTTCCGTACCGGCAAGTTCGACAGGGCGAAGATCGGCTGGCTATGGCGCGGGTTCGCTCCTTCGGAGGCGGTAAACGCTCTAGCCGACATTGATCCGGAGGCGCTCAAGGCCAGAGGCAAGACCCTGATCCTGCTCGACGTCGACAATACTCTCCTTCCCTGGCGAAGCGAGGACATTCCTCAGACCACGCTGGACTGGGTGGCGCGGGCCAAGACGCTCGGCTTCGATCTGTGCATCCTGAGCAACACGAGGCACCCTGACCGGCTGAAAAGGCTTGCCGAAAAGCTTGGCATCGAGTTCCTGCTCGGGCGATTCAAGCCGAGCCGCCATATGTACCTTGCAGCGCTCAAGAAGTACAAGCGCGGGCCCGATGAAGCGATCATGATCGGCGACCAGCTCGTCACGGACGTCCTTGGCGCAAATCGAAGCGGCATCGAAGCGATCTGGGTCAAGCAGATGGCGGACCTCGACTTCGTGGGGACCAAATTCAACCGCATGATGGAGCGCTTTATGCGCGGTTTCTTCTACAGAACGCTGCCGATTGAGGCCAAGCTAGAGGAACAAATGGCGGAAGCAACCGGAAAGCCACTAACGGAGCGGCCTGTCGTGAGGCAGTTTGCGAAGTTTGTCGTGGTCGGCGCCAGTTCGTTTGCAATCGATGCCGGACTCCATTACCTGCTCATGTTCGTTGTTCATGTGCAGGATCAGCCACTGGGCACCACTCTGGGGGAATGGCTGAAGGTGCAATACCCCAATGTCTTCGGCGGCTTTGCCGTACCCAGCGACGCAGCTTTCCCCGTGCTCAAAGTCATTACGGCAAGTCTTGCCATTCTCAACAGCTTTTTTTGGAATCGGCGCTGGACTTTCAAGATCAAGGGAAGCGAGGAGCGGGCGAGGCAGTTCGGGAGGTTTGTGACAGTCTCCGTGACAGGTCTCCTGCTTAACACGTTTATCTCCTCCGCACTCAACAATATAATCCCTGCCCATCCCCGACGCAGCTGGGCCATCGCCACCCTCGTCGCGACCGCCGTGGTAGCCTTTTGGAACTTCACGGGCCAGCGCCTGTGGGCCTTCAAGAAGAGCGAATGAGCGAGTTTTTTGAATGGCGCGACGCGCCCCGGGCTGATTTCGCGGTAATCGGCGATCCCGTTGAGCATTCGCTCTCTCCCCTGATGCACTCTGCCGCCTATTCAGCTCTTGGGCTTCCTTACAGGTACGTCGCGATTCGCGTGCCACAGGGCGAGGTCGCCGAATCCCTCGATCACCTCATTTCGCTGGGCTATCGGGGCCTGAACGTCACCCTCCCATTGAAAGCGGAGGCCTTCCGGTGGGCGATTCAACCTGATGCCTTTACCAAAAAGATCGGGGCCGCGAACACCCTCGAACTCGCAACCAGAAGAGCCACCAACACTGACGGACAGGGATTCATGGATTCCATCCAAGGGGTCGATCTGCCTGTCCCTTCTCGTGTGCTGGTGCTGGGCGCGGGCGGCACGGCGCGCTCGGTCCTGCCCAAGCTTGTCGATGCCGGCCACAAGGTCAGCATCTGGAACCGCACCCGTGAGCGCGCGCAGAGCCTTATTGATGAGCTTTCTCTCCACGCAAAGGTGGTCGATGCCCCTGCCACGATGGGCTACCGGCTTTTGGTCAACGCCACCTCAGCGGAGGCCAAAGGAGAGGAACTCGATATTGCCTGGTCTGAGGGAGCCGGATGCACCGCCTACGACGCGATGTATGGGGACGGTCCCACGCCTTTTCTTCAGCAGGCTGTAAAGCATGGGTGGGCGGCGATCGACGGCAAAGCCCTGCTGGTCGCGCAAGGAGCGAGATCTTTCACCTGGTGGCTCGGCCAGGAAGCGCCGATGCAGGCGATGGCGGAGGCGGTCGGAGCGTAAAGCGTTAAGCGTTGGGGGTCGCTGGGATCTGCGTTGAGAGTAGATCAAGGTTGTCCAACTCGTCCGACATGTCAGACTTGTCCGACTCGAACCATGTCCGCAAGAATCGTTGCCCCAAACGACGTTAGCATTGCAGAAGCCGCCGAGGCGATCAGGCGCGGCGAGCTTGTCGTCATCCCCACGGAGACGGTCTATGGCCTCGCCGCAGATGCGATGAGCCCTTCCGCCATCGCACGAGTCTTTGCCGCAAAGGGAAGGCCGGCCGAAAACCCCCTTATCGTGCATGTGTCGAGCATCGAGGAAGCTGGTCAGGTGGCCGTCCATATGCCGGAGATGGCGAAGAGGCTCGGCGAATCTTTCTGGCCCGGGCCGCTCACGCTCGTCCTTCCGAGGGCCGAAAGCCTGCCCCGCGAGGTCACCGGCAATCTGGATACGGTTGCCGTCCGCATCCCGAACCATCTCGCCGCACTCGCCCTGATCCGAGCAGCCGGAACTCCCTTGGCAGCTCCTAGCGCGAATCCGTTCACCCGTCTCTCGCCGACAAGGGCGGACCATCTCGATTCTGCAATCCTGGCCCATGTCGCGATGGTTTTGGATGCCGGGCCATGCGAGGTGGGGGTCGAGTCCACCGTCCTCGATCTCAGCGGGGGCGCGCCCAGAATCCTGAGGCCGGGCGGGATCTCGCGGGAAGCGATCGAGCGGGTCATCGGCCCGATCGCCGATGACCCATCCGACAAGGAACCGTCTCGATCGCCCGGCCAGTATCCAAGGCACTACTCTCCGAGGACGCCGGTAAAGCTGGTGGCCAAGGCAGACTCCGATGCCGCGGCCCTGGTTTTCTCAGAGCCCCGCAGCGCACACCAACTCAGAATGCCCGCCAACCCGCTGCCCTATGCCGCTCGCCTTTACGCCGCACTGCATGAGCTCGATACCCTCGGCGCGGGGGAAATCCAGATCGAGCTTCCACCGTTGGGGCCCGCCTGGGAGGCCATCCACGACCGGCTCAAAAAGGCATCCGCGTAACGCCGGCTCGGCTGGGTCTCTGAAACGCACGAGGGCCCCGGGGGAAGATCTAAATATCACCTGGGAAGAACCACTCGACGGCTACCGGGGGCCCCGCACAAAGACGACGGTCTTGGAAACCCGCGAGAGTATCGTTTTCACAAGCTTGGCCTGGTCGTCGAGATCATTCTCATGGGGCGACAAAGGCACAACGAGGTGCGAGGCGTCCACTTCTTCCAAAACCTGCTGCACCGCCGCCGCCACATCCCTCGCCCGCTCGATGTTCTCCTTGTGGGCGACCCGGCGGCCCGTCAGGTAGGTCTTCGCGGCTCCAAGCGCCTTGTAGGCCTCTTCCTCCTCCGCGGGCATGGGCGATTGGAGCGGCAGATGCCTGGGGATCTGCACCACGTACATCACATACACCTCGGCGTGGATCGTGTCGGCGATCTCCGAAACCACCTCGAGCGCGTCGCGGTCGGTGGGCAGCCCGAGCAGGCAGACGATGAGCTTTTGCGATACTTCGACCAGACCCGCATGCTTCCGCTTCACCTTTTCCGGCATTTCCGCCAGAAGATCGAGAGAACGCCGTGCCTCTTCCACCGAGCCCGCCACCGCGAGCTGCGAGCGAACTTCCGGCACGGACTTCAGAACCTCCATGACCGCGGGCGAGACGGCGGCGACAATGATCCGCGCATCGTGCTCTTCGATGTAGGCCATCACATCGCGGAAGGTGTCGGCGCCAGCTTGGGTGACCTCGGTGATACCGCTGCAGTCGATGACCACGCCCGTCGGGTGGCGCTTGAGCATCAGGGAGATGGCGGTGTGGATCGTCTCCCAGAAATTCGAGCGCAGGGCACCGGATAGCACGATCACGTCCTCGTAGGATTCGACGATCATGTGAGGAAGTACCTCACGTTCGTGATGACCACGTTCTTTCTTGATCTCAATGCAAGTTTAAGGGGGACGGCTGCGTTTGTATGGAGCAATGCTTGCCAAGGATACTTGGGAACGGCTTGCGGAACGATAACCGTGACCATGCTGTCCGGATTCTCGGCGATGGTTTCATCAATATAGTCTATGACCGGCTCGACGAGGGAGCGATAAGGAGATTCGAGGATGACCAGCGGCATGTCAACCCCAAAAGCATCCCAATCTTTCTTGATCTGCTCGGCGCTGGCTTTGTCTAGCGTCACATGCAGGCCGCGGACGTCCTGAGTGGTGGATTGGGCATAAGATATGGCGTGGAGGAGGCCCTTGTGCATGCGGGGCACGAGGAGCAAGGTGGTTGTGGACATCGGGATGAGCTTGTCGTCCTCGTCGACGCTCAGCGCTTCCGCCAGGTAGTCGTAGTGCCGCTTGATCAATCGGAACACCAGCAGGCACAGCCCCAACGCGACCACGATTAGCCACGCGCCCTGCGTGAACTTGGTGACGAGAATAATACACGTAACCACGAAGGTGATCACGCACCCAACCGCGCTCACGATCATCTTGTAGCTGCGCTGCTTCCAGAGCCTGACCGCCATGCCTCCCTGGCTCAGGGTGAAAGAGGTGAAGACCCCCACTGCGTAGAGCGGGATCAGCGCGTGTGTGTCGCCACGAAAGAACACGATCAGAACAATAGCGAGGATCGAGAGGAGGACGATCCCGTTCTGGAAAACCAGCCGGTCGCCGACCGAAGTGAGCTGCCGAGGCAAATACCCATCGCGAGCGATAAAGCTCGATAGCCTGGGAAAGTCTGCGAACGCCGTATTGGCGGCAAGGATAAGGATGAGCGCGGTCGCAACCTGAAGAGCGTAGAAGAACACCCCTTCGCCAAAGATTTGGCTGGAAATTTGGGCGACCACCGTTTTGAACTGGCCGCTTTCGAGCGGCATCGGCACGATCCCGTAGTGTTGGGCCAGCCAGCTCGTGCCCAGGAACAGAACGGCCAAGATTGCCGCCATGATCACGAGCGTCTGGGCAGCGTTCTTTGCCTCCGGCGGCTTGAAAGCTTGGACTCCATCCGAAATCGCTTCAACGCCCGTCAGCGCCGTACAACCAGCAGCAAAAGCGCGAAGGATCAGAAAGACCCCAAACGGCTCCAGACTCTCGGAGGCCACAAACACTTTTGGGGCAATCATCGGCTCGCCGATGCCGCGAAAGATCCCATAGCCGATCAGCACTAGGATCAGGACCACGAAGCTGTAGGTTGGAATCGCGAAAACGATTCCACTCTCCTTTGCGCCACGCAGATTCAGGACCCCTACTATCGCGATTGCCGCCACTCCCATCTCGACCACGTATGGCTGGCTCGAAGGCATCATCGAGACGATCGCCAGCACTCCGGATGAGACCGAAACCGCAACCGTCAGCACGTAGTCGATCAGCAGCGAAGCGCCCGCAATCTGACCCGCCAGCGGACCCAAGTTCTCGGTCGAAACGCGGTACGACCCTCCTCCCTTGGGATAGGCGTGGATTGTCTGATAGTAGCTGCTTGCGACCACGATGATCAGCACCACGATCGCTACCGAGATGTTGACGATGCCTGTAAGATAGGCCACACCGGCCAGAAGCAGCACACGCATGACCTCTTCGGTCGCATAGGCCACGCTCGAAAGGGCGTCGGAAGCAAAGACGGGTAGCCCGAAGATCTTGGGCAGCCGCTCGTGGTGGGCGTGCTTGGTATGGATGGGCTGCCCGATCAAAACTCGCTTAATTCGCCCGAACCAACCCATAGACAAGCCCGACTTTACCTAAGCTGGGCGCTTTCAGGCTCGATGTGGTTGTCCACACCTTTTCCCCTGAATGGGGAAAATTGCGATGATCTGCGCAACTTTCTAACATGCGGTAGAATATCGGGCAGGCTGAAAAGCCACCGCCGCATTCACTTTGGGTCAGCGGCACTGTCGCCCAAGACTGGCAAGCGTGCGACGAACTAAGGAGTTCGACTATGCAACGTGTCACGTCGTGGGCGTCTTTTTGCGCGCCAGTGCCTGCTTCTTCGGAGCCGGAGGTGCACTCATGAGGCCAATTGCCAGGCTAAAGCGCTTTCTTTTGGGAGCGCCGATCCCGACCGCACGCGCCCATCACGAGCGGCTCGGAATCTTGACCGGCTTGTCCGTATTCGCTTCTGACGCGCTCTCCTCAAGCGCCTATGCAAATGAGGCGATCTTGGGCGTCTTGGTTCTTGCAAGTGCCTCGCTGGCAGGCGTTCAGATCTGGATCGCCCTTGCCATCAGCCTGCTGATAGGCCGATCCACGAACGATTCCTGATCTCAAAGTGCAGTGGGAACGGTACGCGCCTGGAATACCGCTGATCGTGATCGAGTCGCCCTATCGATCGCTGATCGACCCTGTGCTCGAATATGTGGACCAAATGCGGCTCGAACGGCCGGACGAGACGGTGTCGGTCGTGGTGCCGGAGGCGGTGGCGACAAAGTGGTTCCATCGTCTCTTACAGGAGAACCTTGCGGCAAAACTGAAAGCTGCCCTCGGAGCAAGGAGGAATGTTGTGCTCACTAATGTGCGCTACTTCCTGGACTAGCTGAGCGTGCGCGTGCCGGCGATCTCCCAGCGCCGGTTCATCTCAAGGAATACCCTCGGCTGCTGCAGGTCGAGGGCCCTGCGTGGATTATGGGAGCAGGCTCGGATTGCGATTTCCGGCCCAAAATCTTCGGCAAGATTTCGAAACGCGTCGAGCAGCGTGATGGTCGAGCCCGCTAGCGCGCCGCTCGCTCTGATCCGCACCGAGCCGTCACGCACGATGCACTCGTGGCCCCACATTGACAGCTCGGCTCCATCCGGCAAGCCCGTTGCCCGCGAGCTGTCACTCACTGCGATGAGCTTGTCCGGCTGCTTGTTCTTTAGCAAAAGGCCCGCCGCTTCCTTCGAAACATGGGTTCGATCGTAAATCAGTTCGCAAGAGATGTCGTCGCTAGCCAGCGCAAAGCCGACCGATCCCGGCTCACGATGGTGCAGGGGTCGCATGGCGTTGAACGTATGGGTCATATGCCGCGCGCCGGCGGTCTTAGCCCCTTCGCATTGGGCATAGGTGGCATCGGTGTGCCCGAGGCTAACGACCACGCCTCGGCTCGAGAGCTCCTTGACTAGATCGCCTGAACCGGGCAGCTCGGCCGCCAGGGTGATGATTCTAAGTTGAGGATGCCCCAGAACACTGGCCCAACCTGCCGAATCGAGACCGGCGATGTGCTCGATTGGCTGTGCGCCTGGATACTTCGGGCTGATGAAAGGTCCCTCCAGATGGAAGCCCGCGATCATCGGGTGCTCGGGCAGATGGGAGATCGCGCGAAGAACCTCGTCAGCCGGAGCCGTGATCGTGGTTGGCAGGAAGGCCTCATAGCCTTGCCCGGCCAGCCGTTCGCAGAGGCTGAGAAGTTCCGCGCTCGAAGCGTCCATGAAGTCAATGCCGAATGCGCCATGCATGTGGATATCCACGAATCCCGGGACCAGGGTGTAATCCGGCTGGCTTTCCACGCGCCGAGTGGGCGGCCCTTGGCTCCAATCCACTTCATAACAGCCGAAGCCCTCTGGCCCGAGGAAGTTCGCATAGCTGCTCATGGCTTTAGGGCGTAGCCTCCGGCGTCGCGCAGGATTCGACCCTCAAGCTCCAGCATAGTCAGCTCCGACATCACCTCGGCAGGGTCGATTCCGGTGCGCTCGGCGATAAATTCGGCGGCGAGCGGCGCGACGGTCATTTGGGCGAGAATCTTCTGCTGGATTTCACTGGCCTGGCTCAAGGGTGCGGGAGCGCTTGAAGCCCTCGGAATTCCAAGGTCATCAAGGATCTGATTGGGATGGTCCACAAGCGTCGCGCCCGCACGGATAAGATCGTGTGACCCCCGGAAGTTCTCGTGATCGATTGTCGCGGGAACCACGAAGACCTGGCGTCCCAGCTCGTTAGCGGCGTGCGCGGTATTGATGGACCCGGAAGCAAACGGGGCCTCGACGACCAGCACCGCACGGCTCAGCGCGGCAACCAGAGAGTTCCGAACAAGGAAGTGCTGGCGATGGGACCGCGATCCCACGGCGAACTGGCTCACGAGGCAGCCATTCGCCCGAATTTGCTCGAACAAGCCGCGATGTAGGGCCGGATAGACTCCGTCGATGCCGGTACCGAATACAGCCGTAGTTTTGCCGCCCGCTTGAAGCGCCCCCTTGTGGGCGGCTGCGTCGATGCCGATTGCCCCGCCGCTCACGATGGTCACGCCAGCCCGTGCCAGCTCTTCGGCAAACTTCTGTGCGGTCGCCCGGCCGTAGGCGGAGGCGTGCCGCGTACCGACGATCGCGACTGTTGGAGCTGCCAAGCACGCCCATTCTCCCCAAGCAAAGAGCGCGGGGGGTGGGGACGGGACCTGCACGAGCAGGCTCGGATAGGAGTCGGGCGTCACTACAACCACTCCGGCTTTGAGGGCGGCCTCGAGTGCCTGCATATTTGCTCCCTCGACGAGGGCTCGCTCCGAAGAAGACAGACCTTTACATGCCCGGATGGAATCAGGAGAAGGAAAGGCCCCGAGCTCGTTGTTCAGAGCCCGGAGCCTATGGGGCGGTAATTCGGCAGCCAGCAGGAGTTGGCAGGCCTCAGCATCCACCGCCTATTATGGGCCTAGCCGCCACCTTTTGGCCCGGTGCCCGGTCCGCCCCGGTTGCTCTCGCCTGGGCCCTCAACGGTACCGGGCCTCTTTGCGGGAGCGAGCGCATTGTCGATCAACAGGTTAATGGTCGTGGTCGAGACGTTGCCCATCCAGTCTGCGGCGGTGACCTTTATGATCTGCCGGCCATTGCCGAAGGAGCGGTTCTTGGAAAGGGGCGAGATGCGAACGGTCGCAAAGCCATCGCGGCCAAACTCAAAGTCCAGCGGCTTGCCATTGGCTTCGATCTTGATCGTGCTCTCGTTGACGCCCGTGGCCTCGTCATCGATCTTGAAGATCATATCGAGGGTTTGTCCATTCACGACGTCGCCCTGCACGGGCCAGCTCATTTTGATGTTCGGCGCCGTGAGATCGACGCCAGTGTCCTTATCAAAAGCGAGCAGGCTGCCATCGCGAGCCAGGATAAGGAGCGTATTGCCGTCCAGCACAGCGGGGCCCGAAGCCTGAACGCTCACGATCGGCCGAGGAGTGTTGTTTGCGCCGGTCGAGCCGCCAGAGGGCGGGGCGGTGGTGGCGCCGGACATCGGTCTGATCACGTAGCTCCAAACAAGTGATCCCGTCCTCGGATCGATCACGTTGATCGCGCCATTTGTGGTCGGGGCGACGAACATCCGGCCGATCGCTGTGGGCTGGACGACCGGGTAGGACTTGAGGTCCAAAGACTTCTTCGTCAACCTAAGATTCGAATCCAGGAATACCGCTCGGCCGTCGCGCGTGACAACCATCACGCCTTCAGCCGACACCGCCGGGCCGAAAGCAACCTCTTCGCCGATCGGCGCATTCCGAGCGCTTCGCCCCGTAACCGCGTTGACGCTCGAGACGAACTGGCCGCTCGATACATACACCTGGTCGCCGTAAACGACGGGGACCGCGTCGGGCGTAATCACGCTGAATCGAAGCGACCACCGGGTCTTTTTCAGATTGGTGTCGAAGGAGCGGAGCTCGAAGTTGTTCGTGAAGTAGAGAACGCCGCTTCCGAAGCCAGCGATTCGGCCCGTAATGCCGTCATGCACTTTAACGGGGATTTCCCAATTGGCGGGTACGTCGCCGGTTGCGAGATCAACTGCGTTGAGGGAATTGTCGCTCGTCGCATAGACCACCAGGCTGCCTGCGATAACGGGCTGGCCCATGATGCCGACGATTGCCTGGTGCTGCCACTTCGGCTCGCCCGTCTTGGCATCGACCGCATAGATGTTTTTGTTATCAGCGGCTGCGATCACGACGTTGCCGTCGGTCACGAGGCCAGACTGGAAGTAGCCGTTGATAGGCTCGACGAGGGGAAACTGCCACTTCTTGTTGCCGGTCTCTTTGTCGACGGCATAGATTCGCTGGCCAACCGCCACGACAACTGTGCCGTTCATCGAGATGGGCGAACCCGCCGGCGAGATGCGCGTCGGCTGCGCCCATCGCCATGCGAGAGGTGACGGCCCTTCGAATTGGGCCACTGCGGGAAGCGCAAGTGCAAGCGCCACCGGTCCGAGAATCAGGCATCGTGCCTTAAACATGTTCAAAAGATTCCTCCATAGCCCGGCAATTGGGCTAGTGTCTACAGCCATTTTAGCGGGAGTTCGCAAAGATTGTCCAATTTGCCCGAAAAACACCTCTTGGCTCTAGCTTATCGGACGCCTAAACAACGCTCGGCGTCACGGTCTATCGATTGCTGGATTGCTGGATTGCTAGAATGACGATTTCTCAAGCGATCGAGCATTCCACCATTCAAGCGTTTGGATAATAATCACCTCGTGCCCAAGCTCCCCATTCTGTGCTACCACAAGGTTGGCCCCATAGCGGAAGAAGGGCGGAGGCTGAATATCGAGCCGGCGCGGCTTGAGGAACACGTTCGATTCTTTAAACGGCGGGGGTTCCGGTTCGTCCTCCCTGGCGAGCTCGATGCTGCATGGCCGAAGCGCGCGGTCTGCTTCACGTTTGACGATGCCTATGCATCCACGCTGGAGCGCGCGCCACCCATTTTTGAAAAGAACGGGGTCCGATGCGCCTTTTACGCGGTCACAGAGAAGGTTGGGATGACCTCGGACTGGGATGGCGAACTGGCACGTCCACTCGCCACCTGGGAGGCCCTCTTCCAGGCGGAGTCGCAGGGATTTGAAATAGGCAACCACACCGCCAGCCATCGCAGACTCACGGAGCTAACGCGGGCGGAACAGACCCTTGAAATCAAAGCCGCCCGCGACGCATTCGAACAACGGGGGATTGCCTGCCGCTCGCTGTGCTATCCCTACGGCGCCTGGAATCAGGCAACGATCGTCGCGTCCCAAGAATGCGGCTATGCGGTGGGGTTGTCGCTCAAAGGTGAGGGGGGGATGCTAGCTCTGCCACGCATCGCCGTAGCCTGCAGCGACGGAATCCCGAAGCTGCTGTACAAGATCCATGTCCGGCCCATGCTCCCATGATTGCAATGAGCCGCAGGGTATATTTTGACTTCCCGGGCTCATAGCTCAGTTGGTTAGAGCGCACCCCTGATAAGGGTGAGGTCGGTAGTTCGAATCTACCTGGGCCCACCAGCCTTCCATTAGCGGCCGGAAACCATGTCCGCCAGCTCGGCAAGATCCGAAACAGGCTCCTTGCCAACGAGCATGACGCTGTATTCGCCGTCCGCCCAGGCTACGCAATTGCGGCCGTTGATCACTCCCTGTGCAAGCCGTTCGCGCCCGGGCATCGGCTCGACTCCGACCACATTGGCCCCTTCGATCGCATACAGGGTCACCGGCCTGCCGGAATCCAGCATGTCGATTCGAAGGTAATGGCGTCCATCGATGGTCACCGATCCGCCGCGAACGACCACGACGTTTTTCCCAACCGAGGCAGTGGGGATGCGGACAGGCGCGCCTCCAACAGCCCGATTCTCAAATTCGACGACATCTGAGCGAGACTGGGACCGCGGCGAGAATAGGTAAGGAGCGAGGTTCGCCGCCATATTGGGCACTTCGGAGGCGCCCAGACTTGGCTTGCCCATGAAGCGGTTAAACATTCCCGCGCCGATGATGAGAACGAACAAAAACGAGCAAAGCGCCCAGGAATATCGCCCGATGAAACCCTCGATTCGCCCCGCCTTTTCCATCTCCTCGAGACGGCGGCGGCAGCGATTCCAGGTCGCTTCGCATGTCACGGCGTCCTTGCGTGAGCTTAGGGCGCCTTTGACGGACCGGATCGCTTCCAGTTCGCGGCGGCTCTTTTCGCAGCCTGCAAGCCTTTCTTGAACGCGCGCCTTCTCCTCGGCGCTAAGTTGCTCATCTGCGAGCGCATGAATCTCTAGCCAATCACTCATCGGTGCCTGCTTTCAAATAACCCTCTTGTCTTGCGTATGGTTCCAGTTGTTTGCGAAGAGCTGCACGTCCTCGTGCAATTCGCGACCGCACCGTGCCGATTGGCACCTCTGTGATGTCGGCGATTTCTTGGTAACTCATTCCTTCAACATCGCTAAGGATCACAGCGAGCCTGAAATCCTCTGGTACATTTGCTAGAGCTTCTTCAATTTCTGCTCCGACGAGATTGTCGAAGAGCTGCCGGTCTGGGGTTTCGTCCTGCGTTGCGACCGGCTCGATCACGCCCTCATCTTCCAGAGAAGCCATTTGTGGACCGCGCTGCCTCTGGCGGTACCGGTTGATGTAGAGATTCGTGACGATGCGTAGCATCCACGCTTTGAAGTTGGATCCATCAAACCGGTCGAATGCCTCGTAGGCGCGGACGATGGCTTCCTGCGCGAGGTCTTCGGCATCCTCGCGTGACCGGGTCAGGCGCAGCGCGGTGCCGAAAACCGAGGGAAACACCTTCTCCGCCTGTCTCTCGAATGCGTCGCGCTGATTGCGCTTGCCGAAGAGCATGGCGGCGGGAGTGTACCTCTGGCAGGTTCAAAGGGGAGAGACATTTCGACATCGGCCGGACTCGCTCGCTAAGTGCGAACTCTGGTATTTCTAGCGCGCACCAAGTCTGTGTTCTCGCCGAATTCTCTGGTACCGTCTTCTAAGGCTGCGGGCTAAAGAGGCGCGCTTATGAAGCTAACCAGACGAACCAAGGGATCTGCCCAGGTGGCACGCTCGAGACTAGGCGTGGCTGTCCGCGCAGGAGTGCTGATTCCGCTCGCCCTTGTCGCAGCCGCATCCTCGCAGGGCCAGGAATGGCAAGGATGGCTCGATCCTTCGCAAAACTGGGGCACTTACGGCGGCCAGGAGGTTTCTGCCGCCTCTGTGCTTCCCTTCAAATCCTTCGATGTAGTGGACGGCAAGGTTTACGGCCGCGCGCTGATCATCCCGAACGGCGTCTTCTTCGGTACAAGGGCCTTCTTGATTCGAAGAATCGGATACAGCGGATGGAATCAGGCTGAGGACCTCGTGCCCTACTGGCTCGACTACAGCGTCATCGAAGGAGGCCACGTCGGTTCCGGCTATACCATGCTGGACGACGACGAGGGAACCTATCTGATGTCCGGAGGCGGCGGTATCCCCAACAGCAACAGGGGGACAAGTTTATTCCGAGAGAACGGCGGCTGGCTGGATCTGCATATCGGAATGAATAAGAATAGATATCATCCAACCATGCTCTGGACTCCGGACGGCCGAGCAGCGAGCATTGGCGGGACAGGCGACAACGATTCGGTGAACGGCCAGCACGAGGTCATTACCCCCACTTACGGCGCAGGTTGGCCAAGCCTTCAGACCCTCGGCCCGTGGCAGCTGTTCGCCGAATCGGATCCGAGCTTCTACGCAAGGTATTACCCGAACCTTTATGTAATGCCCGATGGACGCTATCTTCATGCTGGGCCATATCCGGACACGAGCTATTCGAGCAGGCTGTTCGATCCGCTCTCCCTCCTTTGGTCGAGGTATGGCTCGATCAACGGCGATCCGAATCTCGCCGTGGAATCGGGCTATCCTTCGTCCACCATGTTCGTCGTCCAGCAAGGCCAAGCGACAAAGGCCTTTGTCGTGCGCTCCGGCGGAGTCAGAAGGCAGGAGAAAGGTCCAAACGGCGAGATCTATCTTGCGGTTCGCAACGCCCAAATCCTCGATATCACCTTGCCGACCCCAAGCTGGCAAAAGCTCCCCTCGGGCGGGCCGCTCGAAAACCAAGGGCGGATGAATCAGGGGCGCGCCCACCACCTGATGATCTCGCTCCCAAATCGCACTGTGCTTGCCATCAATGGGAACGAATACGGCAAGTTCAATGAGCTTGAAGGTGGGCCTATATCCGAGTTCCGGAAGCCGGAGATATTCGACCTGAACGCCTGGCTCGATGATCCGAGCACCGGGAGCTGGACCTCGTACGCGGCGCCGGCCAACCCAAACGACCAGATCGTGCGCGGCTACCATTCCACCGCTTGGGTAATGCCCGACGGCCGGATCGGCGTTGGCAGTGGTGACAAGGCATCCTTCACCGATCCCGAAAGGACCACGACGCAGTTTTGGAGCCCTCCATATCTTGGAATTCCGAACCGGCCCGTGATCCGAAACTTCCCGCCCGGCGACCTCCGATATGGGAGATCCTACTCACTAACGCTTGATTCCGCATCCCGGCCGGTCAAGCGGATCAGCCTCATTTCTCTGGGCGCCCAAACCCACGGCTTCATCCAAAACCAGCGATACATCGAGCTGAAATGGAACGGCAGCACTTCGAGATTCGAAGCCCCGGCCAACGCGAACTTGTGCCCGCCGGGATGGTACATGCTGTTCGTCGAGGACTCGGCAGGCGCCGTTTCCCAAGCGAAGATCGTCAGGGTCGGCGACGGATATAGTCGCTGTACGCCAAGCTATGCGGAAGTCGATGGCGCCCAGGTTGACGAGTCCAAGCTCCGCGCCGGCGATAACGGCTACGTTCAGTTCAATACTTCATCTGGCCAGCCGGGAGTGCTCATCGTCAGGGCGACTGTCCCCGCCCATGTGCCGGGCAAGGTTCGTGTGAGAATCGAGCATCGGGCGCAGACCGGGTCGGCAAGCTTTACGGTCGAGATTTGGAGTTTTGTGGACAACACCTGGGTGCCGGTGGTCGCACCAGCCAGCCTCTCGACCCAGGACCGCTTGGATAGATACGAATTCCTTGGCTCCTCGAAATATAGGAACTCAGGTGGCGAGATGCAGATGAGGATCACCTACTCCTCGCCGAGCGCATCTTCGGTCGTTGTGGATGAAGTCCAGTTTGGAACCCTGCCGAAGGTTCCACAGGCTCTCTAGACGGCCCGGCATCGCTCACCGAGGGGCACGAGGAGCCGACTGACTTGTCTCGGATTAAGGAATGAATCAACCAATTTTGGGGACACGGCTGATATTGCGGACGAAGAAGTAGTTTTCGAGGGCGCTGCTGCGCGGGCGAACTGCCGAAGGCCTGTGAGCGGGGCGCGGGGATGCGCCAAACTCCTAGGGATGGAGGCGGAGAAGCAGAGAGCGGCGGGAGCGTCGCTGGCGTTTAACCTGATCTCGATGGCCGCCAAAATCGTGGCGGCGGTGCTTAGCGGCTCTGTCAGCATGCTTTCCGAAGCCATAAACTCTGCGGTCGACGTGGCGTCCTCGTCCATTGCTTTTGTCGGCGTGCGCGCGGCTGCCGTCCCGCCCGACGAGGAGCATCCTTACGGGCACGGGAAGATCGAGAGCCTGGCGGGGTTTGGCGAATCCATCCTCTTGTTCCTGACCGTGATCTACATAGTCGCGGAATCGATCCACCGGCTGATCGTGGGGCAGGAGATCGCGCAGGTGGAGGTGGCGCTGTGGGTGATGGCGGCGAGCACTCTCGGCAGCTTTTTGGTGTCGCGCTATGTGTTCTCGGTGGCGCGGCGATCCGGGTCTCTCGCTCTTCTCTCGAATGGGCAGCATCTGGCAGCGGATTTCTGGACTTCCGCCGGTGTGCTCGTGGCTTTGGGCTTGACGAAGTTTGCGGGCTGGAAGCAGGCGGACGCGGTGATCGCTCTCGTGCTCGCGATCTGGATCGGGATAACGGCGATCAAGCTCAGCAAGACGGCTTTTCATGAATTGATTGACAGGCGGCTGACGGAGGAGGACCTGGATCAGATCGAGGCGGTGCTTGCTTCGGATAAACGGCTGCTCAGCTACCACAGAATGCGGACCCGGCGCAGCGGGCACATGCGATATGTGGACCTGCACATCGTGGTGCCCCGAGATTGGAGCGTGGTGGAGGCGCACAGGGTGGCCGACGATCTTGAAAAGACGATGGAGCACGCCCTTGCCCCGGCGAAGGTCGTGATCCACGTGGACCCATATGATGAGGAGAAGGCGGGGGGAAAGCGTTGAATAGGTTGAATACCCTTCCCATCTTAATACTCCATGCTTCACGCTTGACGCTTGACGCTCTGCCTCCTATCTTTCCCATTCAATACTTCCGATAAGACCAATAGCCATGTTTGGGCTCGTCATTTATGTCGGAGGGTGCTTGATCGTCGCCACGTTGGTGACGTTCGTGCATTCCATGTTTCGTCCAGTTGCCTCGAAGGGCGACTCACGGTCCTGGCGAGTGCTTGCCGCGGTATTTGTTCTTAGCATCACCGGGCCCTACGGATACGTCGAGGTGCTGACCCGCTCCTTCGGCAAGACGATGAAGGGGGCGATCGAGCAAGGCATGATCGATGCGGGCATCAAGGGCCCGATGGACTACTACAAGGTCACCAGCTACGGAGGCGATACCGCGCGGATCGTGGCCGTTGCCGAAGAGAAGCAGGCTTGGGGCGGCTCGGACCGACCAGTTGTGGCGATGACCCTCAAGAAAGACGGCAAGTTCTGGCAGACGGCGTCGTTCGACGTGATCTTCTCGGACCGGCTGAACCGGGACCGCAGCACGCTGCCACCTTTCTGGTAGAGCTAAATTAAGAGTGCGGAAACTTGTTGCCGCTCTCTTGAAGCCCGACTGAGAAAGCGGTAACAAGTTCCGGCACTCTATACTGGAACCGATGCCTTCTTCCATTACATTCCATGGCGCCGCGCGCACGGTCACCGGCTCACGCCACCTCATCGAGACGGGAGGGAAGCGAGTTCTCGTGGATTGCGGCCTATTCCAGGGCGGTCGTCAGCTTAGGGAAAGAAACTGGCTCGAATTCCCCGTGCCCCCGCAGGAGATCGATGCGATCGTCGTCACCCACGCCCACATGGACCATATCGGCTGGCTCCCAAGGCTCGTCGCGCACGGCTACACCGGGCCGATCTACGCTACGCCGGCGACCATCGCCCTCGCACGGATCAGCCTCCCCGACTCCGGACGCTTGCAGGAAGAAGAGGCCCGGAACGCAAACAAGAATCAGTGGTCACGCCACAAGCCCGCCAAGCCGCTTTATGATGAAAAGCAGGCATACGCCGCGCTCAAGCAGTTCCAGCCGGTGAAGTATTCCGAGTTGCACGACTTGCCTGGGAAGGCGAAGTGGCGGTTTCTTCCGGCTGGGCACATTTTGGGCTCGGCTTTTGCCGAGATTTACTTCGAGAATGGCGAGCGAATCCTTATGGGCGGCGATCTGGGGCCTTACGATGCACCCATCCTGGGCAACCCGACCCCGATCGATTTCGCCGAGTATCTCGTAGTGGAAAGCACCTATGGTGACCGGTTCCATTCCGATGAAGATCCCCTTGACAAGCTGGAGACGATCATCAAGCTCGCTATCGAAAGGGGATCGGCCATCATCGTGCCGAGCTTTGCGATCGGCCGGACCCAAGAGCTGCTTTATCTGCTCCACCAGCTTCAATCCAAGGGGCGAATAGGCCGATTCCCGATCTTCGTGGACAGTCCCATGGCGACCAGCGTAAGCTCGCTCTACCTTCAATTCAAGGAGGACCACGACGAAGAGATGAAGATCGAGATGGAGGATGGGCGGGCGCTGGAGCCCGACGTGCTGCAGTTTGTTCGCGACCGCGAGCAGAGCAAGGCCCTCAATTCGCAGCCTGGACCGTTCATGGTTATCGCCGGCAGTGGAATGGCGAATGGCGGAAGGGTTATCCACCACCTTCTGCATCGTCTGTCCGATCCCTCAACCATCGTTTTGTTCACTGGCTATCAAGCTGAGGGCACCTTGGGCCGGCACATCCTGGAGAAAGAGCCCGAAGTTGAGATCATGGGCAAGATGGTTGCGGTTGAAGCGCAAATTGAGAAGCTCAATTCGCTATCAGCACACGCCGACCAGGGGCAGATCATGCGCTGGCTTTCGAATTTTACGACCAAGCCGAAGAAGACATTCATCGTCCATGGCGAGCCGACCGCCCAGGATGCGCTTCTTGCCAGAATCACGGTGGATCTGGGGTGGGACTGCGCGATCCCGGAATGGGGTCAGCGCTTCGAGCTTTAAGTGTTCAGAGCCGAGTCAAACCGACCGAGATCCTAGCGCTTCCGCGATCCCTGGCAACTTTGCACTCAGCTAACTTTCAGAAAATAGTGAAAGTTGGTCGGGGTATCCTAGGGTAGATGGCGCTTGCTCCCGAAAGGATCGTCGGCACAGACCTCCTCGACATCTTCCGCAAGGTAGATAGTGGCGAACGTCTCAGCTTCGAAGACGGGGTTCGCCTCTGCCGTACGCCCAACCTCACGGGGGTCGGATATCTCGCCAATATCGTCAGGGAGCGAAGACATGGCTCGAAGACCTTCTATGTCCGCAACCAGCATATCAACTACACGAATATCTGCAACAAGTTCTGCAAGTTCTGCTCGTTTTATGCCAAGAAGGGCGGGCCCGATCCTTATCAGATGTCGCTCGATGAAGTGAAAAAGCGGCTCGATTGGCATAAGGACATGCCGATCACCGAGGTCCATATGGTGGGCGGCATCAACCCTCGGCTTCCCTACAGCTACTACATGGACCTGGTTCGGACAGTGAAGGAACATCGGGGAAGTGTTGAGTCGGAAGTATTGAGTGTTGAGAATCGAGTCGATCCTAACACCGCAACACCGCAACACCGCAACACCGATGTACATGTGAAAGCCTTCACTGCTGTCGAAATCGTCGAGATTGCGAGAGTAGGCAAATGCTCGATCGAGCAGGCGCTGGCCGATCTGATCGAGGCCGGCCTGGATTCCCTGCCCGGGGGCGGGATCGAGATCCTGTCAGACCGCGTACATCAGGAACTCTTCCACAAGAAACTCGATGGCGAGGAATGGAAGGCGGTCGCGCGGGCCGCAGCTAAACTCGGGCTAAAGCAGTACGCGACCATGCTCTACGGGCATATCGAGACGCACGAGGAGCGGGTGGACCACCTCATCCAATTGCGCGAGCTGCAGGACGAGACCGGCCACTTTCTCACCATGACCCCGCTCAGCTTCCATCCCGAGAACACCGAGCTGGACGATCTTCCGGGGCCAACCTGCGACGACGACCTGCGCAATATCGCGGTCAGCAGGCTCATGCTTGACAACTTCGACCATATCAAGAGCTTCTGGATCATGAACACGGTGCCCGTCACGCAGGCCGCGCTATGGTACGGGGCAGACGATGCGGACGGTCTAGTGCTCGAATACGAGATCACGTACAAGGAAGGCGAATGGGGCAACAAGAGCCAGTCGCTCACCTATGAGAATATGGTCGCGATGATCGAAGAGGCGGGCCGGGTGCCTGTCGAGCGAGATTCGCTGTATAACGAAATAGTGAGGACGGTTCCTCCCGAGAGACCGTCTCATCGTGTTCTGCTGCCGATGGCCAGTGCTTGATATCTGCAAGTAAAGGCGATCAGGTTAGCGGTTTCGGAATGCTAATCAGCTTCCCGCTGGGAACCAGCAGCTTGTACCAGCCAAGAGTTTTCCCGTCCATGCTATGAGCCGATAGCAGGAGAAAGCCACGCGGGTCTATTCGGTAAATGCCCCATGAGCTGTATTGTTCGCCCGGCCGCCCTAAAAGCCTCTTTGATTCGCCCGTCACAAGGTTTACAACATATATCGCGGCGGCCGAATACCCTTCGCCTCCCAGAACAATCCAATTGCCCCGCACCCGCCCCTTCGGGGGTCCTGTCAGCGGCGGCAGCTTAAAGGCGGTTCGCCTTGTCCGGCCTAGCGAGTCTATCTCAAGCATTTTCGTCTTAGCGTAAAGCAATGCGCGTCTGCCAACCATGTAGACCCGATCTGCACCGGGCGCCCAAAACGATCCATCCATCGGATTGAGCGGGCGAACGGCGCGAACAGCAAGCTTTGGGCTAGCCGTTACAGACAGCAAGTGCTCGAAGTGGGTGCCCTTGTCCCACCCCCATCGAATCAGGACAAGTGCTTTCCCACCGTGCTCGATGACTTGGTAAACATCCGCCCACCACTTCTGCTCGATGCGTCCCACCGTTGCCATGGTCGCGCCTCGCCTCGTGTAACTCCACAGGCGTAGGTTCTTTGGCTGGAACCAGGGATATATATCTCTAATGGTGCTTGTCTCGACCACCTTTCCACGGCGAACGACCTCGAGTCCTCCACCTCCAATCCGCACAATAGTGTTGCCGAGCTTCGCCGAGATGGTTCGCGGCCAATTGGGCGTCTGCGGGTACGTGGCCGTTCCCATCAAACATACGAGGGCGCAAGCATAGAGCCGTCCATTCATTGCTGGTCGCATTATGACGCGGCACCTTGAAACGCTTGGATCGCGAATGCGCATCTAATATTTAGGCGGAGCACAATAATGAATCAGAAACTCGCGCTCGAACCACAAACGATCGCCACCCACGAGGCGCCGATCAAAGCGCTAGCCTTCTCCCCCGATGGCCAGACCTTGGCCACCGCCGACGTCGAGCGGAATCTTAGGGTGTGGCGAGGCGGCGAAGGGGTCTGGCAAACGCATTTTCGTTTCTGGTACGACCGGTTTGTCGCCCACATGCACATCAGCGCGCTTGCGTTTTCGCCGGGTGGCGAATACCTGTATGTTGCGGTCGGGGACACCCTTCGATGCTATGAGCCCAACACCGGGCGCGAGCTCTGGCGGTTCCGCACCCGCCCGACGTTTGGCTTCTTACGGACGCGGCCGATTTCGATGTCGGTCGGCCAAGATGGATCGATCGCCATCGCTTACGACGACACCACTGTCGATCTGCGCGATCCAAATGGCTGGCCGCTCCGCCAGATCAGCGCCGGAAAGGACAACGACGCGCCGAACCTGCTGGTCTTTCTCGCCGATGGGCGGATCGCGGGCACGGACCATGTGTCGGTATGCATCTGGGACGTGATGCTAGGCGCTAAACTCGCCAAGCACGTGCCCGGAGAGCGTATCCATGCCATCGCCGCCTCTCCTGACGGGAGAATTCTTGCCATCCGCACCCTGCGCCAAGTTCAGCTATGGTCGGTCGAAGGGGAGCCCATTGCAACGCGGGACGTCGAGCCGGGCTTGCCGACCTTGGCGTTTTCGCAGACTGGTGGGATGCTGGCTTGCGGTCATGCGAATGGAGTCGCCCTCTTTGACCTTGCCGGCAATGACATCGGAAGTGTGGACACGGGGGGCTCGGTGACGCTGGCGCTCGCGTTTCAGAACGATGGGTCCCTGGCAATTGCGGGATCGGATGGCTTGGTGCGGGTGTGGACACTTGGCCGAGCAAACGCAATAGGTCGAAATGCCGACAAGCTCTAACCGTTTGCGCGTATAACTATTTGCAGGGGAGCACCCGGAGTTATCTAATGAGAAAAATCGCAGTTATCGCACTTGGCGCTTTCGCATTGCTTGCCGTCGCCGCTCAGGACGGCGTCGTGCTTCGCAAGCAGCTAACGGCCAATTCCACCGAGATTTACAACGTCGAAATGAAGTCCGTGAATTCGACCCCGATGGGTGACGCCTCGGTCGACGGCACGATGAAGATGACCTACAAGTACGGACAGATCGACAAGGATGGCAAGGCCGACATCGAAATCATCACCAGCGACATCAAGCTTAAGCTCGGCGGAGTCGCCGAAATGGCTGAAGGCATGATGGGCGAGATGCCCAAAACCACAACCGTCAAAGGCAAAATAGACGATCGCAACCGCCTCACCGACATGAAGGCGGTAGGTGCCGCGGCCCAGATGGCGATGCTCACGGGCAGCTCAGCCAGCAACTCGAACCAGTCGGTCGCATTCCCTGAAAAGGGTGTCAAGGTCGGTGACATATGGGAGATCGTCATGCCGGCAAACAAGGCGGCGGGAATGAGTGAGACCAAGCTAACAGGCAAGCTCGTCAGCGAAAAGACGGTTGATGGAGTTGTGACCTACGTGGTTTCGATGTACGGCACAATCCCGATCAAGATGAACATGGCAGAGATGATGAAGGACGCGCCAGGCGGCGCTGCCGCAGGAATGCCGGCGGACTTAATGATCACCGGCAAGGTAGACCTCAAGATGGACTCGGTGATCGATAAGGTCACGGGAAGAACGCTCGAAACGATCATGACGGCCAAGAGTGTCGGCGCGATCTCGGGCGAGAGCCTCCCGATGGTGATTGATACTGCTGGCACGACGACGGTCAAGATAACGCTGGCGAAGTAGCTCAGAGCGCGTAAATAACCACGGTTCCGTCGACAAAAACTCGGCGGAACCGCGGATCACTTTCGCAGAGCCTGAAAAGCTTCGGGGTGTTCTCAGCGACCACCACGAGCCAGGCGGCTGCGAGATCCTCCTTGATGGCAGCCGCGGTGTCCTTCCACACTGCGGGCTCGCCGGGAAGGGCAACGTTGATCGTCCTCGAGCCCTCGGCGACGGCGAGCGCATTGGCAATCCAATACCGTCTGGGGTCACGCACATACTGAAAGATAGGATCCATGCCCGCTAGATGGCGGTTATGCCGGCTCCAGATGAACATGGGTCCGAAGCTCGACCAGCTCGGCGTCGCGATCACGCTGCCTCGTGGACTATTGGCCAGCAGCCACGCCATCGCTTTTTCAAACTGTCGTGGCGGCAGTCCGACATATCGGAGGGCAAGTTGGGCGCCGGAGTATGACGACCAGGCGACAAAAGCAAGCATAGCCGCACCCGCCGTGACGAGCTTATTCACACGCGAGGAGCCGGCCATGCCAAGTAAAGGCGAGAACGCATAGGCGGCAAATATTGCACCAAAGACCACCCAAATGTCGAGGCCCCTCGATGTTAACCGGACAGCCAGCATGTATCCGGCCAGCGACATGAGAAACGAACCAATCACCAGCCTCCGGCGAACCGGATCATCTGGCAGCCTTCGCCTCCATGCGAGAACGAGTGTGGCGGCCAGGGCAAGGAGCCAAATGGCGAGGAATATGGCGTACTCGTCGCGGAGCAGATCGCTCGAAATCGGCTCCAGCTCCTCGCCGTAACCCAGCGGGACCTCATTGCGAAGAGCTTCCCCAAGGTCGAATAGCTGAATCTTGAGCAGGTTCAGGGTCGCGAGCGGCACGGGCCGAAGCATCGCGCCCGCTAGAATGCCGCCGATCACCGCCAGGCCCGCCTGCCAAAACGGAAAAACTCCCTCATCGGCGCGCCTGAGTGCGAGAGCCTTCGCCAGACCGGCCGCGACCACCACCGCGAAGGGCAGCCAAAAGAAGGCGAGGTGCATCCAAGCGATCGCGGCGGCGAGCAGGGCCACCTGCCAGAGCGGACGACGCTGCGTGCAAAGGATCCATAAGAGCAACGCGGCGAATCCCAAAGAGGGCAGCTGTGGCCGCAGCGCGATCCACCGCATGAGCTCGCTGGCCGAGGATGCGAGCACGACGATCGGGATCAGCCAACGGAGCCGCCAATCCGCTCCCCGGAGCGCCAAGTGGATGCCGAGCAGCATTATCGCGAGCATCACTGCGCCCGCTGCCCTCATGCCCGCAATAGGGTCGCCCAATACCACGAACGGCGCAAGAAGTATATGAAAGCCATACCAGAGGTCGCCGCCAAGGCGACCGATTTCCGACAGGGTGAGCCACGTGAAACTCGAAAGGAACGGGCCGTTCTCAACATAGGCGGCCGCATGGCCCATGTGATAGAACGCATCCCCGTCGGGCAGGTTTGGCGTTGCGAACTGGATGAGGAAGCCTGCGATAAGGGCGAGCAAGAAGAAGGCCGTCGCTTCCCACGCGGGTCTTTGGATTCGTGAGCGTATCCAATCAGCCACGAGGCCATGATAGCCGGTTCTTCCTAACCAATTGAGGCTTGGAGAGAAGCGACAAACCGACTGAGCCCCTCTTGCAACGAGACCTTCGGCTCGTAGCCATAGACCTCCCGAGCGAGGCTAAGGTCCGCATAGGTGCGCTGGACATCGCCCGGCGGCAACGGTGCATGCTTAATAATTGCAGGCTCGCCCGTGATGCGCTCGAGGGTGGCGATTACCTCTTGCAGCGCGATCGGGTGGCTGTTTCCGAGGTTCACGATGGAATATCCTTGCGGCTTTTCCATGACCTGCTCGACCCCCCGCGCGATATCGTCCACGTAGGTGTAGTCGCGCTCCGTGCCTTCACCAAAGAGGGTGATAGTCTCGCCGCGAAGCATCGCATTGGCAAACAGTGAGAAGGCCATCTCCGGCCTCTGCCGCGGCCCATAAACCGTGAAGAAGCGAAGGGCCGAGACATGGATTCCATGCAGCTTGTGAAAAGCGTGGGAAATTATCTCGCACGAGCGCTTGGTCGCCGCGTAGGGGCTGATCGGCCGGTCGACCGGATCGCTTTCGCTGAAAGGCACCTTCTCCTGATTGCCGTAGACGGAGCTTGAAGATGCAAAAACAAAATGTCCAACGCCCGACGACACCGCATCCTGGAGGAGCGCGGCGGTGGCTTCGACATTGTTTCGAACGTAAATCAGCGGATTGGCGACCGAGGGCCGTACTCCCGCTCTGCCCGCAAGATGGATTACCGTCTCGGGTTTCGACTCCATCACCGCGCTCCGCGTCTCCATGTCGAGCAGGTCGCCGAATATGAAGCGGAATCGGGCGTGGGGTTCGATCAGGGCGAGGTTTTGGCGTTTGAGATCGGGGCTGTAATAGTCATCGAGGTTATCGACTCCGACGACCTCGTGCCCTTTGCCCAGCAAATGGCCCGCAAGGTGGTGTCCGATGAATCCGGCGCAGCCGGTGAGGAGAATCTTCATGTGAACTGCTTGCCTGGTGGCTTGCTCGTACTCAACAATATCCGTTCCATAGACGAGCTTACGTGACGGCGGTGCGTTCCTTTGAGTGAGTTTCGTAGAGTCGCTGGGTCAACACGGCCTTGAGTCGGGACACCGCCTCCCAGACTTCATCAAAAGTTGTGTAAAGCGGTGTGAGTCCAAATCGGATATTGTCAGGCTCACGGAAGTCTGGGATCACATTCATATCCTGGATCAGGGACATGCTGATCCGCCAGGCTTCGTCATGTCCGAGCGAGACATGGGAGCCCCGCTTGGCGCTCTCCCTGGGGCTGTTGAGCCGCACTCCAATCGGCTCTAGCTCAGCTTCCCACATCGCGATGAGAAATTCCGTGAGCTTGATGCTCTTTTCTCGAATTCGGCCGAGGCCGGCCTCTGCGACCATGCTGATCGCTGGCTCCAAAGCGGCCATCGACACGATGGGCGGAGTGCCCGCAAGGAAGCGCGAAATGCCTTTTGCGGGCTCGTATTGGAGGCCGAGATCGAATGGCCGATTCTGCCCCATCCATCCCCAGATCGGGCTGCTCAGCTTGTCCTGCAGATCTTTGCGAACGTAAAGGAAGGCAGGCGAGCCGGGGCCGCCATTGACATATTTGTAGGTGCACCCGACCGCAAGATCGGCCCTGCACCGATTCAGCTCGATCGGCATCGAACCCACCGAATGCGAAAGGTCCCAGAGCATCATCGCTCCCTTGTCGTGCGCGATCTTTGTTACTCGGTCCATGTCGTGGATGAAAGCACTTGCAAAGGACGTGTGGCTAAGCGTGAGCAGCGCAGTATCCCCGCTCACGGCGTCACGCAATTGGCCCTCGTCGATCGTCATGCCGTCTTGCGAAATGACAACATTGAGTTGGCCTCCGGGAACCCCCTCTCCACTTTCCGGATGGTTCGTGCCGGCAAGTGGGGAGGGGGCAGGGGGAGGGGAAAGGAGGCCTTGGAGAAGATACACATCCGAGGGGAAGTTGAGATCGTCCGTGACGATCCCAGTGCGCTGTGCCTGATGCCGGAGCGCAGCGCAGGCAAGCTTGAAGAAGTTGACCGAGGTCGAGTCGCAGACGATCACCTCGTCTTCCTGCGCCCCGATCAAGGGTGCAATCTTCGCTCCGAGCCGTTGCGGCCAATGGATCCAGCCATCGCCCCAGCCCCTGACGAGCCGCTCCCCCCATTCCGAAGCCACCGTCGACTCCACCCGGCCCCCAGAAGCCAAAGGAAGCCGCCCCAGCGAATTGCCATCCAGATAGATCAGCCCCTCCTCGACAGGAGCAAAGCGCGAGCGAAAAGATGCCAGCGGATCGGCACGATCAAGCGAAACGGCATACTCACGGTCGAGGCGCATAGGGTAAGTATGGAGTGTGGCTCTCACACGCGACCAGCTTGCCCAGCGCGCCGCCCAGGAATTGCGCGACGGATTCTATGTCAACCTCGGCATCGGCATTCCCACCCTCGTTGCCAACTTCATCCCCGAAGGCATGGATGTGGTGCTCCAAAGCGAGAACGGCATGCTCGGCCTCGGTCCCTTCCCCTATGAGGGCGAAGAGGACCCCGACCTCATCAACGCCGGCAAGCAGACCGTCACCGCCATCCCCGGTACCTCGTTTTTCTCCAGCGCCGATTCCTTCGCCATGATCCGGGGCGGCCATATAGACCTATCCATCCTCGGCGCCATGGAGGTCAGCGAAAAGGGCGACCTCGCGAACTGGATGATCCCCGGCAAGATGGTCAAGGGCATGGGCGGGGCGATGGACCTCGTGGCCGGCGTCAAGCGCGTGGTCGTGGTGATGGAGCACACGAACAAGGCGGGCGAATCCAAGGTCCTGCGCTCCTGCACCCTGCCGCTCACGGGCAAGGAAGTCGTGGACCTGATCATCACCGACCTGGCCGTCTTCTCGGTGGAACGGGGCGTCGGGCTGACTTTGATCGAAACCGCGCCCGACGTCGCCGAAGAAGAGATCCGCGCCAAGACCGAGGCGCAGTATGTGGTTTCGGAGAGTTTGAAAATGGTCGCCGTCTGATCCCCCGGATTCCCTCCGGATTCCCCCTCCCTTGAGGGAGGGGGTTAGGGGGTGGGTGAGGTCTATTGCCGATCCCCGACTTCCTGCCGTGTATAATTCAAGCGAGAAGGCCGAAACACGTCGTGGAAAGAAGCGCCGCTTACCAATGCCCCATCTGCAAAGCCGTCTTTGCCACGAGCAAGGAACTCTGGGGCCACCGATGGTATGCCGATTCTGGCAATCCGACCTGTGAAGATCCGCAGCGCGTTCAGCCTGCAATCCTCGGTCGAGGTGACCCCGGACTAGCCCCAGGCCCGGTAAAGGCAAAGAAGCTCAATGCGAAGATGCCCAAGGCCAAAACGCGCAGCCTTAAGAAGCCCAAGAAGCCCAAAGCTGGACAATCTGCGAAGTCCATATTCGACTACTGCCGCAAGAAAAATCTGCCTAAATCTTTTCCAAAACGAATGAAGGGCACCCCATTTCAAGGTGGGGACGTGAGCCCGAAATGACGCCTTAACGCTCATCCACCCACTGCCCCCTCCTTCAAAGGAGGGGGAGATCGTAGTTGGATTGTGGCCGCGTGATCGTGACCGTGTTGCTGCCCTTCTCGTTGTCGTCCTCCGTCACCACGTACACCTAAAAGGCCTTCACAGCGCCCGAGACCTCGAGCCCGTCGTCGGTCCCGCAACGTGGTTATTCGGGCTTCTGCCTATTTGTCAGGACTATAACAAGGCCAATGGAAGCATCCAGCAAGCCCACGAATACCATCGTGGGCTGCCCCTTTAATTCCGCTCCACGTCGCAAAGACAAGACCGAGCAGCATCATGAAGCCACCCGCCACAACCATGAATCCGTCCCGGCCGCCCTTGGTCTTGACGGTGACAGAGAGATACTCCCGTCTTCGGGCCATCGCAAATCCGCCCCCCGCGAAGGTCCTCGGGAAACCCCTCTCCAGATTCAGGATGGTTGTGCCTGCATCTGGGGAGGGGTCGGTGCTTGCACCGGGGGAGGGGAGATGCCAGTCGTTTTTTCCCCTCCCCCTGCCCCCTCCCCATTTAGCGGCACGAACATCCGCGAAATGGAGAGGGGGAGAATCCCTACTTCGCCATCGCAAAGCTGGGCGAATCCGATCCTGCGAAGGCTACTAACAGCGCCTGGTCCAGGTCTTCGATCAGGTCCTCGGTATCTTCGATTCCGACCGAGAGCCGGAGCATCGTGGGCGGGATGCCCTTGGCGAGGCGCTGCTCCTCCGTCATCGTCGCGTGCGACATGAGCGGCGGATAGCCGATGATGGATTCGACCCCGCCAAGGCTCTCGGCAAGCATGAATATCCGGGTCGCCTCGGCAAGAATCTGCGCCTGCTCCGGCGTGCCTTTGACCTCGAACGAGACCATGCCGCCGAATCCGCTCATCTGCTTTTTCGCGATCTCATGCCCGGGGCTCGACGGAAGGCCGGGGTAGTGCACCTTGGCGACGCGCGGGTCGTTTTCGAGAAACTCGGCGACGGCCTGGGCGTTCTGGCAATGCTTTTCCATCCTGAGGGCGAGCGTTTTCACGCCGCGAAGGGCGAGCCAGCAATCGAATGGGCTGGGCGCGGAGCCGACCGTCTTGAGGAACTCGAAGACCTCGTTGCGCCAGTCCTCGCGGTTCGTGATGAGGGCGCCGCCGATGATGTCGCTGTGGCCGCCGATGTATTTGGTGGTCGAATGGACGACGATATCGCACCCCAGTTCGAGGGGGCGTTGGAGGTAGGGCGAGGCGAAGGTGTTGTCGAAGACGCTTATTAATCCGAGCTCCCGCGCTTTCGAGGCAAGGGCTTCGATGTCCATGACCCTGAGGTTGGGGTTCGTGGGGGTCTCGAAGATGACCATCTTGGTGTTCGGCCTTACTTGTTCTTCCATCGAGGCTGGATTGGTGGCGTCGAACTCGCTGCCCTGGATGCCCTGCCTCGGGAAGAGCCTTTCGTAGACGCGGTAGGTGCCGCCGTAGATGTCGCTGGCGATGAGGACGTGGTCACCCGCCTGCACAAGGCTCAGAGCGGCAATGATCGCGCCCATTCCGCTGCTGTAGCACACGCAGTATTTGCCGCCCTCGAGATCGGCCAGCACCGTCTCCAGCGCGGTGCGGTTGGGGTTGGCGCAGCGTGTGTAGTCGTGCTTGGGAATGGTGTGGAGATCTTCCCAGGCAAAGGTGGCCGACTGGTAGATCGGATTGATGACGGCGCGGAAGTCGCTGTCGGGGTCTTGCCCGACGCGGATGGCTTTGGTCGAAAACCTCATGTTATTAGTTTAGCGGGGGTTCGCGCGTTCTCCAAACCGAATGAAACAATCGAAGCAGGATACTGCCGCCTAACGAACTTCGTTAGCTGCTTTGAGTGATGTTCCTATGAACCGCCGGGACGAACCAATCCGCACCCTCATTTGCTTGTCGCCCCTGCCTGCCACAATAGACCATGCCGCTCGGCAGATTCCTCCTGTGCCTTCACTCCCACATGCCCTATGTGTTGAGCCATGGGAAGTCGCCCCACGGCACGGACTGGATCAATGAATCCACTGCCGAGTGCTACCTGCCGATCCTCCACGCCCTCGACCGCCTCAACAGTCAGGGCATCAAGCCCAGATGGACGATCAACATGACGCCGATTCTGGCCGAGCAGCTGGACGACGAGGCTTTCAAGGACGGTTTCGAAGCCTACTGTCAGGAGAAGATTGACTACGCCGTCGCCGACCAGAAGGCCTTCGAGCAGGAGGGCCCGCTATGGATGCAGGGACTCGCGGCGATGTGGCAAAGGGTTTATACGCGAGCGCTCGTGCAGTTCAAGAATCAGTGGAGCCGCTCCATAAACGACGGCTTCCGCTTCTTCCAGGATACGGGCAGTATTGAGATCATTACTTGCTGTGCGACCCACGGATATCTTCCCCTGCTTGGAACCGACGAATCCTGCCAAGCCCAAGTCCGGATCGGCGTGGACTCCCACGAGAAGCGCTTTGGCAAGGCGCCCAGGGGTATATGGCTGCCCGAATGCGCTTATCGGCCCGCTTATGAGTGGAAGAGCCCCGTGGAGTTTGAAGTTTCGAATTTGGAACTTGGAGCTTCGGCGGAAACTTCAAACTCCGCATTCCTGCGAAAGGGCACGGAGGAATTTCTTAAGGACGCCGGCATCGAATACTTCTTCGTGGACTCGCACATGATCCGGGGCGGCCAGCCGTTGGGAACCTACGCAGCGCAATTCCCGCAGCTAGCGGAAATGTTCGAAAGGAGCAGCCAGTTCTTTACTCCGCCGCCTGAGGCTAGAAGCGAATACGAGCATTACGCGCTGCCGAATGGCGTCGTATGCATGGCTCGCGACCCGCAAACCACGGTGAAGGTGTGGTCCGGTGACCAGGGCTACCCTGGCGACGAGCATTATCTCGAATTCCACAAGCAGCTCTATCCGGGCCGGCTTCGTTACTGGCGGATCAGCCAGAACAAGCAGGACCTTGGCGAAAAGCGGCCCTACGATCCCTGGCTGGCCTATGAGCGGATCGAGCACCACGCCGACGACATGGTGCGGACGCTCAAATCGACCCTCGCCAGCTACCGCGAGACCTCAGATCGGGAAGGCACGATCGTGGCCATGTACGACACCGAGCTATTTGGCCACTGGTGGTGGGAAGGGCCGGAGTTCCTTTACGAGCTGGGCAGACGGATCCATCACGACCCAGACATCCAGGCGGTGTCGGGCAGCGACCTTCTCGATCAGGAACCGGCCAGGCATACGATCACTCTGCCGGAAGGATCGTGGGGTGAGGGGGGCTATCACTACGTGTGGCTCAACGAAGGGAATCACTGGACCTGGCAGGACCTGTATCCCGCCGAGCAGCTTCTTCGGGACATGATAAAGAAGATGTCAGAGGGCCCGGCGAAGGCGATCATCGAGCAGGCGGCAAGGGAGCTCCTCCTCGCCGAGTCGTCCGATTGGCAGTTTTTAATCTCCACGCAAGCTGCGCGGGACTATGCGGAAGTGCGCTTCGCCGATCACATTCAACGGTTCAACCGTCTAGCTTCCATGGCGCAAACAGTGCATGCAGGGGGAAGCCTCGATGAGGAGGAGCAGGAGTTTCTCTCTGAAAGCCGGGACAAAGATGCTCCTTTCCCCGAGCTCGACCTTAGCCACTGGGCGCTCGCTGCCGACCTTGCGAGCGTAGATTGAAACTGATGAGACAATCTCTTCGACTGTCGATCCTCCTGCTTTGCGCGATTCCGTCTATCGGCGGAGCTGGACATCTCTCACCGCACATCTCTATCGGCGCGCACGAGCCAGCGCAGAAAGGACAACCGCAAGAGCCGCAGCCCCTAAAGATAACCACCAGCCACGTGATCGCGAAGCCGGGCACGAAAGGCTGGAAAGCGTCAAAGGTTAACCCGCTGGCATTCGCAAAGAAGGTCGATGCGGCGATGAAGTCCCTTTCGGCGACGCTTCAGCAGGTGGTCGCGGTCTACGCAGGTCAAAAGGGCAGCGGGCAGGCGCTCAACACGGCCAAGATCCTCGACGGCAGGCGTTTCGCCATCCAATATTTCAACATCGATACGAATGAGCCTTTCAACGGCGAGGTTCGCTCGGACGGCAATCGCTTTTCCATGTTTACCGCCGGCAGCTGGTCCCGGCCCGTGCCGCTTTCCACCCTGCCGCGAAACAGTATTACGCCGGTGATGGCGGTGCGCGCATGGCCACTTTCCCACCCGAAGATGATGTACACCGGCATTCTTTTCAAGGCCGACATCTGGTCGACCCTGGTCAAGGGCTATCAGCAGGGTCTGGATGGGTACAAGGTCGCCGTGGAGGAGCGCACGATGAAGGTGCAGAACATCACGGTTCGCAACCTGAGAATCGTCGCGACGCGGAGCGCAGCCGGGACAAAGAAATTCGGGCCGGCCACGATCGAGCTGCTTTTCGACGCCAACCGCTATTTGCCGGTGACCGTTCGCGTCCATATGCAGCCCAAGAAGGACAAGAAGCCCACGAAGATGAGCTGGCAATCGATATGGAAGTTCAACCAGGTCTTCAAGCCGGTCGATTTCTTCGTGCCTACGGGATAGGCGGTGTCAAGATATGGGGCGATTGTGCCACCTTAAGGCTTAGCGCTCACGCTCATGGACGATATCCGCCGCCACGATCAAAAGCTTCTGGTGCGAGAGCTTCTCAATCCGGGAAGGCTGCTCGTCACCGCCATGGCGGGCACGCTCCTCTGGTTTAGCCGCAGCAACCTACTGTGGGACCTAAGCTGGCCGTGGCTAGGCGCGGGCTATGCGATCATCGCCCTCATCCATGTCAACACGAGCTACAAAGAAGCGCGCCGCAAGCGATTTATCAGTAAGCGGTTCGAGGCGATGTGGAACGGCTGCAAGGACCGGGTCGAGAAGCTCGAGCAGGTGCTTTCGAAGCTGAAAAAGGATCAGATCGCCGACCTTAGGGAAATGCCGAATACGATGCGTCAAGTTGCGCGGGAACTGTTCCAAGCGTTGCGGAGAGCGGACCTGATCGCCCACGAGGTTGCGAAGACCGAAGGTGCGGTGTACTCGACCCCGCCGGTTTGGCATCAAGAAAGCCGCGACCCTCAAGCCCGGGAGCTCTACCGGCTGGCGGATAAAAACATCGGCGAGTATAGACGGCAGTTCGATGCGGTTATGGCTGGAGTCCAGCGAACGGAGGGCCAGAGCGCGGTGTTTATGACCACCCTCGACTCGCTGCGCATGAAGCTGATTAGCTACCGGCTAACAGGCAAGAGTCCAGAGATATCAAGCCAGGACTTTCTCGAAGCGCTTCAAGAGGCCCGGTTGCAATTGGAGGCGGTGGACCATGCGCTTGACGAGCTGGATCTCTCGATTTTCCCGAAGACCATCGCGATCATGCCGCCCGAATTCGATGAGGAGCAGGTCAGGAGGAACTAGCTTGAACTTTAACCCTTCATGATCCTCACCGTCCACTGTCCAGCAAAGGTGAATCTCTTTCTCTCGGTCGGCCCTCGCGACGCGAGCGGATACCATCCGGTGCGCACGATCATGCAGGCGGTCGGTCTTTACGACACATTGACGATCTCCACCAACACTCAACAGACCCAGATTCGATCCAACTGGGTCGATCTGCCGGAGAACAACACCGTTGCCAAGGCTTTGCGGCTTGCTAGCGAAGTTGTCCCCCTGCCTCCGATGGATATTCACATCGAAAAGCGCATTCCTGCCGGGAGCGGACTGGGCGGCGGCTCCTCTGATGCGGCCGGCTTGATGCGCGCTCTGCAGGTGCTTTGGCCCCAAAAAATCCGGCCCCTCACGTATTTCGGCATTGCGGTCGCAATCGGCGTCGATGTGCCCTTCTTTCTGCTGGGAGGCTTGGGGCGGGCCGAGGGTTATGGCGAGAGGCTCACGGCGCTCCCCGACCCGGCTGAGGAGTGGATTGTGATCGGGATGCCGGAAGCCGTGAGCCCGACCAAGCAGGCCTATGCGGCATTGGACCTGCAGGAATACGACTGGCGAGAGTTCCCTATGGAGGACGAGCTTCACAACGACTTCCTTCTCGTCGCTCCGGAGGAGTCGCACCGGATGATCGGCCAGCTCATCGAAAGCGGAGCACGGGATGCCGGGCTTACAGGCTCAGGGTCGGCGGTCTTTGGAAGGTTTCATTCGCAGGAAATGGCAGCCCAGGCAAGGGATAGGTTAAGGGAATCGGCTTGCAATCAAGCTTGGACCGCGCGAACACTTACTCGCGAGGACTCTCTAAAGGTCACGACGGCTCCCTGAACTAGCTTCCTTTTGCGAAACTTCGCGTCTTGCCGTCTTTGCGCGAAGGACCGGAAGCATTTCGCGGGCTCGGTGACCACTATCCATTCGTCTACCCCTTTGCGGTAATCTCATCGGCACTGGAAATCCCGTGATCCGCAAGATCGTTCTCGAAAATTTCATGTCCCACAAGCGGACGGTAATCGAGCCGTCCGAGGGTCTAACCGTGCTGACGGGACCGAACAACTGCGGCAAGTCGGCGGTCGTCGTAGCCCTCCAGGCCCTTTGCGAAAACGAGCGCAGCAGCAAGTCGTTTATCCGCCACCGCGAGAAGGAAGCGAAGGTCAGCATCGAAACCTCGGAAGGACATCGGATCGAATGGTGCCGGGGCCAATCCGCGAGCTATTCGATTGACGGGCGCCCAGTTAACCGCCTCAAAGGCGGCACACCCGACGATCTCCACGCCAAGCTGCGGCTGCCTATGGTCGAAGTGCCGGGCGGCGAGCCGGTCGACATCCACTTTTCGGAGCAAAAGGACCCGATCTTCCTGGTCAACGACAAGGGCGGCGGCAGGGCGGCGCGCTTCTTCTCCGCTGCTTCGGATGCGGCGCTTCTGCTCAAGATGCAGCAGCTTCACAAGGACCAGGTGCGTGAGCGGCGCGGCGAGGAGCGGCTGCTGGTTAACCAGATCGATGAGGCCAAGCGACAGATGGATGCGTTCGAAGGCTTCACCGACCTGGAGGGGAAGTGCGCCGAGGGCATGAAGATTTATGAGAAGCTCACTGCTCAGCTGCTCGCCGCCCGGCAGCGGTACGGTCTAAGGGAAAGCATTCAGGAACTCACGGCACAGGCGACCTCGCAAAGGGCTCTTGGCGCCTCACTTCAGCCATTGACGCCACCACCCGCCCTCGCCGACGAACGGGGATTGAGCGGCCTTTGTGCGCAGATCGCCCACCGAACCGCCGATGCGGACTGCCTGGAGGTGCTGGGCCGCGCATGTGCTCCCCTGGACACGCCTCCGGCGCTTGACGACAGCGCATCGCTCGGTTACTTGCTAGCTGAGATCACGCGGAAGTACGTGCATGCGGAGAAGCTCGCGGCAAAGATCGACCTTGCTCAGCGCCTCACCGCGATGCCGCAGCTCGAGGACCCGGCCATCCTTTGCGGCATCATCGAGAAGATCGCTGGCTATTCGACGGCGGCCGCGCTCTATCAAGGCCAGAAAGAAGCCCTCGACCGCGAACAGGAGGCTCTCATGAAGCAGATCCGCCAGTACGTGGCGGAGAATCCGACCTGCCCGGTATGCGGCGGACCCATGGACCCGGCCAAGGTGATCGCCAATGTCTAACTACGAGGGACTGCTTTTCATTGGCGACCCGCACCTTGCCAGCCGTGCGCCGGGCGCAAGGAAGGACGACTACACGAACACGATTCTACGCAAGCTCGAATGGAGCCTAAACTACGCCATTGAGCATCGCCTGCTGCCCTGCCTGCTGGGTGATGTCTTCGATAAGCCGAGGGACAACTCGAACTGGCTGATCGGCGAGCTGTGCGCGATGCTCGTGGGCCGCGAGGTCATCGCCATCTACGGCAACCACGACTGCAAAGAGGACACCCTTGGCGATGACGACAGCCTCACGATTCTCTGCAAAGCCAGGCTGCTGCGGCTGATCAGCGAGCGGGAGAATTGGAAGGGAACGATCGGCGGGCGTGAGGTTGTCATCGGTGGCACGCCTTACGGAGCGCACGCCCCGCAGATCACCGACATTTTCTGGGACGGAATCTCTCAGAAGGCGCTCGTCTTTTGGATGACCCATCACGACCTAATCATTCCGGGGTATCTCAGCGGCCGGATCGATCTCTTTGAGCTTCCCGGAATCCATGTGGTCGTTAATGGCCACATTCACTCCAAATGTGAGCCTATCGTCAAGGGCAAGACCACCTGGGTGAACCCCGGAAACATCGCCCGGATCAAGCGCTCAAGCCGCAACCACAAGCCTGCCGTTCTCAGAGTCGACATCAATGGCGACGGCTATGAAATGTCATATGTGGATATCCCGCACGCCTTGTTCGAGGATGTCTTTCATCCCGAGGTCCGGGTGGAGGAAGTGGAGCGCAACGAGTCGGCCTTCGTCTTGGGGCTTGCCGAATTGCAGTCGCGGCGCACGGTGGCCGGCGAAGGCCTCCAGGCTTTTCTCGACAAGAATCTAGAACAATTCGAGCCGGCGGTGGCAACCGAGATCACCCGGCTTGCCAAGGAGGTTATGGCCAATGTCTGAACCGCAAACGATCGAAATCCTTCGACAACGCTACGAAGACCTGAATAAGAAGCGAACCCAGGCGGAAACCCTGCTGCAAAAGGCGAACGAGGAGCTTGAAAAGCTCAAGGCGGAGGCGAAATCGAAGTTCGGCACCGACGATCTCGCGGAAATGCAAAAGCAGCTCGAGCAGATGGAGCAGGAGAATCTCAAAAAGCGCCGCGAATATCAGAGGCTGCTGGATGGGATCGAGGCCGATCTCAAGTCGGTCGAGGAGAAGTACGCCCAGGAGCCATGAGCGGCCTCTTCCACTACCCGCGGCTGCAGGATGAGGATGATATCCGTCCGCCGCATGACGCCCGCGTTCGGGTGGCTCGGCTCAAGGAACGGCGGGACGCCCTTGGCGAGGGGCTTGTCAAAGGGCAGAAGCGCCTCGACGAGGTCAGGGCTTATCTGGAGCTGTCGCCGAAGGTGGAGGACGGCCTCAAGAGCCTCAGTGAGCAGATGTTTGAGGAGGATGTTCGGATGATCGAGCGGCACCTCTCGGACGCTCTAGTCGAGGTACTCGACCAGCCGATCAGGCTTCGAGCCGAAACGGATTTCAAGCGGGGCGCAGCGACGGTGGAGTTCTTCATCGAGCGCAACGGCGAGCGCGAGGATATCATGAAAGGGCAGGGAGGATCGGTCGTCAATGTCCTATCCGTCGGCTTGCGCATGTTTGCCTTGGCGCGACTGGACCCGGCCCGCCACAGGCCGTTCTTGGTGCTCGATGAGCCGGACGGATGGCTACGCCCGGAGCTCGTGCCGAAGCTCGTGAATATCATCGCCCTGGCAGGCAAGAACCTCGGATACCAGGTGATTCTTATCAGCCATCACGAAATCGACGTGTTCAAGCAATATGCGGACAAGATTTACGACTTCAAGCCGCAGCCCGACGGAAGCGTAAAGGTCGTGTTATGGACGGACAAGCCTGCCGTCGAGGATTTTGCGGTTGCTGAGGTCGCGCCGATCCCTGCCGCCCCGATTGCCTAAGCCTCGACCATCGCAAAGCTTTGCCGGGATCGCTCGACGAATGCGGCTCTCTGATCGGGCTCCAGCGTCCGCCACGTGAGGAACTGCTTGCGGATCGAACCGAGGAACCGCTTGTTGACCCTCATCCAGTTGTCGCGCTCGCCGCTCAGGCGGGTAAGGATCAGTTCGAGGCCGCAGACTCCCTCGATCGAGCTAGGAAACGCCTGCAGAACCACTCGCTGGGATACGCCTAGGTCATAGGGCGCTGGCCAGGCGTTGGTCTCGGCGACATACCGCTCCTCATCCGAGGAATAGATCCGCGTGTCGGCAGTCACGAAATTGCCAATCGCATAGCCTTCGTAGCCTCTGAACCACTCTCCGAAGAACTCGACAAGCGGGGCCGCCTCGTTCGCCGACACATTGAACGGCAATAGGATTCGCCAGTTGTCCCCGTCAGGCTCGGTTCGAAACGCCTCCTCGTTGAGCGCGGGGGCGGCGATCCGGGCGGCAATTCGTGCCGGGTAGATCGTGCTCAGCAGGACGATCCCCATCACAAGCGCCGCCGCGAAGACGGCCGACATCGAGCTGAAGTTCAAATAGAGGCCGGGCAGGGCGTCGGTCGCGACGATCAGCTTGGCAAGGATCTGCGCGGAAATGTAGCCGATCACCGAACCGAGCACCCCGTACACAAGCGACTCTGCAAAAAACAGCATAGAAATGTGGTTGGGGGCGAGTCCGATGGCGCTGAAAATAGCGATCTCCTTGGTGCGTTCGTAGACGCTGGCGATCATTGTGTTGAGCACGAACACCGCGGCTATCAAAATCTGGATCAGGATCAGGCCCAAACCGCTGGTCTTTGATCCCTGAAGAATGCTAAATTGCCGCACTTCCAAGCCCCCCGAGGCTGCGACCGAGCCATAGAGATTGAGCCTCAGCCTCGGCATCAAGCTCTCCAGCGCGGTACGGGCAGCCTGCCCATCTCTTAACCCCACGGCCACCGAGCGAATGTCCGCGCCGAGCCGGAGAGCGGCGCGCGCCGGCACAAGGAAGACGGTTGCGGGGTCCAGCCGGATGAACTTTCGGAAGGCCTCGTTGCCCGTATTGGTCTCGGTTTGTATTCGCCGTGACAGGCTGAAGTCAGCGGGCAGAAGCATGTCGCCATCAAGGTCCATAATGGAGCGCCAGCGAATGGGATCGAATACGCCGATGACGGTGAAATCCTGGCCCGCATAGCGGACGGTGGCTTTCCCAAACTCCTCTTTAGAAATGCCGAGCTTGCCTGCCATCTCCTGGGGCAGGATCACGACCCGGTCATCCGAATCGGTAAACCATCTGCTCCCCGGCAAGAGCGTTTCCTGGGGTCGCGATATCCGCGTTTCCTGAGCCTCCATCCCCATGAGAGCCCGCGCCTCGACGGAGCGCTCGCCCAGTTGGAGAGAGAGAACGCTGTTGTCCCCTATGTCTGCGCCGTAATACCAAGCGCGCCGGGCGACTGCCGCGTCATCGCCAAACTCGTTCGCGAGCAGCCGATAGCTTGGGTTTTGCAGCGGCTCCAGGCCCGGCATGCGCAGGAGCAGCCCCGCATAGCGTGCGGGCGTATCGCTTGGCGACTCATTGAGCTGAAGTTCGGGCACGATGCTCGTGAAGCTCAGCACGATGAACGTCATCACGACTAGGGTGAGGGTGGTGAGCAGTGTCCTGGCCTTGCGCCGACGCATATTGCCGACCCCCAGGTTGAAGGCAGCCATCGCCACGCTCGCCCGCCCAATATCCACTTCCCGAATCCCGCTCTGCTGCTGGCGAACAGCCTTCAGCGACGTCTCAAATTTGCCGAGGATGAACGTGATCACGAGCAAACTGAGCGAGCCCATCACAAAGCCGACGAAGATCATGGCGGGATTCGTGACGATCTCGAAGGCCGGGTGAATGAGCCTGATCAGCAGGAACGTCGCCATGAAGATCGCGCTCGACCAGACGAGCTGCTTGGTAAGCGAGCCGGCTCCGACCGCTAGCCGCTCGACGAAATAGCTGAACGGGATCAGGAGGAACAGATAAAAGAGGACCCCACTGATCACGTCGTTCGCGGTTCCCTGAAGGATGGGATGGACCCGCAGCGCCAATGACCACGCTGCCCTGGCGTCGCGCTCCAGGGCGGGCCAATCCCTCTTCTGCAGGGCCAGCTCCGCAGCCTTCAGCGCTTCCCCTGATTGGGAGTGCAGGTCCTTGACGCCTTGACTGACGATGCGATATCGGTCGAATCTCTTCAGCCGCGATGCATTGACCGTGTAGAAATCCCTTGCCGACTGAAGCGCCACATTGGGAGTCGTGCCGTCCCCGGAAATCAGGATGCCGCGCCCTTCGGGATTGGCTGCGTCGGCGTTCGTGAGGATCAGCCGCGTCTCGCCAAACTCCGATCCCATCAGAAGCTTTATGCGCTCGCCGGGAGCACCAAAGAGGACGAGGCCCGTTTCGGGTTCGCTGTTTTGGCGCAGGTCCCACAGGCTCCATTGAAATCCATATTCGCGCGGCGGCGCATTGGTTTTAGCATCGAGCACCTGGCCGTCGTAGAAGACCTGCATTTCCTGCGGGTCCACCATGTCGTAAAGGTCCATCGACCGGCTCGGGAAGACGATGATCGGAGTGGATTTGTAGGCTTGTCTGACCTCGAAGATGAACGGGTACGACTCCGCTCCCATCACCCCCAGAGACGGGGCGTAGACAATATTGCCGCTTTCTGGATCGAGCTTGAAAGCGGCAAGCATAGTGGTTCTCGGCTCGTTGTAGCGGTAGCTGCTCGTCGGCGCGAGTCCGAGGAACCTGAACGCGGCCTTTGGCCCTGTCGCAAGCTGGACCATGTCCCCTCGCACACCCATCAGCGACTTTTGCCAGTTGGTGTTGACCACGATGCTTTCGGGCACCGAGACATCGGGCACGAACGATATTCTCGGATCGTAGATGGCCACCTTGCCCTCGACCGTCGCGAATCCACCGGTCAGGCTCATCGGCTGCGGAGTCGTCACCTCAGAAGGCACCTTGAAGGGAGAAGAACTTGCGGAGCCGGTCTGGTCATTCAAGAGGTGGTGAAGCATGGCGGCGATCGTCTGCACCTGCCGCTTCACATTCGCAAAATTCACCTTATCGATGGTGTCGAATGGCGTATCGGTTAGCTCTCTTGCCGACTCCGTGGTCACAAAGGAGATCGCGCGGTATCCGGCCTGGACCAGAGGTTCGCAGTCCAGCGCGAACTTGGCGGGCATATTGTTCTTCCAAGTGCGGTTGTCGGACTGGTTAAGGGCGTCGATGAGGATATGTCTCCCCGATTCCGATCCGGCCGCGCGTGCGACCCGGTCGGCATGTTGCCTGAGCACGCGCGCGAGGGGTTGCAAGGGCTGCTGTGATTCATCTCGATATTCGTAAAACCAGCCTCGCCCGTACGCTGCAAGGCCCGAATTGCCGCTGTCGATGTCCAGAGTTATTCCAAGGAAGAGGGGCGTCTTGGCCCTCATGCGGCGATCGACATATTCGCGGGTTCCCTGCAGCGCGAGGTAGTGGGCGCTAGTGGCGACGAAGGTGATGGGTCGGCGATGTGGCGTCTGTGCGAAGATGGCGACAGTTTCGAGCAGCGTTGCCAGAGATCCACTGGACTCCGCTCCTGGGGCAATGCCAGGCACCACGCTCATCGCGTCCACATAGCCAAAAATAGCGACCGGCTCAGCACCGGCGGATGGATCGCTACCCGGCAGTTCGCCCAGCAGATTGTAGGTTCGGCGTCGAATCCAGTCCTGTCTGCATCGCAATTCGGCGCTCTGCTCTCGGCGTGCCGCTTCCAATGCTTCTCCTGCTTGGCTTCGTGAAAGATAGAATCGGGGAATGCTCAGAGGCACCGCGGCAAACTTTTGCTCAGCCTCTCCGCGCGAGGTTTCATCCGGCTCGACGAATAGGATCGCTGCCGCGCCGAGCTTTGCCGCGTTTCGCCAGTTCGAAAGCGAATTGAATTCGAGCAGAACTATGGAGCCTTGAATGTCCTTTCCCTTGAGAGCCTTTAATGAGCCGTCGGCTCCGTAAATGAGCCGGCCCTTGACCGCTGCGGTCGAAGTTCTAACGAGATTGGGCCAGAGCGGAAGGAGTTCGATGGATCGGCTCCCGATCGTCAAGGTGCCTGTTGCATCGGGATCGGGAATGCTGACATCGAAGTATTCGCGCCGGATGTTCTTGAGGCCGAGCCGCCGAAATTCCCGCTCGGCGAATTCCAGGGTCCTGCGCTCACCGACGGAGCCGGCAAGTCGCGAGCCGTTCGCCGCGATCGTTCGATAAGTTGCTTCGATGCGGCCCTGATCGACGCGGGCAAAGAGCCGCCGATAGGTTTCCAGGACCTGGGCTTCCGACGACTGGCCAGAACAGGGCGGCGCGAGGGCCGTAAAAATAAGAAGGTATCCGGCGCACCATGCGCGCATGGTCTATTCTGGCCGTCTAATCCAAATCCCAGTCGTAGAGTTCACGATCTCGGATCGAGCCCGCCCATTGCGATTTGAGATCGCATCCCCCTGCAAGCTGTGCGGGCGTGACCGAACTGGCATGTCCGTCGAGCCTAATTACGGTCATCCGTCCCTCATGCCACGGCCAGGCGAACCCAAACGAGTTCGCAGATCGCCGGCCCGTGTGCCATCCGTTTGCATTGTTTCGGGTCATGAGGCGCTGCGAATTGTCCACGCCGAAGGTGTCGATCTGCTGGTCGTCCTTGTTTGCGTAGCGGCAGGGCGGGAGCACGAGCCAACTTCCTCCCCCGAAAGGCACTCCGTTTGGAGTCACATCCCACACGCTGTCCACAAACAGGATGGTCTTGCTTGGGCTTGCAACTTCATTCATGCCTCGCGAGACGGTCCACCAGCGCTCGTTGCGATCCATGTATGCAGGGGCGAGATAGAGGTAGTTGTAGCCTAAATTGGACCGTTTGGAGGCCGTATAGTAGCGCGAGTCCGTGTCGCCGGGAACGAGGTCTTGGTCGAAGGTGGCGTCCTGCGAGGGGCGCTTTCCGAAGTCGGATGGGCACCGGAAGATGCTGAAATTGCGTAGGTAGGGAAGAATCAGCTGAACCCACGTGCGATCGGTCAAGCTGTTGGGCGAACCTGGCTGATAGCTGACCAAGACCATTTTGTCTTCATAGTCCCCGGTATAGAGCGAAGTCGCGAGAGCAGCTTGTCGAAACTGGCTGATGCAGGTCGCTCGCCGCGCCGATGCCTTGGCAGACGAGAACACAGGAAAAAGCAGTCCTGCCAGGATCAAGACAATGGCAAGAACCACCAGAAGCTCGACTAATGTGAAGGCTTTTATAGGTCGCTGCACAGAATGCAATCTCACTTTATTATAGCGTCATTCGCCCGCTTTGACAAACACATTACCTCTACGGTTCCATTTGACCGGAATCCGAGGCGCTGATACCACCGTTCCAGGCGGGCATCGCACTGCAAGGTCGTGGGGAGTCCAAAATCGGCCGACTTAGCTTGAATTGCGTGAACTATCGACGTCCCATACCCGCAGTTCTGCCGCTCCGGAGATACGCACAGATTATAGAGTCCCATGCATGAGCCAGCGCGATAAGCCATCGCCGCACCCACCAGTTCATTACGCTCAAAAAGCCCGAACAACTGCAGCCGCACTGCCGAAGCCGTCGCCGAGGCCACCGCATCCCGCACTCCAGGACTCATCGTGCGGAAGAACTGGCTCACCATGAAGGCGGCTATCTCCCGCCTCATGTTCCCGTCCACAGCGCTCTCCAATTCTGGGATTGGCGCAGACGGGCGATCCGTGGAAGTCATTTGCACAAGAGAATAGGCTCGCCTGAAGCCAACCTCGTGCAGCCTCGCTTTAGTCTCTGAGACCGCATCCTCTGGCATCGAATAGACGTTAAACACCTTGCGCCCTGCCGCAATTCGTGCCAGCCTGGTCCCACCGTCGGGGCCGAGCCGCAGCCGGGTGGCAAAATTGCAGATCGCGTGATCGAGCTCACCCGTACATGCCACGAATTCCGGATCGTCCAGCAGCCTCGAAGAGGGAGCATGACGGCCCAGCGCCACGTAGGTTCGCAGCATGTTCTCAGAAGGACCGGAGAGGGTGCGGATCGTCACAAAACGGCGCTCCAGAAGGCGCCGGGGCTGAGTCCGCGAGAGGTGAACGTAAGGCCGAGCGCGAAGCCGCGGTCGATTCGCTTGCCGAGAAAGACCTGGGCTCCCCTTGGAGTAAATATCAGACTCCCAAACGCGCTGCCGGTGGAGTCAAAACGCAGCAGGTCTAGGCCGACACCAACCTGCAGCCCGGTAACTGTGTTCGCGTCGATCCCCACTCGGATCGTCGGCGCATAGATTCTCCTCGGAGGAATATAGCTTCTGCCGGCAAACTCCTCGATGAAGAAGCTGGCAACCGAGCGAAGCAGCTTGCCCTGGACAAATGCGCCGCCATAGTGTCCGGTGTCGAGCCAAAGAACTTTCGGGGAGCCCAAGCCGACGATCAGCTTGTGGGTATCGACGGGAGGTATGACCGTGTCATATCTGGCTCCCACCACGAAGGTTTTGCCCGGACTGCGCTTCCCCAGGTATTCGAGGGGCTCGATCTCTTTGAGCGCTTCTCTCAGGCGCGATTCCGTGTAGCCCAAGCTCCGGAGCGTGTCACGCTGGGTCACTACGCGCGAACTATTCCACAGAATATGCGCGAGGTCGGCTCCGGCGAGCATGAACGACGCAAGCTGGATGCGCGGGTCCAGCGCATAGGATAGGGTGGCCACCATTGCACCAAGACTGGTTCCCCCAATGCCGATTCGGTTGACGTCCAACTCGGGCCGCGTTTGAATCCAGTCGAGGGTACGTCGTACGTCCCAAACCGATTGGGTCATCGTTGCGATCAGCTTCTTGGGATCGGCCTGTATGGCAAGCTCCCCGGATGCCCGGCCGGGCGGGGTCCTGCCCAGATGATAGGGCAGAGCCATGATCACCGATGCAATGCCATTTTGGGCGAGGTGGCCGGCGATGCTGCGCTCGATTTTGAGGTCGCTCGCTCCCAAGTAATGGAGCAATACTACGCTGGGAACCGGTCCCTGCACGGCCGCAGGCATGATAATTCGAAGCGAAACCGTGTCATTCTCGGGGAAAGCACTGCGGAACGCACTCGGGAAACTCAGGATGTATTCGATGGCGTCTTCAGACTCGGAGACCTTGCTCCATTGATCAAATAGAATCGGAGGAGGGGCCTGTGCGACCGCAGGCTCCTGGCCCGAAGAAAGACAGCCAGCGAGCCAAAGGAGACAACCGATGAATAATTTGATTTGCGCCGTGATGATGCCCGCCCTTCTGGGGCAGGCCGCAAACATGGATGAGAACTTCGAGACCGCGCTAGGCACAGCCGGTCTTACCACACGATCCGCCCGATTTGACGAGAACCTGCTCCGATTCTTCAGATCGGGAGAATTTACGACCCCGCTATATCGGTCCTTTAGCGAGAATCCCTGGCGCGTTCCGTTCTTCGTCCAGACGCTTCGTGCGGAGGCGGCAACGGCTGCAGGCACGCCAAGCTCGCTTGTGATGCTGGGAGGGCGAACCCTAGGGGTTGGGACCCGGAGAACGCTCCTGGGCAATCCAAATCAAGCCGAAGAGGATGCCGCGCTCAAGCCCGGGTCGCTCAAGACGATCTTGGAGGCGATGAAGCTGGCCGGCACATTCAAGGGGCCGATACCCGCATTGACAAACGTGCCTAGCGAAACCCAGCGCGCGGCCGCACTGATCCTCGGAGTGGCGAGGCGGGTTCTGGAGATGCGGCGCCTTGCCTTCATCAGGATGGGCAACGTGGGCGGCTTATACGACGCGAACACATCCCTTGGTGAGGATCCCACGGGTTCGAAATTCGATACATTCCTCAACGCCGCGAGAAATGCCGACCTGAGCTACCTCTTCGCGGGCGGACACGACATTGTGAGAGCTGCCGAAACTGCCCGGACAATGCTCGGATCAGTGGCCCCTGATGAGAAGTACAACTTCGAAGTGGACACGCCTTGGGGTCAAATCATCCTCACGGGGGGAACGAACGACTCCCACCCGGAGCGGCCGACCTTGCTCTTGATCGATACCGGAGGCGACGACACCTATATCAACGCGCCATCGAACGCTAACCCTGGCAACTGGGTGAGCGTCTTGATCGACTCTGCCGGACAGGATAAATACCTCAGCGACGCCGCCTTGAAGGACACGGCCGTTGCCAGATTCTCCCAAAGGAAAGGCAATGGAAAGCCAGGGCCTGGAGGCGCGCTTTTTGGCTATGCGGTCCTCATCGACGTCGCCGGAAACGATCTCTATCGCAGCCACCGTCCGGCGCTTGCAAGTGGCAGGTTCGGAGTTGCCGTCATTCAGGACAATGCAGGGGACGACACGTACGACGGATACGCCGACAGCCAGGGCTACGGCTCGTTCGGTATCGGCATCCTTGAAGACGTTTCGGGCAAGGACTCCTACATGGGGTTCTCCCAGGTACAGGGTGTGGGCCAAACCATGGGCTTCGGAATGCTGGCGGACCGGGCAGGCGACGACAAATACCTAGCCAACGACTCGGTGATCGACTTTCCCTCCGCGCAGAGCGCGCAGCACAACACGACCATGGGCCAGGGCGCGGGGAATGGCAGAAGGGCGGACTATTCGGACGGGCACAGCCTGGCCGGCGGGGTCGGCATCCTTTTCGACGAGAAAGGAAATGATGAGTATTCGTGTGGCGTCTTTGGCCAGGGGGTCGGGTACTGGGAAGGCGTGGGGATGCTTTGGGATAGCGACGGCTACGATTCGTATATGGGTCAGTGGTACGTCCAGGGTGCTTCCGCCCACTTCGCGATCGGCTATCTGGAAGACCTGGCCGGCGACGACAAATACAGCGCGGGGATGAACATGGCACAAGGAGCGGGCCACGATTTCTCGGTTGGCTATCTGGTTGATGGCGCGGGGAAGGATGCCTACAAGGCTCCGAACCTGAGCCTGGGTGCGGGCAACGCAAACGGCGTCGGGGTCTTTGTCGATATGGGCGGAGACGATAGCTACGAATCGAGCGGCTTAACCCTCGGCAGCGGGGCGGAGGCGACCAAGGGCAGCCTTCGCTCCAAAGCGCTATGTCTCGGGGTATTCCTTGACCTTGGAGGCACGGACACGTACCCGGCTCTTGCCACCTGGGCCAAAAACGGCTCGCGCACCGTAAACTGGATGGATAAGGGATTCCGGATAGAGGAGTCGCAGCTAGGGGTGTTCTGGGATCGGTAGACGGACCCTTTCGAGTTCTCTTGCACCCGGCATTGAGCAGCGACGAGTGCCCGAAGACTGCGTGCCCAAACGCCGAGGTCCGCCCGGAATTCGGACGAAAACCAGCGAAACGCTTCACTGGCGAAACTAGTGAAAGGGGTTCCTTAGGTGCTTTGTGTTCTTTGCGAATCTTTGCAGCTTTGCGGCTTGACATGAACTTCGGCGGCACCCGCGAAGAGCGTAGGGCGCAAACTGCCGCAGGCTGTGAGCGGGGCAGGCGTCGCGCTGTGCGGGCTCACAGCTTCCAGCAGTTCGCCTCCCCTATTTGCTGAGCGAAAGCATGCGCGCCAGTCGGTCGGGCTCTTTTTGCGCGAATCCTTCATCCTGCGACAATTGCTCGTGGGCGCGGGCAAAGTGCGGCCCGGCTTCGCCCGCATTGCCTTGCGCAAGCAGAATCTCGGCTAACTCCTCGTGGACGTATCCGTCATCCGTCCCCGCTCGCGCATGATCCGTGGCGAGTTCGAGCTGCACGGAAAGGGCCTCGTCCAGCCTCCCCAGCGAGCGTAGGCACTTCCCCACCGACCAGCGCGCAATCCCCAGTTCCGGCTCCTTGCCTTGCTCCATTCGAAAGCGCATCGCCTGAATGAAAAGCTCCAGCGCCTTCTCGAATTCGCCCGCATCGTGATACGTCCAAGCGAGGTTGTTGAGCAGCGAGCCGAGCCACTTCCGCGCTTTGGGATTCTGGGAGCGACGGGCGGTCGTGAGCGCCTTCTCATTCCATTCGACCGACTCCTCAGGTGTGCCCACAATGGCCATCATGTGCGCCGCGTCCACCTCCAGGTCCTCCTCGCCGGACTCCAGCGCAAGCTCCCAGGCTCTTAGAAAGTGCGGCCGGGCGTGCTCCCTGCCGCCCGAGCTGTTGAAAACCCGCCCGCGCTCCAGGGCGATCCTGATCAAGCAGCGGGGCTCAGAGCATCCCAGCGCCTCAGCCTCGTCGAGCAGCGAATGCGCCTCATCGAAGCGCTTGCGAAGCCCCAGAGTGCGGGCAATCTGGGTGAGCAGCTCGCAATGGGAAAGGGGGTTGGGGGTGAGCGCCGCCCGAAAACGCGCCTCCGAGCCCTCCAGGTCCTGGAAGTCCCACAGCGCATCAATATCAAGAGCCTTCAATGGCCTCCACCAGATTCAAGTATTCCTTCGCGATCGCCTCCACAGAGTAGATATCCCTCGCCGGCAAAGACCGCATATGCATAGTCCGCCGCAGCTCTTCGTCTCGCACAATCTCCTCCAAGCCGCCAAGAAAATCCTCGAATGTCGCAGCAATCCGGCAAGCCCCGCCGCCTAGCGCCGAATCCACGTCCCGGTAGCTCTCGTAATCGCAAACCACGCTCGGAATGCCGAACGAGCAGAAGTTCGTCAGCTTGATGTTGCTTCGCGTGTCGTCGCGCAGGGGTTCGGGCCGCGTCCACGCCAGCCCGATGTCGATCCTCTTGTAGGCGGCCAGATCGTGCGAATCCGCCATCAGAAACTCCAATCCAAGACCCCGAACGGCGCTCGCGATCCGGTCCGCGTCATGGAGATGCCCCGCCTCGCCCACGTACCCGGCCACCCTCGGCCTCGATAGTCGCTCCTCAGGCAGCTCGAATCCCCAGTGGTTGCAATGATGATGGGGGATCACCGCCGATCGCCATTCGCCGGATGACCTCGGCCGCAGATGGTTCAGAGTGCTCCGCGTGTTGAAAATGAGGGTGTCGAATTCATCCAGGAGATCGAAATAGGGGGCGCCCTTTTCGACAGAGGGATTGATTACGTCGAAGATCTGCCTGGTCTTCTTGCCGATAGCCCGCACTCGCTCGATGTCCGCCACCGCGACCCAGATCACGCATCTTGCGGCCCAGGCCCGGCTCGGATCAAGATATCTTCCGCGAACGTAGACGGCGTCCAGCGGCTCCGCGATTTGCCGGGCACGGACGTCCATCGAGGTCAGCCGGTTGTACATGCCGGTGAACACAATCCTGCCCGCCAGGTTCCGACTCATGAGCATCCCGCGCAGCCGGCTCACTCATGGAGGCTACCCGGCATCGTTCGGCCCAGGCGAGACGTCGCGTTCGCCCTGTTCCAACTCTCTAAATGAGGAATCGAACAACCGCTGCCAAATGAGGTGCCTAAAAACCAGGATGGCGCTGATCGCGATGATGATAAGGGGCGACCAGAAAGCGACCTTTTGCGGCAGGAGCATCGGGAGCGCGTCGTCGGTGCGGAAGAGCAGCGCAATCTGGTCCATAGCGTTAGGAAGCTCACGGATCAGGAAGTAGACTCCGATCAATCCGAGCCCCGTCGAGAGTACGGCATTGGACTTCACCCTTGGCATTTGCGCGGACGAATCGCGGACGAAGAGGCCGCTCAGCCAGCCTGCGCCATACCAGAGAAACAAGGTGCCTGCGAAGTAGATCGCCCCCGTTCCATAGTTAATCCAGACTGCCGGAAACTGGCGCTCAATTGTACGCCTCGTCCCATCGTCCATGGATCCCAACGACGCCTGAACCGAAAGCCCCATTTGAAGCTGGAAAACCCCCAGGGCGAAGAAGAGAATAGCGAGGAAGCGGCACGCGAGATACCCGAAATCCTTGGCTTGCATGACCGCATTGTACGACAGTGCGAAATGGCGTACGATAAGGCATGCGCAAGGCAGGGCAGGTCATCGGGTGCGTTGCTTTTTTTGCCTTGCTCTTGGGCGTGTGGCTCTTGCTGTTTGCAGTCCCCGGAGGTCATTCCAAAGAGTCGGCAAAGCGAGCGACGTGTTTGAGCAACGTTAAGCAACTGGCGAGCGCCCTTCTCATGTATCAGGAGGACCATGGGAGGCTGCCCCACCGCGACGCCTGGATGAGCGCTGCCGAAAAGCTGGTCGAAAGTGGATTCGAGACCGGCTTCAGATGTCCCGTCGTCTTTCGCGAGGGCTACGGATATGCGTTCAATAGCCGCCTTGATAGGAAGGATATCAATACCCTTGTCGGCCCCGGTTCGGTGCCGATAGTGTACGAGTCGATCAGCCTGGCGCGCAACGCATCCGACCCGGTGGCGAGCCTCCCCAACCCGGCAAGGCACGACGGCGGCAATGCGATCGCTTTTGCTGACGGCAGCGTCAGGCGCGTTATGCCACTTGCCAAGCAATAGTTCGATAGCGGATGCCCCAGCGCCAATCCCATTTGCCAAAATCGAACCCCTTAACCCCGAACCTTCCCCGTGCGCCATTCGCCATAACAGAAGGCCGTTGCTTGCCGCGACGGGCTCAAGCCTTGGGGAGAGTCCAATGGATCAAATTAAAGACACGGAATCGGAGCGCCCGATCAAGAGACGCCGCCGCCGAAAACACAACCAGAACCTCGCCGCCCAGATCGTCTTGGAGCCGACGGTCGTGACCACGCAGGGCTACCATCTGCGCCCCGCCAAGAACGCCCTCAAAGGGATCGAAATCGATTATGAGCCGCCGTACGAGTCGGCCTCGATGCCGGTGGGCCAGCGGTCCGAGCATCCGGAATACGACACCGGCCACCCCCTCGCATCGCCGCTGGATTTCGACGAAGCCGCCGCCTAGCAGGAGGCAAAGGCCGGTCGATGCGCACCGAGTTGCAGCCCTTCTCGTTCCCCGTGGCCACCATAACGTACACCTTGTAACTCGCCACCGAGCCAGGATCACCAAAGCAGCCGACTTAAGCTCCCGATCTCGCCACTCATAGATGACGGGGCCAGAATAGTCATCTGGTGCAATCGTGAAGAAGATCGTGGGGTATGTCGGCGAGTTCTACCGGACCACCGTCAGCCCCGGCGCGTTTCTGCTGCTATGTGCGTTCCTTGCCGGTGCGATCGCGATCAATTTCGGCACGCGGTTCGAGACCCGCTACGTCGCCGTCGGCCCCGCGATCCTGCCCAAGTATGTGCTCTTTTACTTCGTTCCGTTTGCTCTGGCGATCCTCCTCCAGCGGGCTTTTCGGAAGGAGGGGGGGCTTGGAGGCGAGGGGCGACTGTGGCTGCTCGCCATCTTGGCCGCTCTGATGTTTGGCATGCGGGAGGTGGACTGGTCGAGCGTGATCGGGCTTGGCGAGGCGGAGCGGCACTGGCGTCGGGTCGTGAATTTGCTGCTGAACTGGATTGCGGCCGGGGTTCCGATCGCGCTTTACTGGCGGGCGACCCGTGAGCCTGGCGAGCCCTTTTACGGCTGGAGCGGGAAGGGCATCGAGCTGCGTCCATATTGGCTCCTGCTGGCGCTGATGTTTCCTCTGGTGACGATCGCCTCGTTCCAACCCGATTTCCTTTCGGTGTATCCGCGGGCCGAATCCATCATCGGAGCAAACCCAAAGGAGGGGCTTCCGTGGCCGGTCTATGGGCTGTTCGAGCTCATGTACGGGCTGGACTTTGTGTTCATAGAGTTTTTCTTCCGCGGTTTTCTCGTGCTCGCTTTTGCGAAGCTGATCGGGCGCTCGGCGATCCTGCCGATGGCCGCGTTTTATGTATTCATCCACTTTGAGAAGCCGATGGGGGAGGCGATCAGCTCGTTCTTCGGCGGCATCGTTTTGGGGGTGGTGGCTTATGAGACGCGCTCGATCTATGGCGGAATCATCGTGCACGTGGGGATTGCTTGGCTGATGGAGCTTATGGCATACATGCAGAAGGCGTTTCGGTAGATGTTCGGCGTCCATATAGAGTGCGGGAACTTGTTACCGCTTTAGGGTATCGTGCCCGGTTCAAAAG
>JBASWW010000038.1:0-26335 GCA_049276675.1 Fimbriimonadaceae bacterium
CGTTGATCCCGTGGCCCGCTGAGCCATAGACCAATATCCCCGTCAACAGATATGCGAAAACCCTCATCTCGCCTCGGCGCTTTCCAGGCACATGTACTGTACTACATTTCTTCGCGAAAGCCAAATCAAATCACAAATCACTCCCCATACACGCACATGTTGTGATGATCGAAAGCGCGAGCGCTGCTGCGCAGATCCCCGAACGCCAGCTTCGCAGCGTCCAGGACCTTACTGCCTTGCTCCCGGCCGTAGAACGACAGCGTCGCTTCATAGCCGCCCCGATCATAATCTTCGGGATCGAGAATATAGCCCATCCAGCCGTTCACGTGGCTCACGACGAGCACGGGATAGAACCCCAGCCGCCGCCCCTCCGCCACGATCTGCCTCCCCAAGACCGACGTCGGCTCGCCGGGGATGCCAACCACCGCCAGGGAGCCAATCCGCAATGCTGATATCCTCGCCTCTCGCGGCGCAAACCTGCTCACGAGGTCCTGGGCGAGAGCCGGCGGGATGCCGTTGCGCCTCGCAAAGTCGGGATGCGCGCTCGTGGGAGCAAGCTCGATCGGAACAGAAGCCCACGCCATCTGGAAGGGAACGGCATTGGAGGGACCGGCATTGGAGGAACCGGCATTGGAGGGACCGGCTCCGTCCGGTCCGAGCATCGTGTCGTCCATATGGGAGGGACCGGCTCCGTCCGGTCCGAGCATCGTGGCGTCCGATTTTTGGACGCGACGGAGCGCGTCCCTCCTGGGAAGGGATTTTCGGACGCGAAGGAGCGCGTCCCTCCTGGGAAGGGATTGTCGGACGCGACGGAGCGCGTCCCTCCTGGGAAGGGATTTTTGGACGCGACGGAGCGCGTCCCTCCCGGTTTGGGCGATCGCTTCCAGCGCTTTTAGCTTGAAAGTCGCGATCCGGGCGGCCGCGTTCGCCCCATCCGCCACCGGCGATGCGTCTCCGATCGCCCCGGTCAGCACCGAATAGCCCGCTCCCGACATAGCGCCGGGCCAGTCGCCGCTGAGCTTTAGATTGTCGGAATCTTTGAAAATGGCATGCGCCGCATAGTGAAACCAAAGCGGCTTGGTTCCGGCGACGATCGCGGTCGCGGTCTGGTCGGGCATGGCGCCCTCTCTCCGGCCCCGGTTCAGCGGGAGATGCAGCCGTTTGATCAGGAGGCTCTGGATCGGGCGGACCTTCGAGCCCAAAGCTGCCAAGACTGAACCGGCGATCCTTTCGGCATACCAATCCAGCCAGCGCGGACGGAAATTGGCGATGCCCGGCACGTTCATCGTCATCCGCTCGTTGAGCATTTGGCTATCGGGTGCGCTGTGGGTGTGGGTCGCGGTAAGGAAGAGCTTTACATCCTTGGGAAGCCTGGCCCGGACCTCGCGGACCAGGCTCTCGGGGACGGTCAGCATCTCGACGCTTACAACGGCAATCCTCGTCCTGCCTTGGCGCAGCACGATTGCCCGTGAATAGAGCCTGTCGCCGCCGGGCTCGAAACCCTTGGCTCCTCGCTCGGTGTATCCTCCCATGGGCAAAGATTCGGAAGGCGTGATGTCCGACTTGCCGATTTGAATCGTCAATAAGAGAGTCGCGGATGCAGCGAGCGCCGTGATCACATCCGTATTTTAGGCGAACGATGCCGTCTGCTAAACTTCCCATAGTGAGCTTCTCAGCCCGAATCGAGTCGGACCTGGTTTCAGTCGAGGCGGGGGCCACCGTGCCGATCGCGATCGAGGTCGCGAATAAACATGAGGCTGCGGAGCGCTTCGAGATTCAAATCGAGGGCCTGGACCCGGAATGGACGGCGGTGCCGGTGCCTGTCTTCCCCGTAAACCCCGGCGAGACGGCGTCCGAGAAAATCTTTTTCAAGCCTCCGCGGGCGAGCGAGAGCCTGGCCGGCAATTACCCCTTCGTGGTGCGGATACGGGCCATGGAATCGGGCGAGGCACGGACGGTGCAGGGCGTCCTTGAGATCAAGCCCTTCCACCATCTCAGCCTCGAGCTGAATCCGAAGCGCGGGTCGGTCTCTCCGTGGAGGAGCCAGAACGAGTTCCATGCGACGGTCATGAACCTGGGCAATACGGAGCACACTCTGCAGCTCTACGGCAACGACCCCGACGAGGCGCTGGTCTTCGAATTCGAGCAAGAGCAGGTCACGGTCGCGCCCGGCCAGCAGCGAACGATCGAAGTGTATGTGGACCCGACGTCGCGCCGCACATTCTCGAGCAGCCGGCTGTATATGTTTTCGATCAGCGCCCGGAGCATCGAGCAGCCATCCATCGTGACCACCAGCCAAGCCCAGCTCGAACAGAAGCCGCTGCTCTCGCCGGCAAGCATCCTGGGCATCGCGTTCGTAGTGTTGATCCTTGGCCTTTGGATTTACATGCTGCCCAAGCCCGCGACGGTTGACCGGTTCTCCATCGAGCCGGGCGAGGTGCTGCAGGGCGAGGAGGTCGTCTTGAAATGGGAGACCTCGAACGCACAGAAGGTCCGGCTCAAGGTGACGATCTCGCCCCCTGAAGGCGCGGTGACGAGCACCGATATTCCCCAGGACTTCGAGCCCGACTCTTCCTACCGATATCGTGCGAGCCTTCCGGGCCGCTACACCTTCGAGCTGCAGGCCCAGAGCGAAACCACTGCGACCGTGGACCGCGAGACCCGCTTCGTCACTGCCACCGTGCCCCTGCCGTCTCCGCAGCCTGTGATCAAGTCCTTTACGATCGAGCCGATGACGGTAAACAAGGGGGACGCTTTCGTTATCAATTACGAAGTTACGGGCGCCACCAAGATCAAGCTGGAGCCGACCGGCGCCGAGCTCGACCTGAACGGCAAGGAGCATGAGCTGGTCGCCCAGCGCCTCGGACCGATCACCTACACGCTGCGGGTCGAGAACAAGGACGGCAAGTTCGTCGAGAAGAAGCGGACGATCACGGTGATTGATCCGACCCTGCCAAACGTCGCATCATTTGAGATCTCGCCAAAGACCCTGCCGCTCGACGGGGGCGCCGTGACCATCTCCTGGCAGCTCGTCAATACCGTTCGTCAGGAGATTCAGATCGGGGACCAGAAGCAGGACGTCGCGGCGACCGGCTCGCTCAAGGACGTGAGCCTGGGCGCGACCACTACGATCACCATCCGAGGATGGGACGCGAAGGGCAGGCCCGTACAGAAGGTGGCGAAAGTGGTGCTTCAGGACCCGCCCCCGGCGCCCGATCCCACGACGGGCGGCGACACGACCTCGACCACGGGCATTGTGCCGACGAATACGGGCGGAGGCTAGTGCCGCGAGCGCTCCTTTCCGTCACCGATAAGACGGGCGTCGTTGAGTTTGCCAAGGGCCTCGCAGACCTGGGCTTTGATCTCGTGAGCACCGGAGGCACCGCGAAAGCCCTTCGGGATGCGGGACTGGAGGTTGCGGACGTCTCGGCGGTGACCGGCTTTCCTGAGATGCTCGATGGGCGGGTGAAGACGCTGCATCCGCTGATCCATGGCGGGCTGCTTGGCGACGTCCGGCTCGAATCACACCGCGCGCAAATGGCGGAGGCGGGGATCGAGGCTATCGAGCTGCTGTGCGTAAATCTTTATGCCTTTGAGAAGACGGTCTCCGGCGAGCACACGCTGGACGAGGCGATCGAATCCATAGATATCGGCGGGCCGGCGATGATTCGGGCAGCGGCGAAGAATCATGCGAATGTGGCGGTGGTGGTTGATCCGGTGGACTACAGCGAGGTCCTGAGCCTACTGCGCTCGAATGGCCTGGGCGAGCTTCGCTTGCGTCTGGCGGCAAAAGCTTTTCGGCATACCGCCTATTACGACTCGATGATCTCCCGGTACCTCACGCGGGTATCGGGCGAGCCGGAGTTCAGCGAGACCCTGACGACGGGCCTTCGGAGGGTGCTGAGCCTGCGCTATGGTGAGAACCCCCACCAGTCGGGGGCGCTCTACCGTGACCCGCTCGGCCAGCCGGGGATCGCCCAGGCCGAACAGCTCTGGGGCAAGGAGCTCAGCTACAACAACCTGCTCGACGCGGAGGGGGCCTGGGAGCTGGTTTCCGATATGCCGGCTGGCTCTTGCGCGATCATCAAGCATGGGAATCCGTGCGGTGCGGCGGTGGGCACTTCTTTTGGGGAGGCCTATGCGCTTGCGCGGGAGAGCGATCCGATCTCGGCGTTTGGAGGGATCGCGGCGTTCAATGGCGAGGTGGATGAAGCGGCGGCGAACGCGATGACGGAGAAGGGCAATTTTCTGGAGGTGGTGATCGGGACCGCGATCTCGGATGCGGCGCTCGAGATTTTCAAAGAGCGCTCGGGCTGGGGCCAGGACGTGCGGCTCCTGGTTGCGCCTGTGCCGCCTTCTGGGGCGGGCATCGCGATCCGGTCGCTCAGGGGAGGCGCGCTGGTGCAAGAGACGGACAAAGATCCTGGGCTCGAATGGCGGGTGGTTACCGAAGTTAAGCCGACCCGGGCTCAGGAGGCTGCTCTAAGGCTGCAATGGACAATCGCCCAGCATGTGAAGTCGAATGCGATCGTGGTGGGCGATGAGCGGCGTCTGCTTGGGGTCGGGGCAGGACAGATGAACAGGGTTCACTCGGTGCGGCTCGCGCTTCATCAGGCGGGGGCTTTGTCGCGAGGGGCGGTGCTCGCGAGCGATGCGTTCTTCCCCTTTTCCGATAGCGTGCTGACGGCGCATGAGGCGGGAATCGCGGCGATCGTGCAGCCTGGGGGGAGCAAGAAGGACGCGGACGTGATCGCGGCGGCGAACGAGTGCGGGATTGCGATGGCGTTTACGGGCGTGCGGCATTTCCGACACTGAGGTTCCCCACCGAGATCCTCATCGGCGTCTGCGGCCCTGCCATCGTCCAGACCCTCGCGTTTCAGGCGATGTGGGTCGTCTTCTGCTACGCAATGGCCAAGCTGCTGTGGAGGAAGGGGATGAAGGCTTACACCGGCGCCCGTCAAGGACAAGACTCCTATTGGTATCGGGCGCTAGGGCGTCACCGAAAGCCAGCCAATTTCAGGCTCCTTGGACACGAGGGAAACTTATCGGCTTTCGGGTAACGTCTAAATTCGGACGAGGAATAACCAGTGAAGAATCAGAACGATATGATTTTCTCGATAGTGGCGGTCGTGCTTGCGCTGATCGTCGCGGCCGTATTTTGGGCGACCATGCCCCAGGTCCCGGCGCAGGTTGCGGTGGCCCCGCTCGATACGGCAAAGGCGACCCTGCCCGCGGGCGACGTCGTCATGTCCAACAGCCTTCCCAACGCGGCCCAGGCTCCCGGAGGCAACTCGGCGGGCGGCGGACCCGGCGGAGCCCGCGGCGGCGGTGGCGGCGGCGCACCTTCAGTGGGCGGTCCCCAGGTCGGAAGAGCTGGCGGCGCTTAGAACTTACGCTTCGAAATTCAGCCCCTTCTCGATCCTATATGGACGAGGGGGCTGTTTCTTTGTGCCAGACTTACCAAGCGTCAAATCATGCCTGCGCCCACCGTTCTCAACGTAGGTTTCTACAACTTCGTGATGACCGACAAGATCGTCGCGATGGTCAGCAGCGAATCCGCACCCATGCGTCGGCTGATTCAAACGCTGCGCAAATCTGGGAATGTGATAGACGCGACCCAGGGGCGGCGAACCAAAGCGGTCATCTTCACCTCCGGCCCGGCAATCATCCTTTCCGCGATCTCGCAGGAAACGCTGGCCAAACGGCTCACCACCGGCGAGATTCTCGGTGATGAGGAATAACGGGCACACCCCGCTCTGGAAGAAGATAACCGCCATGCTCGGGCGGGATATCGGCATTGATCTCGGAACCGCCAATACGCTCGTCTACGTGGCGGGCGAAGGGATCGTGCTCTGCGAGCCGACGGTGGTCGCGATCGAAAAGGATACGGGCGAGATCCACGCGGTCGGCGAAGAAGCCAAGAAGCTCATTGGACGCACGCCAGGCAGCATCGTCGCGATCCGGCCGCTTAAAGATGGCGTGATCGCCGACTACGACCAAACCGAGCGGCTGCTTAGAGCGTTCCTGATGAAAGTCGGGCGTGGTTTCGTGCTCCGCCGGACGGTGGTCGTGGGCATTCCGAGCGGCGCGACCGAGGTGGAGCGGCGCGCGGTGATCGAGGCGACCCGCCGCGCGGGAGCCACCCAAGCCTATGTGATAGAGGAGCCGATGGCGGCGGCAATCGGGGCCGGCCTGCCGGTGGAGGAGCCGATCGGCCTGATGGTCGTCGATATCGGCGGAGGGACTTCGGAGGTCGCGGTTATCTCCAAGGGTGGCATCGTGGTGTCTCGCTCGATCCGGGTAGGCGGCGATACCATGGACGAGGCAATATCGGCCTACGTGCGGCGGGCTTACAATCTGTTCATCGGCGAGCGTACGGCGGAGCTCGTGAAGATCGAGATAGGAAGCGCCGCGCCCCTTTCCCAGGAGATCGCGGTGGAGATCAAGGGCCGCGACCTCGTCACGGGGCTGCCGCGAAGCACCGTGATCAGCAGCGAGGAGGTGAGGATGGCGCTTTCGGAGACCGTCATGGCGATTGTGGAGGCGGTAAAGCTGACGCTCGAATCCACCCCTCCTGAGCTGGCCGCGGATGTCATGAACAACGGGATCGTCCTTGCTGGGGGCGGGGCGCTGGTGCGCGGGATTGACCAGCTCATCTCCAAGGAAACCGAGATGCCGGTCCTCATCGCACGGGACCCTTTGCGGTGCGTGGTGCTCGGGACGGGCAAGGTTGTCGAATCTCTTCAGGGCGATGCCCGTCTGCGGCGCTCGCTCGAGAAGGTTTCGAGGCTCTAGGATGGACAATGCACGGCGCGATTGGCTGGTGCTGCTGGCTCTATGCGTGCTTGCGGCGATCCTGGGAGCGGCTCAAGCCGGCGCAAGAAAGAGCGGCAGCATCGACCTCGCCTCGAACATGATCCAGTCGGCCGTCAATCCTGTGTCCGGCGTTCTGAATGGCGCCGTGGATGGGATTGGAACCTTTACGCGGTCTGTGCTTTCTGCCAGCGAGCTGGTTGAAAAGAACCGTCGGCTGGAGCAGATGGCGCGCGCATCGGCGGCATACGGCAATGCGGTGGCGCGCCTCCAGCGAGAGGTGGAAAGCCTGCGCCAGGCAATCGGCCTGGAACCGGCTGCTGGCCGGCAGAAGATTTATGCGGAGATCATCGGATACTTTCCGTCAGAAGACCGCATCACGATCAGCGCGGGGGCCAATCAAGGCGTCGCCAAACGCTCGCCGGTGCTGACCGGGGACGGGATGGTTGGCATCGTTTCCACGGTCGGGGCTTCCCACTCCCAGGTCACGCTCCTGAGCAGCGCGCAATTGAAGATCGGCGCGATTGTGGACCGGAATCCTCCTGCGGCGGGGCTTTTGCGTGGTCTCTCGCCAAGCGAGCTGCTGCTGGAGATTCCGGACACGAGCGCCCCGGTTCAGGCTGGAGATCTTGTGCTCACGTCCGGCTTCGGCGTACTTCCCAGAGGCATTCCTGTCGGCAAGGTGTTTGAGGTGGAAAACGATGCCGAATTTGGCAAGCGCACCGCTCGCGTCCTGCCGCTCGTGCAAATCGGCAACGTGCGGGAGGTAGTCGTTCTGCGATGAGCACCCCCCGCCGCTGGCTGCCCGTCACGATTGTTTCGCTGTTTCTGTTGGCGGCAATCCAGCAGGCATTTGCGGCGCGGCTTTCGATCTGGGGAGCAGAGCCCGACTTTCTGCTCGTCGGCGCGATCTGCCTCTCGCTCTTGGCGGATCGGAGCCGGGGAGCTATCGCCGGATTCCTCGCGGGCCTGGCACATGGCGCACTCGCCGGTGCAAATCTTGCGGCCTACGCGGCCAGCCGGGCGGTCGGTGGGTTCTGCGCTTCGTGGTCGAAGGTTGGGGGCTACGAGATACGGCCTCTCTCGGTGGGGATCGTGACGTTTGCGGTCAGCATCCTGACCGGGGTCGTGTGGATGCTCATCGGGCTGCGGTCGGGCATCGGAGGCTTTCTGGCGGCTACAATAGGTACGGCGATGGTCAACGGCGTCCTCGCGATGCCCATGTATGCGCTCCTGCGGAGACTGGCCGATCCACCGCGCCGGTGAAGTGTTGAGTGTGGAGTGTGAAGTGTTGAGAGAGAGGCTTCCCTTCTCAACACTCAATACTTAGCACTCAAACACTTGATTTCTATGAGCAAACACATCAACGTCCTCGAGATGGCAAGGCAGCAGCTTGCCGTCGCCGCGAAATACCTTGACCTCGACGCCGGCCTCCACGCCGTCCTCTCCCAGCCCAAGAGGGCCCTGATTGTGAACTTCCCCGTCGTGCTCGACAACGGGCAGGTGGAGGTTTTCCAGGGCTACCGCGTGCAGCACAACGCCTCCCGCGGCCCCACAAAGGGCGGGCTCCGCTACCATCCGGATGTCGACCTTGACGAGACAACCGCGCTCGCGATGTGGATGACCTGGAAGTGCGCGGTGGTCAACATCCCGTATGGCGGCGCAAAGGGCGGGGTAAAGGTCGATACCAAGCAGCTTTCGAAGAGAGAGCTGGAGAAGCTCACGAGGCGCTTCGTCACCGAGATCAACATCATCCTAGGCGAGCGGAGCGACATTCCCGCGCCCGACATCGGCACGAATGCGCAGGTCATGTCGTGGGTGATGGACACGATCTCGATGCAGGTTGGCTACACGGTGCCGGGGATCGTGACGGGAAAGCCGGTTGAGCTTGGCGGCTCGGAGGGTCGGGTCGAAGCGACTGGCAGGGGGGTCATCGTCGCCGCGGAGGAAGCGGCCAAGAGCCGGGGCTTGGACCTTGGCAAGCTAAAGGTCGCGGTGCAAGGCTTCGGGAACGTCGGGTCGGTAGCTGCGAAGCTGGTCGAGGAACATGGGGCGACGGTGGTTGCGATCAGCGACGCCAGGGGTGGCATTTACAATCCGAAGGGCCTTCCGGTCGCCGAGCTTTGCGCTAGGTACTCGGGCCGGGAAGGCGGTATCCAGGAATTCAAGGATGCGGAGTATGTGAGCAACGAAGAACTGCTCGAGCTGGACTGCGATCTGCTCATCCCGGCTGCGATCTCCGCCCAGATCCACGAGGGCAACGCTGACAAAATCAAGGCAAAGCTCGTCGTGGAGGGCGCGAACGGGCCAACGACTGTCGAGGCCGACAACATCATGTCCGACAAGGGCATCCTCGTGGTGCCGGACGTGCTCGCCAACGCGGGCGGCGTGATCGTGAGCTATTTCGAGTGGGTGCAGGACCTGCAGAATTTCTTCTGGGAGGAGAACGAGGTGAACACCAAGCTCTCCCGGATCATGCGGCATTCGTTCGCGGCGGTGGAGTCTACGATGAAAGCGCACAAGACGGACATGCGTACGGCGGCCTACATCATCGGGGTGCGGCGCGTCGCCGAGGCCACGATCACGCGGGGCATCTTCCCGTAGCCGCCGGGTGGTTTTTCCCGGCGCGTGCAGGTCGGATCGCCGGGACGATTCACCCGGCGGCTACTGCTTCCAGAACTTTCGGGTGAGGAATATGAGCAGCATTGCTCCTAGAGTCGCACCAATGATGGACGGAATCAGCCAGCCCGTGCCATCAGAGCCAAGCAAGACGCGCATCAGGAACCCGGTTGCCACCGAACCTCCTATGCCGAGCAGGATTGTCATGAGGCAGCCCTTGGGCTCGGCCTTGTCCCCGGGCATGATGGCCTTAGCAAGAATGCCTGCCACCGCACCGACGATGATCCACCAGATAATGTGACCCATGAAAGCTAGGACTGCAAGATAGGCTCACGGGTTGCGTTAGGTAGGACCGCCGGAAAAACGAATCCTCCTTTGAGTTTAGGATTACATCCCAAGCATCGGGGCCATGTCGACCTTGGAGTCAAGGATGTCTCGCCAGAGATCGCCCCTCTCACTTAACCGCTCTGGCACCGTCCATACGTTCCAGTCCCAAGGATGGACCTTTGGCAGCTCGTCCCAGGTGACTGGGATTGAGACTGGTGCGCCGTGGACGGGGCGGGGGGAATAGATGGTGGCGAGGGTTTTTCCGCGAGAGTTTTGGTTGTGGTCCCAGAAGATCTTGCCTGTGCGTTTCTGGGTTGCCCATTCGAGGGTCACATCCTGTGGGCGCTGCTTGAGGAGGAAGACGCCGAGGGTCTGGGCCATTGCGCGGGTTTGATCGTATTCCATATTGCGCCTGATCGGGATGTAGAGGTGGAGGCCAGTTTTACCACTGGTCTTGATATAGGCTGGAAGCCCGAGCTTGTCGAGCAGCTCCTTTGTTGCGAGGGCGATCTCGACTGTCTTGTCGAAGGCTTTCTCATTGAATTCCGGCTCCGCCCCTTTGGCTTCCTCGCCTGAATAGATGTATGGATCAAGGTCCACGACCATGAAATCGGGGTAGTTGAGGACGCTGGCGTCTATCGCATCCTGGCTGCTTGAGAAGTCTTGGCCTTTGTCCTTGGCGTCGGGGTTTGGATCAACTCGGGAGTACCAGGTGTGCATCTCCAGGTCGGCGATCTGGGCGAGCCAGAGGACGGTTGGGAGGTTGTTGACGAGAATGTAGTCGCCCGCCCTCTTGTTGTGCTCGGACCAGATATGGGTTCTTTCGACAAAGTCGGGGGGCTTGTGCTCCTGATGCTTTTGGTAGAAGCTGCCCGCCTCGATGCCGTTGGGGAAGCGGTTGAGGGTGAGGGGCCGGTCCTTCATGTGCGGCGCGGCGTAGGGGAATGCCTGGACCCAGTAACGAAGCAGGTCGCGCTTGGTGACGGGCTTGTGGCGACCCTTCTCGGGCCAGAGGACCTTGTCGGGATTGGAGATGTTGATGCTGTGGCCCTCGACCTCGATAGGCCCGCCTTTGGCAGGGAGGTCTTGGAGCTGAACGAGAACCCCCTCTCCATCTCCCGATGGGAAGGGGGCAGGGGGAGGGGTCTCCGGGGGATTCGGATTTCGGATTTTGGATTTTGGATTGGACGCCATCCTTTGTTTGACGGGATTGTCGGACGCGTCGGACCCCTCACCCCCTGCCCCCTCTCCCCGCCGTTCATCGGGGAGAGGGGGTTCCGGAGCCATATCCGGTCTCAGTCGCATGAAGACAGGCGCACGGAGAATGCCGGTGGTGGTGAGGGCGTTGTACTTGACCTCGACGCCGAGGACGGGGTCAGTCCATTGGGAGATCGTGCCCTTGAGGATGGGCTTTTCCTTGAACGGCGGCGAGTCGCGGTAGTGCGGCTCGAGGGCGGCCAGGACCTGTTTGATCGAGGCCTCCGTAAGGCCGCTGCCAGCTTGGCCCGCGTACACTGGCGTCCCATCCACAAATTTAGCGAGGACGAGTGAGCCGATGCTGCCCTCCCTGCCGCCGCTGCCCTTGGTGTAGCCCGCAATGAAGAAGTCCTCCGTTGTGGTTCCCTTGATCTTGAGCCATGACGGGCTGCGCTGGCCGGCCTCGTATTTGCTGCTGCGCTTCTTGGCGACGATGCCCTCCAGGCCCATCTTGATGGCGGCGGCGTAAAGGGCTTCGCCGTCTTCGGGAAAGGCGTCCACCTTCTGCAGCCGCGCTCCGCTCAAGGGGATGGAGTCCAGGACCTCGCGACGGTCGTCAAGGACAGCCGCTCGGAGGTCGAAGCCGTTTTTGTAAAGGACATCGAAGACGCAGAAGGTGACGGGCGTCGTGTTGTCGGCTCTCCTGAGATCATGCTCATTGCGGAGGTTGAATCGGCCGAGCAGGACCTCGAACGAGGGTCGCTTCTGGGCGTCGAATGCAACAACCTCGCCATCTAAGATCGCGGTGTCGACATCGACCTTGGCAAGGGCGGTTGCGAGCGCCGGAAACTGCGACGTGACGTCGCGGTCCCCTCGCGACCACAGTGTGGCCTTGCCATGGTCGAGATAGGCAAGGATGCGGATGCCGTCGAACTTGACCTCGAAGAGCCAGTCCTTCTTGTTGAAGGGTTTGTCGGTTTGCTCGGCCGTCATCGGCCGCAGGCGGGAGGGCATCGCGATCTCCCGCGCACCTTTGACTTTCGCCGTCTCGTCGAGCTTCTTTTCGACGGGGGTTCCTTCGCGCCCTTCGCGAATATCTTCGATGGTGCGGCCGGAGATGACCGAGCGCTCGTCGCTGAGGATGTCGTCGGCACCCTCGGTTGTGTGCTCGTCCTGGTGTTTGATGAGGAGCCAATCCTTGCCCTTTTTCATCTGGATGAGCGCCCAGGAGCCTTTCATTTTGTGCCCCTTCAAAGTGAAAGAAATCTTGCCGGCTGCGTATTCCTTGCGCACCTCCGCTTCCGCTTTCGCGCGGTCGTCGAAGTAGAGATTTCCGTCCTCGTCGGGCGAGTACGTCCCCTCGTCCCAAACGATGACCTCCCCTCCGCCGTATTCGCCCTTCGGGATAGAGCCTTCGAAGCTCGCGTAGTCGAGCGGGTGATCCTCGACGTGCACGGCCATGCGCTTTTCGCCATATTTGGCGCTGGGACCTTTTGGAACGGCCCACGACTTGAGCGCCCCATCCCATTCGAGGCGAAGGTCGTAGTGAAGCCTGCGCGCCGCGTGCCTTTGGATGACGAAGCGCAGCGAGCCTTGGCGATTCGGCTCAGCAAAGGGATCAGGCTCCTCTGTCTTTGAGAAATCGCGCTTCTTGGCGTAATCTTCGAGTTCAGCCATGCCAACCTAGATTAGGTAACTGGTCTCGTGCGGATCGCGGAGTTGTTCAGCAGCTTGAGATCGTTCGTCAAAAGCTCGGCATTCAGCGCTCTGGCTGTTCCAGCATTGATGGCGTCGGGAAGCCGCAAGCCATGCGCCTTTCGTAGGTTGATCGCCTCGTTCTTTACCGTCTCATCAAGTCCAACAACGGCAATTGCTGAGAGAAATTCTCGAACCTGCTGCTCCTCCGAAGCCGGGGCAGTGCTGTTTGAGAGCAATTCGATTTCGGTCACTATGAGATTCTCGGTTCCCCTTCTGGAAAGGCGGCGATGCGCCCGGCAAGCAGATAGATGACGATATTGGTATCCAGGATGACGATCAGTCCCACTCGCTCCTAATTTGGTGCTGATACTCAAGCCCATCCCCGAAGCTCTTCACCGTTCCTGAAAAGCGCATCAGATCGGCCATTGAAGCCGCTTTGAGTTTGCTGCCGTTCTCAAGGAGTTCCTCAATCTTCAGCCATTCGTCAAAGGCAATCACGACCTCGACAGGCTTCTGCTTATCGTCGAATATGATGCGCTTGTTTACGTGCATGCCGGTTTCCTACGCCTTCTTCTGTTCCTTCTTAACCGCCTCGACGCTCGCTCGGAGGGCATCCATGAGGTCTATCACCTGGGTCTCCTCGACCTCCGGCACAGCCTTAACCTCGCCGCCCGCGAGTTTGGCGTCGATCACTTCCTGCAGTGCCTCGCGGTAGTGATCCTTGTATGCCTCGGGGTTGAATTTTTCATGGAGCATGTCGATTAGCGATTCCGCCATCTTCAGCTCCTTATCGCCCACTTCCATGTCGGTTTTGACGTCCGGGGTCTCGCGTATCTCGTCCGGGTAAAAGAGGGTCTCCATCACAAGCTGGCCGCCCATCACCCGCAGCGCGCATAGGCTCTCCTTTTCCCGAATCGCGATCTGGGCGATGGCGGTGACACCCTTCTTTTTCAGCGCCTTGATGAAGAGCGCGTATGGCTTCTTTCCCGCTTCCTCGGGCTCGAGGTAGTAGGTCTTGTCGTAATAGATCGGATCTATCTCTTCCTGCTCGACGAACTGCATCACTTCGATCGTGTGCTTGGTGCCGAGAGGGAGCTTCTCGAAATCGGAGGGGTCCATGATCACGTGATGGCCCTTTGCGTATTCGAATCCCTTGACGATCTCGTCCCGCTCGACCGCCCGCTCGTGCTTGGGGCACCAGCGCAGGAGCTTGATCCGCGAGCCGCATTCCTCGTGGATCATGTGGAAGGAAATGTCCTTCTCAGAAGTCGCAGTGGTCAGCCGGACAGGGATGCTGACCATCCCGAAGCTGATCGTGCCGTTCCAAATTGAGCGTGCTGCCATGGTATTTAGACTCCATTATGCAACTTGAGCGCCAATAGACTCTGCCCGGCGCTCTTTGTGAGCTTCGTGCTGCCTCTTGTCCTTATTGTTTCTAGGGAGCTCGCAAGATTGGAGGATCAACAAGCGCACCAAGATTCACAAAGTGACACAAAACAGGAGTCCGTCTCAAAGGGGTCCTCAGTCCTCAACAGCAGCCTGTACGCGGTCGATCGCCTCGTCGACCGTCTCTTGCCGAGCCGATTCTCGCTTGGCCGCCTTCTTGTGCCGCCAAACCTCCACCGCGATGGGAACTAGGGTAAGCGCGATCACGATCAGCACCGCCCAGTGCAGGTTGTCGCGGACCCACGGGATCGAGCCGAACCAATAGCCGATCACCAGAAAGCCGGCAACCCAGATGATGGCGCCGACCACGCTGTTATAGTTGAATTTCGCCCGGTCCATGTCCGCCATTCCCGCAAAAAACGGCGCAAAGCTCCGAACGAACGGCACGAACCGCGCCATGATGATCGCCTTCGCGCCGTGCTTTTCGAAAAACGCCTCCGTCTTTGTTAGGTTCGACTGGTTGAAAAACCGCCCCGTCCCTTTGCTGAACCACTGACGCCCGAAGCGCTTTCCCATTCGGTAATTGATATCGTTGCCGAGGATGGCGGCGGCGATGAGCATGGCCCCCAGAAGCCAGATGTTCATCGGCATCGAGCCGTCGGCGAGCCGAACGCTGCAGAAGAATCCCGCTGTGAAGAGCAGCGAGTCGCCCGGCAGAAATGGGAAGATTACAAAAGCGCTTTCGGCAAAAACGATGGCGGCGAGGATCGCATAGGTCCACTCGTGATAGTTCACGAGCAACCATTCGACGTGCTTATCGAGATTGAGGATGAAGTCTATCAAAGGCTTTCATCAGCATACGTGACTTGGTGGCATTTGGTTGAGGCGAGGGCGTGAGAATAGCGTCTTTCCAAGCGGAGCTAGACTATCCGACTCCCTATCCTACAAGCTCAAACGAGCCGGTCAATCAGGAGTAGGGATTTGCGACACCTCACCGTCGCGCGCAGTCACGAATTCTTCAAACCATAAGCTCATGGCAAGACAGCTGGCTGCAGGTGGTTTGTCAACGAAATGGCCCACAAAGGAGCTAAGCTCGGATGATGCATGAGCATGCTGTGTTGGTGATAGCGACGGAAGGCGACCGCGTTGGCGAGACCTGGTGGTTTCAGTCCGGCGCGCCGATTGGGCGTTGAGCCGAGAATATCATTGCCTTCCCGGACGATGAGGATCTGGCGACCACCACACGGGGCTAGTCTTCGCCTCGCGTCGCGTAGGCCAAGCAAGATCGGTCCAGGCGGCAGGCTAACTCGGCGAAATCCGATCCGTCCCCACATACGTCCTGAGAACCTCGGGCAGCAGCACAGAGCCGTCCTCCTGCTGGAACGTTTCCAGGATCGAGGCGAAAAGGCGCGGGCAGGCCAATCCAGAGCCGTTCAAAGTATGGGCAAACTCCGGCTTTTCCCCCTGCGCTCGGCGGAAGCGGATGTTTGCCCGCCGCGCTTGAAACGCCTCGAAGTTCGAACACGAAGAAATCTCCAGATACTTGCCTACCCCGGGGGACCACAGCTCGAGGTCGTACTGCTTGGCGTTTGAGAAGGTCAGCTCGCCCGTGCACATCTCCATCACGCGGTAGTGCAGCCCGAGCGCCTGGAGGACGGACTCGGCATCGCTCGTGAGCGATTCGAGCTCGTCGTAGCTATCCTCGGGCTTGCAGATCTTGACGCACTCGACCTTTTCGAACTGGTGCATGCGGAGAAGGCCGCGCGTGTCTTTGCCGGCGGCTCCTGCTTCTTTTCGGAAGCACGAGCTGAAGGCCGCCAGCTTCTTTGTTAGCTCAGAGGCGTCGAGAATTTCGTCGCGGAAGAGGTTGGTGACGGGCACTTCGGCGGTGGGGATGAGGAAGAGGTCCTCTCCCTCGATTTTGTACATGTCCTCTTCGAACTTGGGCAGCTGGCCGGTGCCGATCATGGACTCCCGGTTGACGACGACGGGGGGATAGACCTCTTGGTAGCCGTTTCGCTGGGTCTGGTGGTCAATCATGAAGTTGAAGAGGGCGCGCTGGAGCCTTGCCCCCATGCCGGTGTAGACCATCCACCCGCTGCCGCTGATCTTGCCGCCTCTTGCGATGTCGAGGAGGCCATGCTGCTCTGCGATCTCCCAATGCGGCTTGGGTTCTGCGAGCACCAGCTTCTCACCCCACTCGCGGACGAGCTTGTTGTCGTTCTCGTCCCTGCCTTCGGGGACGGAGTCGTGAGGGATGTTCGGGATTTGGAGGTCGGCCTTCTCGATGGCGGCTTCGATCTCGCGCTGCCTTTCTTCGCCCTGCTGTATGTCCTCTTTGAGGGTCTTTGTCTCGGCCTGGGCTTTTTCCGCCTCTTCACGCTTGCCCTGGCCAATTAGCGCGCCGATCGACTTGCTGACCCGGTTCTGCTCCGCTTTCTTGGCTTCCAATTCTCCTAGGAGGGCGCGCCGGTCCTCGTCCAAGCGCAGCAGCTCATCCACCGGCCCGGCCATATTCTTTTTGGCAAGACCCTTCTTGACGAGATCGGGATTTGCGCGCAGGAAGGTGCGGTCGTGCATAGACCTGCCAGTTTACGGGTTTTCGCCCGACAATCTCCGCACCCCCTCCGGTATGGTCATCCCATGCAACCGCGCCCATTCGAGGAGACGATCCACACCGACTTCGCCGGGAAGATGGATTACGGCGACTATCTCCGCCTCGACAAGATCCTCGACGCCCAGGACCTCCTCTCCAGCCCGCCGCACCACGACGAGCTCCTTTTCATCATCCAGCACCAGACCTCCGAGCTATGGATGAAGCTCACGATCCATGAGCTAAAGGCCGCGCTCGCCCATGTCCAGCAAGACGAGCTGGAGCCATGCTTCAAGATCCTCGCGCGGGTCAAGCAGATCCAGCGGATGCTCTTTGAGCAATGGGCGGTGCTCGAAACCCTCACTCCGAGCGAATATGTCCAGTTCCGCAAGGTGCTGGGGCGGGCGAGCGGCTTCCAGTCCTATCAATACCGAATGATCGAGTTCCTGTATGGAAACAAGGACGAGTCCGCTCTTCGCGTGCTTGCCCACGACCCGGCCATACACGCCAAACTCGAAAAGATGCTCCGCGCGCCGAGCCTCTATGATGAGTTCTTGCGGCATCTTGCCAGGCAGGGCTTTGCCGTCCCGGGGGAGTGCGTCGAGCGGGACTGGTCCAAGCCATACGAAGCCCAGCCCGCCCTCATTCCGGTGCTCAAAGAGATCTACGACAACCCGCGCAAGCACTGGGCCGCCTACGAGATGTGCGAAAAGCTGGTGGACGTGGAGGAGCAGTTCGCGCTGTGGCGGTTCCGGCACGTAAAGACGGTCGAGCGGATCATCGGCTACAAGCACGGGACGGGGGGGAGCTCCGGCGTGCCGTTCTTGCGAAAGGCTGTGGAGGTCTCGATGTTCCCCGAGCTTTGGCAGGTGAGGACGGAGATCGGGTCCTAGCTTTTTTTCGGGTTGCAGCGCATAATGGGCCACAGTGCGCTCCCTACTCGCAGTGATCTTCATCGCAGGGTGTTCGTCCACGCCGACACCGTCTGGCCTGGTAGGAGTATGGAATCTTCAACTCCCAACAGAGATCGGTGACTCAGGCATTCCCGCTGGAATGGCTCCCAAATGGACCCTGACCCTGAAGGCTGACGGCTCCTTCGAAGAAAGCATTGAGAACCGTGTGATGATGGATCTGGCCTCAAACGGCAGAGGGACCTACACGAGGCAAGGCAACCGGGTCACGTTCAGGGGCACGGCAACTTACAGATCGGACGACGGTTATGCCAAGGATTCTGGCACTAAGCCGATTGCTTATGACTTCACGCATGTGAACGGAGCGCTCATCCAAAAGGGACGGGGCTCTGGCCCCGATATGGTTTTCCGCCGCGTTGGCGACCCCGCGCCGCCAAGCGATAAGCCTGTTGTTCAACAATCGGATCCAAAGGCAGCCGCCTTGCTCAAACTCGTCGAAAAACGATATGCCTCCTTGAGCAGCTATTCAGACGAGGGAACCATGAAATCATCTGGCAAAGGATTCATGGCCAAGCATGCCAAGTTCACCACACGACTCAAACGTCCCAAGCTCTTTCGGTTTGAAGAGGTCCTGCTCGAAGCTGGAAAAGTGTATGACAAGAATGTCGTTTGGTCCGACGGCAAACTTTCATGGCTGTATATGGGCTCGGTGGGCGGGTCGGATGAGAAAGGCATTGCAAATGCGCTGAGCACCATTTCCGCAACAAGCGGATATGAGACCATGCTGGTTCCATCGCTCCTTCTGCCAAAAGAGTTCAAAGGCGGATCGTTGAGCGAGCAATTCAAAGAGATCGTGCTGGGTCCTTTTGAGAAGGTGAACAACAAGGAATGTCAGGTCATCCAGCTAAGTAATCCGGGCCGAATGAAACTCCAACTTTGGATTGAGGCGAAGACTTCATTGATCCTTCGCGCTCACGACACTCTCGCCGACGCAACGATTACGTACAACCCGAGCGCGAACATCAGCATCGAGGCCAAGGATTTCAAGTTCAGTCCGCCAGACTAACCGCATCCTTGCCGCCTACCTACCCACATTTCCCATCCTCACGTACCTGCCCCAGGTGGGGCACCCAATCCAGGCCTTTCCGCGTACAATCTGTCAAATGGTGTTACTAGCAGCATTGGCGGTTGTCCAGGGCTCGGGATGGCAGACGCCGACCTCTCTCTCCGCGAGCGGATATGTCCAGATGCAGTCGGGGGCGCGGCGATCGTTCACGATCGCCAGATCCGGCCCACTGGGCGTCTACATGGGCACTCAGCCGATTGGGACCGACCTTGTGGGCATCCCACGGGCAGAGGTCGCCGGGCCGCAGGGAGTATTCACGTGGATCGGGGAGAAGCCGAAGTTCATTCTCCAGCTGCCTTACTCTTCCACAAGCGACTTCAACTCCATGCTCAGGCCGCCGTCTTTTGGCAAGAACGAGCTGCTGAAGACCCCCGATGAGGTCGGCCGGAAGCTCGGGGGCAAGGTCAAAATTGGAGAACGGGAGACGATAGACGGGCGGGAGGCGATCGTCTATGACCTCGGCTTCGGCGACTTGATCAAGCGCGCATGGCTCGATGCGGAGAGCGGAACCACGCTTCGACAGCAAGACCTGCAGGGCTCGACCATCATTGCCGAACGAGGGATAGAGAGCTTCGACAAAGAGGTCCCTCCCTCGATGTTCGAGAAGCCCGCTGGGACGATCATCCGCGGCATCGCAAAGCCCGGCATTCTTCAGCGTGCAGGCAAGCCCGGAGATGCTGCCAACGACGTGGAGAAAGCTGAAAAGTCTTGCAAGATGACCTATAAAGGCTGGATTCGCCCGTTGCCCGAGATCGAGGGCTTTCTCTACACGCAGACTTTCGATTGGAGCGCGGCTTCCCGCAAAACGGTTCAGCCTGGAAATGCCGTTTCACCGGCGGTCCCTCTCCCTCCTCCCGGTGTAACCTTGTCGCGACAAGGGGACGTCACGTTTGTCACCGCAAGCGACAGTTCCGTGAATTTCCAGGTGGCACTCTTGGAATTGTCCGGAAATGACGTCACCGCGAATCTCGACGGGGTCACTTCTCGATTTAGGCTGGCGGTCGACAATCCGTCATCGCCGATGAACACAGATGTACGCGCAGGGGCCTCCGGTTACCTTCAATCCGACTATCTCGACACCGCAACCGGCGACACAGTGACGATCATCCAGACCGCGAATTTGCGCCTGGACAGCTTCTTCAATGGGATCAAGCTGCCCAAACCGATGCTCGTCAAGGGGACTCAGGGGATGGAAAGCTACAGCGTAACGGCTCCATTCAAGCTGAATGTCGTGGTGTGGCAGAGAAATGGCGCGATCTATGCGATTGCGAGCACTCGCCACGAGATCGCGGACCTGGCTAAGATAGCTCAGAAGCTGGACCGCGGGAATTAGCGGGCGATCACAGGAAGACCGCCGATAGCGCCAACGGCAAAGACATGGTCGTCCTTGTTGACCTTCTCGATGGTCGCCTTATCCACTGAGCCCACGTCGCGGAAGCCCTGCCAGGTAGGTGATGCGGTGTCGCGCCAATACACGATGTAGCGAGTGCCGGGCGTCGTTGCCCAAGTTAGCGTGGTGTCGTGTCCCTGCCGGAGGTCGATCCGGACGTTGGTGGGCGCTGGGCCTGCTTCGGCAAGAGAGGCCATCGCGATCAGATTCATCCGCGTGTTGTTCGCCAGGTATCGCCAGTCCATGTCCTTTGGCAGGTCGTCCGGGGTGTGCTGCCGGGTGTATTCCTCGTGCACCTCGACGAATCGCACAGCGCTGAAGCCCTCTTCCATGAAAGGGGTGTGGTCTCCGCCACGGCCGAAGCGGTCTTGGCGGAAGACCAGCTTGATGCCAAAGCCCTTGACCTTACCGCGCGTGATCCACTCGATGAAGCGAGCCAGTTCGCGCGAGTTATGGGGCGGCCTGGCGCTCGGCCCTGCTGCACCTTCCGCAGCCTGGGGCACATACTCACCGGAGAAAACCCGGACCTTGCGGTCGTCTTTTTGGCCGAGCTTGTTTTGGCTGTTCCCGACCATGTCGTTGTTCAGCACAGCCTCGATCTTCCATCCTTCCGCTTTCGCTCTTCTGGCAAGAGCACGCGAGCCATTCAAGCCTTGCTCCTCACCTGAAAATCCGCAGAACACGAGCGTCTGAGGCCACTTGCGCCTGCTCATCACCCTGGCAAGCTCAAGCGCCAGGGCGGTCCCGCTTGCGTCATCGTTCGCTCCGGGCGCTCTGCCCGTCGCGACATCGGCCTGGAGATTGAGTGAGTCGAAATGGCCGCCGGCGAGGATGGCGCGTCCGTTGATGGTTGATGACTGATTGCTGACGGTTGATTCTGAACCAGGGAGCCAGGCAAGGACCTGCACGACCTCCTTGTCCTCGGGCACCCGGCGGCTTTTGGCAATCGTGTACCGCATGATCTCGACCTGAACTCCGGGAATGCTCCTATACTCGGCAGCCAGCCATTCTGCCGCTTCGGTTAGCATCGGGCTGAGCGTGTTTCGAGTTTGAAAGGACGTGAGCTTTTCCACGGTCGCCCGGAGGCGATCAGGGCTGACTTCTTTGAGCAACGCGCTCAAATCAGGTTCGGTAGTCGAGAGGACGGCCATAAGCATTAGAGCTAACACGCCGTATTTTAGCGGAAAAGGAACAAGGTCATGAAAAACTCAGCGGTGAACTGGGTTCACCGCTGAGTGAGCAAAGGGCGCCTGCGATTAAAGCCTGGCCAGCACGCGGCTCGCGCGAGCGATCTTCATGCCGAACTTTGGAGCGCCGTCCTTCGACATGATATCGGGAGGAGGCATTTGCTTCTGGCCTTGCCTCATCCCCTCGCCCATCATCTTTACGAGACGGGTGTAATCGAGCGGGAGGAACATCTCGCCCGTCATCACCTTGCCGTCGTACGAGCCGGAGCCCACCAGGCTGACGCCCGGGCCACCGAAGAGATTGACGATGTCCTCGACGGGGCCACCCGATTGCTCGATCTGCGGCCGCATCGTCTCCATGATTCGGTTCAGATTCACGACGATCATGCTCTGGGCATTATCGCGGAGAGTGTCCGAAGCGTAGGCGAACGCAGGATCGCCAGCGAGCGTGGCGCCTTTGCCATTGTAGGCATCGATCGCCCGGACGAGCATTGCCTCGGAGGAGGCGATGATCACCGCATTGCCAACTTGCGCATAGGCAATCGTTTTGTCCTTCAGCGCCGGATTCGGTGTGCTCTTGACCGGAGCTTCTTTGAAGACAGGCGGGTCATTTTGGCCGGGTGCTTCGTGGCCGGGCACGATCTCTGCCTGCGCATTCGGCCCGTTAAATCCACCTGTCAGCTCCTCCTGGCTGGCCTTGTCTAGCTTCCAAACGGTGGCTCCGCCAATGTCAGCCGACACGAACCGAACCGGCTTGCCATCTTCGGCAGATTTGCGCTCGATCAGCGCCCGGACCTTTGCCGCGAAGGCGGCAGGATTGGCCTGATTGGCGTCGTCGAGGATCACGATCCCGTCGGCCGCGCCTGGGCTCGGGTACACGGCCAGCACGAGATTGCCATCGAAGGCAGGCACCACATCGCGCGGGATGCTCATACCTGTTTCTTTTTCAAACTTGGCGAGCCCTTCCTCCATCTCCTGCTTGTCCTTGGGCTTCTGAGCCGCGGTTTCGCTGATGAAGCTCCAATATTTGCTCGGCTGCGAGAAGGCGAGCACCCCATAGGCGCCCTGTGGAAGCTTGTTCAACAGCCCCTTGTCGATCGGCTGGATCTCCGAGAGCCGCTGAAGCGAGGCCATGCGGGTCTGATCCATCGGGCACTGATACGTGAGCTCTAGCCCCTGATCGCGGATGGCCACTCCCATCGCGAGCCAGCTTGCGCCGCCGAGGGGACTTGCTCCGTTGGCAAAGCCCTTGGCGGTCTGGTCGAGACGGTTCATAGCATCTGCGGAAATAAAGAACATGAGATTCGCATCTTCCGCTAGGGAGGCACGGGCCTCCTTATAGGCTGCAAGCTGGGCGATGCTTTGTGCCTTGCCTTGCTCAACCTGATAGATGCGCATGAGCAGTTCAGGGGTTTGGGCGAAAACGAGGTAGTCGCTGATGATCGCCGCGCTGCCCTTCTTATCGAGCGTGTAATACGAGAGCCCATCGCGCTCTTGGCGGCCCAGCCACTTGGTCAGCGCATCGCGCACCAGGCCTGTGTCCTTGAGCGCAAGGAAGGCGGCGACGCCCTCCGGCTCGGCCCCTTCCTTGATAGACTGCTTGGGCATCCATACCGCAAGCGCCAGGTTCTTGGAGACGTTCGGCCGGATCTGTCGCACGAGCACGTTTTGATCGAGCGTCATGGACAGCAGGTCGTCAACCTTGCCAAGAAGCCCTTCCTTATCGAGCGCCTGGGCGATCTTTTGGAAGGTTGCGACCTGGCGGGTCGAGGGGTTGGTGTCAAGGGTCAGCACCATGTCCGCATCGCTCGGGATAAGCGCGATGGCGGCTTCGCCTGGCCTATCGAAAAAGATCTTGTAGACGGTAAAGCCGAGCACGGAAAGCACGGCTGCGCTTCCAAGCAGCACGAGCCAGCCTTTCTTCCAGCCGGATCCGGACCGGTGGCTACGGACGCGGGCGTCGCGCTCCGCATCCACCATGCGGCCATGAAGCTCGGGCGCGGGCTCCTGGCTCGGGTAAGCCTTGTGAAGGGCTTCGGTCAATTTAGGGTCGTTGTTCTGTTCATTCATTGGGAAACCTCCTGGGGTTCCAGAAAATAAGTCTTGCCTTTGGCATAGATCGTTGCGCGGGCCCTCTGGAGCAGGCTGTTTATCGCAGCCGGGCTCCTTTCGAAGGCGAGCGAGATGTCGTGGATGGATAGCTCTTCGAGATGCTGCATGAGCAGGGCATCCCTCTGATCCTCGGGAAGGGAGTCAACGATGCGTTGGAGCATCTGGATCGCCTCGCGCTTGAGATATTCGTCGCCGGGTTCTTCGTTTCCAGGCACGCTGCCCAGTCCGGCGGTCTCGGATTCGAGCGTCTCCGGCCTCCTGCTTTTCCTGCGCAGGTGGTCGGCGAGCTTGCGCCTGGCGATGCCAAAGAGCCAGGGTCGAATTTCGCTCGGGCGAATCTCCCTTACCGACTGGTAGGCGGCAAGGAACACTTCGAGTGAAAGGTCTTCGGCATCCTCCCGGCGGTTTATGCGTCGGGAGAGATAGGCGAAGATTTCACCTAAACAATAGGCGCGCAAGGCGTCAGGCGTTATTGCCGTTTCGTGCGGCCTTTCAGCTAGTCCCAACCCTGTCCTCCCGGCGATTTGCATAGCGAATGCTCCGATGGGGTCATTCGCGCTCGCAGATTCATTCTATTGGAGTTTTCGGCAGATGGGCCATGAGACCTATGTAGAGTGCGGTAACTTGTTACCGCTTTGGTCGATTTTGGGGGGAAAGCGGTAACAAGTTACCGCACTCTACATCGGCTAGCCCTCTTCCTCTTCGATCCAGCCCGTGTCGTAGCGCTCGCCGGTTCCCCCGAACATTGAATCAGCTTCGTGGGGCTTGATCAGGACCTCACGGGGGCGAGGGCCATCGCGCGCACCGACTATCCCGCGCTCCTCCATGATGTCGAGCAACCGAGAGGCGCGCTGGAATCCGATCGAGAAGCGCCGCTGGAGCATCGAGGTCGAAGCCTGGCCGCGCTCCGCGCACCAGCGAACGGCCTCCTGCCACAGCGCATCGTCCTCGCCATCTTCGGAGCTGCCGCGCGACTTGCCTGACTCATCCGGAGCTTCGATCGGCACCAGCGTATAAGCGGGCGGCTCCTGGTCCCGCCAGAAATTGCAGACCGCGGTGATCTCCTTTTCCGATACATAGCAGCCCTGGATACGCACCGGCTTGTTTGCATCTATCGGCATGAACAGCATGTCGCCGCGTCCGATAAGGTCCTCGGCACCCTTTTGGTCGAGGATCGTGCGGGAGTCAATCTGCGATGCCACGCTGAACGCCACGCGCGATGGGATATTGGCCTTAATGATGCCGGTGATGACGTCCACGCTCGGGCGCTGGGTGGCGATGATGATGTGGATGCCCACGGCGCGCGCGAGCTGGGCCAACCGGACGATCGTGGTCTCTACCTCGGCACGGGCAGCGATCATGAGGTCGGCAAGCTCGTCAATCACCACCACGAGGTAGGGCATCTTGTCCTGGAATGTCGCCTTCTCGTTCCAGCCATCAATGTTGCGCACGCCCGCCTCGCTGAAGAGGTCGTAGCGCCGGTCCATCTCCCGCCAGACCGCGCGAAGGACGCCGGGCGCCTCCTTCGTGTCCTTCACTACCGGGCACATGAGGTGCGGAGTTCGGTCGAAAAGGGTGAGCTCGACGCGCTTTGGGTCAATGAGCACAAGCCGTACATCCTTGGGAGTGTTCCGCATCAGCAGGCTCATTAGGAAACTGGCGAGGCCGATTGATTTACCCGAATTAGTCGCGCCGCAGACCAGCAGGTGGGGCATCTTGGTCAGGTCTGCGTAACGGTTGGCGCCGCTGACATCCTGGCCGAGCGCGACATGCAGGCGGGAAGGCGCGTCCATGAATTCCTTGGATTCAAGAACCTCTCGAAGAACGACCGCGCTCGGATTCGTATTTGGGACCTCGACCCCGATCGCCGCCTTGCCGGGAATGGGGGCTTCCACCCGGACATGGTGGGCGGCAAGGTTCATCGCTATATTATCGGCGAGGCTGACGATCTTGGCGACGCGAACGCCCGGCCCGAGCTGTATCTCATATCGCGTGACGGTCGGGCCGGCGGCGATCTCGACGACGTTCGCCTCGATGCCGAATTCCTCTAGCGTGCTTTCCAGCGTCTCGATGTTCTGCTGCATCTCCTGCTGGCTTCGCTTGGGCTTGGGCGCAGGCTCGTTCAAGAGCGATATCGGCGGGAGCTGATAGCCTTCCTTTGGCGTGGAGGTCGAGATGTCGAGCGTGGGGGTCTTGACCTCGCGCATGATTGGCGGCGGTTTGGGCTTCTTGGCCTCTGCCGGCTCGTCCTCGTCCTTGGGCGGCATCCCCACGACCGCTTTCCGGGGCGGGGCTTCGAGCCTGTCGCGCGTTCCCGGCAGCTTCTTGGGCATCTTGAGCGAGGCAACAAATGCGCGCAATGGCTGATTGAGGCAAAGCACGACGCCTATCAGGCCCATCGCGCCGATCCCGACCGCAACCGCCGAGCCGAGTAACTGCGAGAGGCCCCAGCCGACGATGGCCCCGACAAAACCGCCGCTGGAAGAGATCGCCGCCGGATCGAAGAAGTCACCACCGATAGGCCGCGCGATGCCGCCCAGAATCGCGAGGAAGAGGAGCGTAACTCCCCATGAAAGGCTCGGAATCTGGATCGCCTGCCGGCCGAGCAGCATCGCAACACCCAATCCCCCAAGCGCGAAAGGCACCGCCCATGCAGCCTGCCCAAATAAGGTCCGCACGAACCCGCCAAGCGCCTCGCCCACGATCCCCGCATTCCCCAGCGCGAGGGAAATCAGCGCGACCAGCCCGGCAGCCACCAGCACGACGCCCATAATGTCGAGGCGTCGATGGGGAGGGCTCTGCTCTGGCTTGCGCCGGCGTGGGGCGGCCGTTCGGGTGCTCACCTTCATCCTAGATTTTGCCTACTTGCGCCGGTCCGTGGCGCATGGATAGTATAAGCGATTTAGAGTGCGGGAACTTGTTACCGCTTTTGAACCGGGCACGATACCCTAAAGCGGTAACAAGTTCCCGCACTCT
>JBASWW010000039.1:0-3236 GCA_049276675.1 Fimbriimonadaceae bacterium
TTTCAGGAACTATTTCACTCCCCTAACCGGGGTGCTTTTCCCCTTTCACTCACGGTACTGGTTTCACTATCGGTGACAAGTCGTGTTTAGCCTTACCCAGTGGTCTGGGCGGGTTCACGCGCAGTTCCTCGTGTTGCGCGCTACTCAGGTACCACCTGAATTCAATAGGATTTTTGCGTACGGGGCTGTCACCCTCTACGGCAGAACGTTCCAATTCTCTTTCGCTAATCCATTTCGATCTTCGTTCCTAAATCCCCTTTAGAGTGCGGCAACTTGTTGCCGCTTTCCTACTCCGGAGCGAACTCCAAGCGTTTAAAGCGGTGACAAGTCACCGCACTCTAAAAGGGACTTAGTGGTGGCCCTACAACCCCGACAGGCAAGCCTGTCGGTTTGGGCTGTTCCGCTTTCGCTCGCCGCTACTTACGGAATCTCATTCGATTTCTTTTCCTCGGGTTAATTAGATGTTTCAGTTCACCCGGTTCCCTCCACACAGACTATGTATTCATCTGTGGGTCATCAGACATGACTCTGATGGGGTTTCCCCATTCGGACACCCCAGGATCAACACTTTTGTGCAGCTCCCCTGGGCGTTTCGCCGCTTACGCGTCCTTCATCGGCAACTTGTCCCTAGGCATTCATCGTACACCCTCAAAAGCTTATATGTTAAGAAACTTTCGATTTGCTCGATGCATAATCCACTAAACCAATATGCAACTTTCAAAGAGCCCGTCGCGGGCCGCTCCCGGCGCCTCCCTTGCGGGCAACGCTCTGAGTGGCAAGAGGAAATGATACCTCGCAAATCCGGCGATGTCAACCCCCTGGATGTTTTTCGGCGACGGATCAATCCGATCCTCAGCCTTGCCCGACCTCGAACGAGGCGGCTTTCAATTTCTACGTCCGGCGGGCGGATCCCGTTTCATCATCCAGAGCCGGCGACCGAGTGGCTATCGAATGCCGTCCAAGAAACCCTGAGCCTCCCGTTTGAGAGCGCCATGTCCATTTTGAGCTGCAAATTCGAAGTAGGGCTTCGCATCTTGGGATCGGCCGAGTTCGAAGAAGGACCGAGCCAAGAAATAGGCGATTGCCGCATTCGTGGGAGCAAGCTTCGAAGCTGCCTGCAGATCGTCGAGGTTCCGCTCCGGATATGAGGTGAACTTGATCCCTCGCGCGAGCAGTATGCTCGCCTCGAGGTTGGTTCTCGTGTCCGTGCCTGGCATATCTTCGCCCTGGAATCTAAATGACCCATAGCGCGTGAACTTCTCCGTGGAAAACCACTCACGCGCCTCGTCGAGCCGGTCCAAACGCGCATAGCAGAGGGCGAGATCGGGATCGTAGCCCGCATTTTTACCCGGTATGTGGTTCGCCTTGAGAAGCTCCGCCGCCGGCTCATACTCGCCGCGAAGCATGTGAATCTTCGCCAGGACCTTTCGTGCGGCTTCGGCATCAGTTCCGCCCGATGAATCAACCGCCCGCCGAGCGAGCGGCTCGGCATTTGCCAGATCGCCAGTCTCCAGATACCACTCCGCGTCCTGCCTCGCTTCGACGCTCGGCTCGAATCGCCGAACTCTCTTTGGAAGGGCTGGAAGGTGCCGTTCCTTCTTACCTGTGGGCGAGCGATGAGTGGCAGCCTTCGGAGTGGCGTGGCGAGCTCCGGATGCGAATCTGCGGAGGACGGGCTCTTCGTTCCCGCCTCCGCCTCCGGGCTCCGGCATACAGCCGCCAAGGAAGATAACGGCGATGATGGGCAAGAGTCTCGTTAATCTCACGTCGTTTCGAGCGCGGCGCCCATCGTTGCAGAGGTGCCTACGGGTATCGGCCGTATTGCTTCTTGTGTTGCTCATACACGCATAGCGTGCCTTCGGACTCGTCCTTGATATCCCCTCGCCCATATCGTGCCGCGACCTGAAAATAGGGCTCGGCTTCCTGGTGACGGCCCAATCCGTAGAGCGCCTTCGCCGCGAAGTAGGCGATCACCGCATTTCGAGGAGCGAGCTCAGCGGCCTCCCTTAGCTCTCTCAAGGCCCCGCGATAATTCGAGCCGCATTCGATCCCGCGAGCAAGGAGAATACTACCTTCTAAATCGACGCGGGTGTCAATGCCAGGCAGATCGGCTCCGTCAAAGAGGAAAGACCCATAGGCGACGAGCTTATCGTAAGCGAAAAATTGCTTCGCGCGGGCGACCTGGCCGAGGCGGGTGTAGCAAAGAGCGAGGTCGAGCTCGTACCAGGCATTCTTCCCAGGCATGTAATCCGCCCGAAGGACCTCAACCGCTTCAGCGTATTGCCCTCTCCTCATATGAATCTCAGCAAGCACCTTACGAGCAAGCTCGGCGTTCAGCCCTGTCGCCGTCACCAATGCTTGTCGGGCTAACTGTTCCGAAGCGTCTAGATCGCCGCGTTCGAGCTGGACTTCGGCTTGTTTCCGCGCTTCCTCGCTGGGCCGATTCGCCTCGGCCCACTTTTCATACGATGCCTTGTCAAATTCAAGCTTTCCCCAGGCTCGTTCGAGCTTGCGCGACTTGGTTTTTGGCTCGGCCTTTGGTGTACTCGCAGCTTTATTCACCTTGCTGGTCTCCCGACCAATCTGTGTTGTTGCAATGATTGAGGCTCCAAGTAGAAGGATGGCAACCGCTGGTATAACTGTCGTTCGATTCATGATTTAACTCCAATTTGATTCAAGGCAACCAGGTGTTGCCAAGGTATTCGTTCATGTAGCCACTCCATGCGGGAAATGCTGGATAATCGCCAGCGTATCCCCATCCGCTATCCGAGGAAACTAAAATCCATGGGTTAGGGATCGTCCGCTGCGCGTCACCGGCCCAGAACCACTGAAGTTTCTTGATCGGCACAAATACGCTTCCGGTTCCTGGAGGGAGATACATCAGCCAAAGGTCAAAACTGTCAAGTGCGCTGGTTTGACTTATCGTCGGAGGAAAAAGCGGCGCAACCGGGGCATCGCCACGAATATTCGGCACTCCGTCCGCGGCGAACGTTCCCGGACTTCCAGGAGCCGGATCATAGGGATCAGGTTCGTAAGGGTATGTGGTGTCGAGTAACTCCATACCGTTTGAGATCAAATGCTGGGAGATGCCTGATCGATCCTCCATCTACCTGGACGAACGATCTGCAAGAAGTGCCATCCACCACCGCCACCATAAAGGGACCCGGTGTCCACAGCCCCATCCCATCGGATTCCTGACAGGTTCCCCTTAGAGTGACCACTTGTGAACCGTAGGA
>JBASWW010000040.1:0-6228 GCA_049276675.1 Fimbriimonadaceae bacterium
GCGGTGTGTAGGGTAAAAACCCCTCTTAATGAAACGCGTTTTTCTGCTGCTTGCCTGCTTCGCTGCTTCGCTCACGTTTGGCCAGAACCCCAAAGACGCCCTGTGGCAGTCCCTCCTGGCCAATTACAGTGCCCGACAGCTTGGCCCGACCATCATGGGCGGGCGCGTCACCGACCTTGCGGTCTTTGAGAAAGACCCTCGGACGTTCTACGTCGCCTCAGCAGGCGGTGGGCTGTGGCGCACCGACAACTCGGGCATCACCTTCCGGGTGGTTTTCGACCGCGAGAGTACGGTCTCGATTGGCGCGGTCGCTGTGGATCCGAACAATCCGGAAATCGTCTACGTTGGCACGGGCGAAGGTACGAGCCGCAACTCGGTCGGTTGGGGGGACGGAATATACAAGTCCACCGATGGCGGAAAGACTTGGGCAAATATCGGGCTCAAGGATAGCGCTCAGGTCCATAAGATCAAAGTCAATCCCAAAAATCCAAACATTGTCTTCGTGGCGGCGCTCGGAAGGCTTTGGGGAGCGAGCGATGAGCGCGGTCTTTATAAAAGCAGTGATGCGGGCAAGACCTGGAAACGAGTTTTATACGTGGACAACAAGACGGGCGCTTCAGATCTCATCATAGACCCGCAGAACCCGAATAATATGCTCGTTTCAATGTACGAACGCTCCCGAAAGGCCTACACGTTCATAAGCGGCGGCCCTGGCAGCGGGCTTTGGCGGTCCACCGATGGCGGTGAGACATGGAAAAAAGTCACGAAAGGTCTTCCAGCCAAGGGGTTTTTTGGAAGGATAGGCATGGACTACTTCTACAAGAATCCCAAGATCGTGGTTGCGACCATCGAGCATGCAGAATACAAGCCGCGCGCCGGCGGGGGAGCGGACGAGCGCACGAGCGAGTCGGGCTCTTATCGGAGCAAGGACGGGGGCGAGACGTGGGAGAAAACAAGCACGACGAATCCACGGCCCTTCTATTTCAGCATGCCGAAGCAGGACCCGCAAGATGAAAACCGCTGGTACATCCCGGCAGTTTCTCTCCACTATAGCGAGGATGCGGGGAAGAATTTCCGAGTCATGCGCACGAGCGTGCATGTGGATCATCATGCTATGTGGATCAATCCGCAGGACAACGACCACATGATCATCGGACAGGACGGCGGTGTGGGGCAGACCCGCGACAGGGGTCTGACGTGGGAGCACCTGAACAACATGGTGCTCGGTCAATTCTATTCGATCGCCTTCGACAACCGCAAACCCTATTGGGTCTATGGAGGCCTGCAGGACAACGGCAGCTGGGGAGGACCGACTCAGACATCGCGTGGGGGCGTGGCTTTCTGGGATTGGTACGGAATCGGTGGTGGTGACGGCTTCCACGTGCAGGTGGACCCGAACGACTGGACCACCGTGTATTCCGAGAGCCAGGGCGGGGCGATGCAGCGCCTCGACCAAAGCGGACGCACGCCGGGCCGCTCGATCCGGCCGACTCGGTCGAACACTTTCCCACCCTTGCCAGAGGGCGAGCGGCTTCGATTCAACTGGAGCACGCCGATTGTGCTCTCGCCCCACAACTCCAAAACCGTCTTTACCGGGGCTCAAAGGCTCTTTATGAGCGTAAACCGTGGCGATACGTGGAAAGTGATGAGCCCCGATCTGACGACCAATGACCCGGAGAAGCAGAAAGCAGGGGTGGGCAGCGCTACGCCGGAAGCGACTGGGGCAGAGAACCACTGCACCATCACAACGATTAGCGAGTCACCCAGACAGGCGGGCATCATCTGGGCTGGCACCGACGATGGCAATCTGCAAATTACTCAGGATGGCGGAGCAACTTGGACCAACGTAGCGCCCAACGTACCGGACCTTCCGAAAGGCACATGGGTTTCCCGTGTGACCGCCAGCAAATATATGGCCGGCCGCGCATATGCAACCTTCGACGGCCATCGGAGCGACGACAACAACCCTTACGTGTATGTCACGGAAGATTTCGGTAAGACATGGACAAAGCGCAATGCGGGCATTCCGAATGGTGACTCCGCCTACGTGATCAAGGAAGGCGAGAAGAACCCGGATCTGCTGTTCCTGGGTACTGAGATGTCGCTATGGATTTCGCTCGATCGTGGAGAAAACTGGTCGAGATATCGCTCCGGCGGCTTTCCGACTGTGCCTGTGCACGATGTTGCTGTCCAGCCCCGCGATATGGACTTGGTGATCGGCACGCACGGCCGGAGCATTTGGATACTTCCCATAGGCGCGCTGGAGGAGATGACCTCTGAGAACCTCGACAAAGACGTGGTGCTCACAAAGCCTGCGCCTGTGTACAACCTGGGCCGGGTTACGGGTGGGCAGCAAGGAGCTTGGGACGGGGACAGGGTGTACATGTCGCCCAACACCCAGCCGGGCACCTTAATCTCCTACTATCTAAAAGCGGACATGACGGGAGATGCGAAGGTGAAAGTGGTGGATGCGATGGGCGAAACCATGGGCGAGATGACGGGCACCGCGAAGAAGGGGTTGAATGTGGTCAACTGGCGTCCCGGACGTGGGCAGCGGGTGGCGGCTGCCGGGGAATATCGCGTTGTGCTCACCGTTGGCGGGAAGGAATACGTCACTTCCGTCAAGGTCGAAAACGCTTCGGACGAAGGACGGTAGAGCGTTGAGGCTCGAGTCATGGATCGCGACCGATTCGCTTCTTCCGCGCATGAACTCGGTCTTACGCTCTCAGCAGAGCAGCTTGCTGCGTTTGAGGCATTTGAGGAGGCGTTGTACGCCGCCAACAGCACGCGGAATCTAACGCGGGTGCCCCGCGAGGACTGCTGGCGGCGGCACTTCCTGGATTCTTTGCTGATCCATGACCTCATTCCGACCGGAGACTCCGTGCTGGACGTCGGAACCGGGCCCGGCTTCCCGGCGTGGCCACTGGCTTGTTCGAGGCCCGATCTGCATGTCACTGGCTTGGATTCGAATGGCAAGATGATCGGCTTTCTACGGGAGCATTTGCTTTTCAATCTCGAAGCGGTCCAAGCCCGAGCCGAGGGATGGGAGGTGGCAGCTCGCTTCAGATTTATTACGGGGCGGGCGGTTGCGCCGTTGCCGATCCAGCTCGAGATCAGCGCACCTCTGGCGGCTGTTGGGGGCCTGGTCGTGCCGATGCGTACGGGCAGCGACCATGACCTCGCGCCGGAATCGCTGGGTGCTCTTGGGCTTCGGCTGGAGCGTGTCGAACACCGCAATTTGCCCGCAATTCTTAATCATCACAACATCTACGTGTATAGGGATGATCGTGAGGATGCGCCGTCCTCGCGGGTGTTCCCGGTCTATCGAAAGTTTAGAGAGTCAAAGCCGCAATACCCGCGCTCATGGGCGGAGATCCGCAAAAAGCCGCTGCCTAGCTCCCCTTCTTTGCTTTCTGATTCATCTGGCTGAGGAGAAGCTTGGCGCCGGCGGACTCCGGGTGCTTTTGCAGGAGCCGGGTCAGGTCGCGCTTTGCCTTGGGCTCGTCGCCAAGCCTGATGTAGCACTGAGCCCTCAGGAAGAGAAACTCCGGCGTGTCGGGATATTCCTCCAGCAGCAGGTTCAACTCCTTAAGCGCGGCAGGAAAATTCTCCTTTCCGGCATGGGCCTGGGCAATCAGGAACTTCGCATCGGCCAGCCGGGGCGCGAGCTCGACATCAGCACTCGGAAGCAGCCGGATGAACGAGGCGAGCCGGTCCAGGGCCTTGTCGTATTCGCCAGTCGCCACGTAGATCTGGCCGAGCCTCCAGAACGGCCCGTAGGCCTGAGGGTCGTACAATGATTCGCCCTCCGTGAGCCGTGCCGCCTCTTTGAGATCGCTCCTGTCCTTCTCGGTGAGCGGCTGGCCCTGGTCGAGCTTAGCAAAGCTTGGGCTGGAAAGCTGCTGTGCCCTTGCCTCTGCGGCCTCCGCGTCTTCCGGGGAGCGGAGGAGCGGGTAGCCCTCTGCGGTCGTGTCGGAGGTCCTTCCGCAGCCGACTGCGATCCCAAGAACGAGCAGAATGGCAAGCCTAGGCAACAACGATATTCACCAACCTGTCCGGTATGACGATGATCTTTCGCACTTGGGCGCCGTTCAGATGCGCTTTAATCTTTTCTCGCTGGAGCGCGGACGTCTCGATGTCCTCTTTGCTCGCTCCGGCGGACATTTCCATCGTGTCCCTCAGCTTGCCATTGACCTGGATCGCGATTGTGACGGTGTCCTCTTTTGTTAGCGTCTCGTCGGCTATAGGCCAGAGCGCGAGGTAAGTGAAGCCCTCTTTGCCGAGGCTCTCCCAGAGTTCGTCTGCGCTGTGGGGAGCGGCGGGGCTGAGCAGGATGACGAGGGTTTCGATGGCTTCGCTGATAGCGAGCCTCATTTGGCTAGCGCCGTTCTTACGAATTTGATCCGAGAGCTCGTTCACAAAGATCATGAGCGCGGAAATATAGGTGTTGAACGCAAACCTATCGATATCCTCGGTGACCTTCAAGATGGTCTGGTGAGTGAGGCGCCGGATTTCAAGCGAATCGCCCCCAATCGCGGATCGCCAGTTTGGATCGTAAAAGCTCCGTGCATCTTCGACCAGCCGGAAAACCTTGCCAAGGAACCGAACAGCCCCCTGGAGCCCTTCGCTCGACCACTGCACATCCGCCTCGAACGGCGCGACAAAGAGCTCGTAGACCCGCAGCGCGTCGGCCCCTTCCTTCTCGACGACCTCGTCCGGGGTCACGACGTTCCCCTTCGACTTGCTCATGCGGGCCCAACGCCAAGCCACCTCGTCCGCGGGCAGAGCAGCCGCCTCGGCAAAAGAGATTTGAATGCCCTGCTCGCCCATCTGCAGCGATTCGCCCTCCCGCGGCTTACGATATGGCGTCCGCGCAAGCACCTGACCCTGGTTTTGGAGCCGCGAAAAAGGCTCGCTCTGGCTGACCAGTCCGGCATCGAACAGCACCTTGGTCCAGAACCGCGCATAAAGGAGGTGCATGACCGCGTGCTCGGCGCCTCCCACATAGCAGTCCACCGGCATCCAGGCATCGGCCCGCTCTTTGGACCAGGCCTGCTCGTCGTTGTGCGGATCGCAGAACCGCAGGAAGTACCACGAAGAGCACGCAAACCCGCCCATCGTATCGGTTTCCCTTTGCCCGAGGCTGCCATCGCTGTCGGTGACATTGACGTATTCGGGGATCTTGGCGAGCGGGGAAGTGCCGTCGCTGGATGGCTCGTAGCTGTCGACATCGGGGAGCAGCACGGGAAGGCACTCATCGGGGACCGCCTCCATGCCGCCATCCTTGGTATGGATGATCGGGATCGGGCATCCCCAGTAGCGCTGCCGGGAGATCAGCCAGTCGCGCAGCTTGTACTGGATTTTTCGCTGTCCGATCCCGAGGGCTTCCATCCATTCGCCGAGCGCCTTGGTGGCCTGCTCGAAGTTCATGCCCGTGTATTCGCCCGCGTTGATCAGGGGCTCGTTCTTGTCGGTGAAGGCAGTGGGGAAACGGCGCGGGTCTTCGAGGTAGCTCGCAAGTTGTTCCTCGTAGGTCGTCCCCTCACCCCCTGCCCCCTCTCCCCGCCGTTCATCGGGGCGAGGGGGCCCTGAAAAGAAGTCAGCCGTTGGATTCTGGATCGGGATGACGGGAATATCGAACTTGATCGCGAACTCGAGATCGCGCTGATCGCCCGCGGGCACGGCCATGATCGCTCCCGTGCCGTAGTTCATGAGCACGTAGTCGGCGACCCAGATCGGCACGCGCTTGCCATTCGCCGGATTGATCGCGTTGAAGCCGGTATAGACGCCCGTCTTCTCGCGCGTGTCGGCCTGGCGGTCGGTGTCGCTCACCTTGGCGGCGGCTTCAAGATAGCTTCTCACCAGGGCAGCCTGCGATCCGCCTCGGCCCTCATCGAGCTTGCACAGGGTATCGACCAAAGGATGCTCCGGGGCGAGCACGCAGAACGACATCCCGAATATGGTGTCGATACGGGTTGTGAAGACCTCGAAGCGAAGCTCGCGTTCGAGCTGCTTCTCCCCTCCCCCTGCCCCCTCCCCATTTGCCGGCACAATCCATCCGGAAAATGGAGAGGGGGTTCCCGGAGCGATTTCTGCCCCCTCCCCATTTGCCGGCACAATCCATCCGGAAAATGGAGAGGGGGTTCCCGGACCGATTTCTGCCCCCTCCCCATTTGCCGGCACAATCCATCCGGAAAATGGAGAGGGGGTTCCCGGAGCGATTTCTGC
>JBASWW010000041.1:0-5782 GCA_049276675.1 Fimbriimonadaceae bacterium
CTTCAACTGTCTGCGTGTAAACGGCCTTCACAACCTCTTCCGCGGTCGTCCAGCCGGACATTGCCTTGGCCTTGCCGTCCTCGATCATCGTGCGGTAGCCCTGCTCCTTGGCTGCGGCGGTCAGAGCAGGAATGTCCACGCCCCTCGTGATCGCCTGTCGGAACTTCGAGGTGCCGAGGATCAGCTCGAACACGCCAATCCTTCCCTTGTAGCCCGTCCCCCGGCAATCGGCGCAGCCCTTGCCCTTGGCGAACTTGCCAGATGCCTTCTCCGCTGCCGAAACGCCGAGCATTTCGAGCTCCGCATCGTCCGGCATATACGACTCCCGACACTTCGGACAATTCAGCCGTACGAGCCGCTGGGCCAGGATCGCAACCGTGACGGCGGCAATCAGGTAGGGCTCCGCGTCCATATCGACCATTCGACCGATCGTCTCCACCGCGTTGTTGGTGTGGAGAGTGGTGAGGACGAGGTGGCCCGTAAGGCCCGCTTGGATGCCGATCGAGAGCGAATCCGGATCGCGCATTTCTCCAACGAGCATGACGTCCGGGTCCTGGCGGAGGAAGGTGCGCATGACCTTTGGAAACGTCATCCGCTCGCTGACCTGCACCTGCGCGATGTTGTTCTCGAACTCGTATTCGACCGGGTCCTCGACGGTGAGGATGTTCCGCTTTTTGGAGTCGAGCTGGTTCAGAGAGGCATAGAGAGTAGAGGTTTTGCCGGAGCCGGTCGGGCCGGTGACGATGATCAGCCCGTACGGGACCTGAATCGCGCGGTTCCATTTGGCGATGACGTCGTCCGGCATTCCGAGCTTCTGCAGATCAACTTTCATCGCGGTGGGGTCGAGAATTCGCATGACGAACTTCTCGCCATTGAGAGATGGGATGCAGGAGGCACGACAAGAGAGACGGCGGCCCATGTACTCCATGTCGATGCGTCCGTCCTGCGGCTCGCGGTTCTCGTCGATGCGCATGCCTGCTGAGAGTTTGAGTCTGGCGAGCACGTTCTGCGCCTGCTCCGGAGGAAGCTGCCCTGTGTCGTGGAGGACGCCGTCCTGCCGGAATCGAATCCTGAGCTGGTCGCGCTCGGGCTGGAGATGGATGTCGCTCGTGCCCGTTTCGAGCGCGTTCATGAAGATGTTGTCGACGATGCCGACGGCGAGCGACATTTCCTCACCGCCCATTTCCTTGACAGTCCCCGCCTCGCGTAGAATGAGTCGGAAGCGCTTGGCGGCGCCGTAGTTAGTGGTCGAAAAATCCTGGATGGCCATGAGTGTTCTTCGGTTGTACCTTGGTTAGAGGGGAGGAGGGCGGCCAGGCGTTCGGCGTATGACCCGACATCGACTGATTGATGGTTCTGAGGGCGAGACGATCAATCAGTCCCCTCTATTCACCATTGCCTTCAGCTCAGTCATCTCGTCCATCGCATAGCGGAGCCCTTCCCTGCCGAAGCCGGACTTCTTGACGCCGCCGTAGGGCATGATGTCGAAGCGAAGGGTCGGGTAGTCGTTCACGATCACGGCGCCCACTTCCAGCTCGCGGAAGGCTTTCTCGCCCATTGATCGATCCTTGGTGAATATGCCCGTGTTGATGCCGTATTCGCCGGAATTGACCTGCTTGATGGCCCGATCCTCGGTCTTGTAGGATTCAAGGGTGACGACAGGGCCAAAGACCTCCTGGCACAGGAGTCGGGGAACCCCCTCTCCATTTTCCGGATGGCTCGTGCCGGCAAATGGGGAGGGGGCAGGGGGAGGGGAAACTTCGACCAGTGTCGGCCACATGAACGCCCCCTCTCTCTTTCCTCCTGCCAGAATATTCGCGCCGGCGGTTACTGCCTCCTGAACCCATTCCTCGACCTTTTTTGCCGCTTCCTCGCTGATGAGTGGCCCGCAGACCGTCTTTTCATCCTCGACGTCCCCCGTTGGACAGTTCTCCGTGCCCTCGATCAATCTCTTCTTGAGATCTTCATAAATGGCATCGTGTGCAAGTACGTGCTGGATCGCTATACATATCTGACCGGCGTAGCCATAGCCTCCAGCGATGATCCGCTCGGCTGCCCAGTCGAGATCGGCGTCCGCGCACACGATCGCGTATGCATTCCCGCCAAGCTCTAGGCTCACTCTCTTCCCCGGAAGCAGTCCCTTCAGCTTCCATCCAACCACAGGCGAGCCCGTAAAACTGACCATCTTTACACGATCGTCGAGCGCCATCTTTTCGGCGATGCCGCCGGGCACGTTCACTGCATTGAGCACGCCAGGGGGGCAGCCCGCCTCATGGATTAGCCTTGCCAACGTGAGCGTGGATAGTGGAGCCTGCTGCGAAGGCTTTAATACAACCGTGTTCCCTACAGCAAGCGCGGGCGCGAGCTTATGGGCGGCGAGATTGTAGGGCCAGTTGTACGGGACGATCGCAAGGATCGGGCCGATGGGAAAACGCTCCACCGTGCAGGTGTATCCCTTTCCCCGAGGATCGTAGTCAAGCGACAATTCCTCGTGTCCGTAACCTTCCAGTGTGTCGGCGGCCAGGTCAAAGGTGAGTCCAAGCCGCATCGTCTCGCCCCGTGCCCAGGTAATCGGCTTCCCGACTTCCCGGCACAGCAAGAGCGAAAGCTCCTCGCTGCGTTCCCGTACCAAGGCGGCAATCTTTCTCAAGAGCGCTTGTCTTTCGCGCCCGGTGCTGTTGCGCCAGATTCGAAAAGCATCCCTGGCGGCCTCGATTGCCGCATTGGCCTCGCTCCAGCCTCCTTCCGCGGCCGTCCCGACAATCTTGTCAGTCCCCGGCTGTCTGACGACCTGCTTCCCAACACCTTGGTCGCAGGGTCCGCCGACGAAATGGCCGTCGATGAGCATTTCCGCATGCATCACAATTCATTTTAGAGTGCGGGAACTTGCTACCGCTTTCGATCGGGCCGAAAAAGCGGTAACAAATTCCCGCACTCTAAAGGTACGCGAGCTCGACAATCTTCTTGGCCGCTTCCTGCATCGTTTGCGCCGGAACAAGCTTGGTTCCGGCCAGCAGAGCCCGGCCCTCTTCTGCAGCGGTCCCCTCAACTCGGGCTACGACCGGAATCGTCACCTTCAATTCTTCGAAGGCAGAAATGATCCCTTTCGCCACTTCATCTCCGCGAGTAATGCCGCCAAAGATATTGATCAGCAGCCCCTTGATCTCGGGATCCATCAGTACAAGCTCGACGCACGACTTCACTCTCTCGGCCTGCGCGCCACCCCCGACATCGAGGAAATTTGCAGGTTTCCCGCCTGCGGCCTTAACTTCATCCATCGAGCACATCACGAGACCCGCGCCGTTGCCGATGATCCCGATGTCGCCGCCGAGCCGCACGTACGCGATTCCTCTTCGCGCCGCTTCCGCCTCCAAGGGATCTTCCGCGCTCGCATCTTTCGAGGTCACGAACTCGCTGTGCCGAAATACCGCATTGTCCTCGATCGCCACCTTCGCATCGGCGGCGATCAGCTTCCCATCAGGCGTCAGCGCGCACGGATTGATCTCGATCAGCTCCGAATCGGTCTCCTGATAAGCCTTGACGAGCTTCTTGATCATGCCAATCATCTGAGCCTGCGCCACTTTGGGAATTTTGGCCTCGGCAACAGCCGCTCGCAGTTCAAAATCGCTAAGTCCCCAAGCCGGATCGACATGCACCCGTACGATAGCTTCGGGCTCCGTCGCCGCGACCTCCTCGATGTCCATCCCGCCCCGCGCCGAGATCATCACGACGATCTTTTGAACCTCGCGGTCGAGCAAAACGGCCAGGTAGTACTCCTCGGCGATGTCGATGGTCTGGGCGACCAGCACCTTCTCGACGACCATCCCGGTCGGATTTTGAACACTGACAAGGCGCTTGCCGATCAGCTCCTCAGTGAACTTGGCGGCGTCGCCCGCATTCTCGAATAGCTTCACGCCACCCGCTTTCCCGCGCCCGCCCATGAGTACCTGCGCCTTCACCACGACCTTCCCGCCAAGCTCTTCGGCGATCTTGCGGGCATGAGAAGGATCGCTTGTGACATCCCCGGCGGGAACGGGCACGCCATACCGGGCGAGCAATTCTTTGGACTGATACTCGTGAAGCTTCATCGGGAGGGGGAGTTTACCGGGGCACAGAGCCAGTAAACTCAGCCCTTCATGTCCATGCTCGACCACCAAGACATCCGTATCGGCACCCTCGCTCCCATGGATAAAGGCGCCGCCTATCTCAAACAGATCATTCCCCACGGCTTCGAGTCTTTCGAGCTGACGCTTTGGCAGTATGTGGGCGACGTCGACCTCGAGAAGACAGCCAAGGAGTGCCTGGACGCCTGCGCCGACAAGGCAATTATCAGCAGCGTCGGCATCTATGGGAACCCGTTACAAGACGAGAAATGCGCGGCGAATTGGGAGACCGTTATCAAGGCTGCGCGGTCTTTTGGGGCGAAAGTTGTGTGCGGTTTTGCCGGAGCGCTGGAGGATCGGCCCGTTGATGAGAGCATTCCAAAGTTTAAAGAAGTATTTGGAAAACTTGCAAAGATCGCCGACGGAGAGGGGGTGAAGATCGCTTTTGAGAATTGCGATATGAGCGGCTCTTGGGACCGGCCGAGGTGGAATATCGCGCATGCGCCAAGGGCCTGGGAGATGATGTTCGACTCCGTTCCGGGCGAAACGCTCGGCCTTGAATGGGAGCCATGCCATCAGATGGTGTCGTTTATTGATCCTTTGCCACAGCTTCGGCAGTGGGTTGACCGGATCTACCATGTCCACGGCAAGGATGCGACGGTGAACTGGGACCTCGTGAAGTCGCAGGGCACGCGCAGCGGAGTGGACCTGGTTTGGCATCGCACGCCCGGCTTCGGGGATTCGAACTGGACCGATATCATCACTCTGCTCCGCAAAGGCGGCTTCACTGGCGCAATAGATATCGAGGGCTGGCACGACCCGATCTACCGCGAGGATCTGGAGATGACTGGCCAGGTTCGGGGGCTTGAGTATCTGAAGGCTTGCAGGGGCGGGGCGTTCGTTCCGAATCCGAACTAGGATCTCCTGGAGCTTCCTTTCATAGGGCAGAATTCACTTCTGCAATCTGGGTACCCACGCGGTCGTTCGCCCGCCTACCGGCTCCCGCACGATCTTCTCACCCTCGATCATATCCACGCCGCGCTTCCCTCCCCAGCGATGGAGGAACAGCCAGGTTTTCGGATATTTGTTCTCGTCCGCGCCAAGTTCAACCGCTGTTTCTATCACATATCGGATCGCCTCCCGCAGTTTCTCGACCTCTTTTGGCTTGAGGCTCGATCCAAGCTTCTTGGGCGAGATCCGGGCGTGATACAGCACCTCGTCGGCGATCCAGTTGCCTATGCCGGCGAAGACGGTCTGGTCTAGCAGCACTGCCTTGATCGGCGCCTTCCTCTTTGCCAAAACGACGCCCAGATCTTTTGCTGGAGGAAGCCCATCCAGGCAATCGAAGCCGAGCTTCTTGACCTTTGGGTCGGTCTCAGGGCCATCTGAAAGCCACAAGCGGCCGAGACGACGGCCATCGGTAAAGGCGACCCGCGCCCCGCCCTCGGCGGTCATCATCAGCTTGAGAAACCGTGGGCGACCCGTCTCGTCGTCGAGGGGCTGCTTGCCATGCTCTTTGAGGCGGGTGGTCGGCTTGCCGAGCTCCCTGATCCAGCCGCTCATGCCAAGGTGCCCGAAGAGCCACGGCTTGCGGTCGAGCTCCAGCCACCAGGTTTTCCCCTTCCGACCAATGTCCAAGACCTTTGCCCCTTGCAAAGCCCCCTTGATCGCAGCAGGTT
>JBASWW010000042.1:0-58914 GCA_049276675.1 Fimbriimonadaceae bacterium
ATATCGCCGGGACGAACCACCCGGCGTCCCCTATATCGCCGGGACGAACCACCCGGCGGCTACGGCAATCCGGCACTCATGCCTCCCATCGGTACGGCTCGGCATCCGTGAGGATTCGGCCATGTTCGGCTTTCGCCTCATAGAGATATTCCGGGAGGGTGAACATCGCCTGGTGGAAGCGCGGGGTGCAATAGCGGTTTGCGACGCCGCGCTGGACGAACCTTCGCTCGATCTCCTCTTTTGCAAGGGCGAGCGGGTCGTGCTTCTTCGAGGCGAGCATGAATCCCCACGGCATGAGGAACGTGGTCACGAGGCCGTAGTAGCCCGCGACATAGGGGAAGGTCTCGCGCATGGCATCGAGCGTCGCCCAATTGCAGGCGAAGAGGTAGGGATAGTTGGCGTTCGCGCACCCCGCCTGCATCGCGAAGACGCCGTCGTCATTCAGGGCATCCGCGCAGATTTGGAAGTATTCCTTGGTGAAGAGATATTGGGCCGGCCCTTCGCCGTGGGGGTTCGGCAGGTCAGACAGGATGACATCAAACCCCTTGTTTCGCTCCAGATACGCGCGGGCGTCTTCGTGCAAGAGGGTCGTGCGGGGGTCGTCGAACGCCCCCTGGTGCCATTCCGGCATATGGATCTTGACCATGTCCACGAGCTCCCTGTCTATGTCCACCATGACCGCCTCCTCGACGGTGTTGTGCTTGAGCGCCTCCCGCAGGGTGGCCCCCTCTCCGCCGCCGCACACGCAGACTCGCTTCGGACTCGGATGGAGCGTCATCGCGGGCTGGCTCATGCACTCGTGGAAGACATATTCATCCATGAGCGAGGACTGGATGTTGTAGTCGAGGAAGAGGGTTTTGCCGAACCGCGGGATCTCGCAGATCTGATATTCCTGGTACTTGGTGCGGCCTGCGACGAGCATTTTGGAGACGGTGAAATCCCACGTGACGGCCTCGGTGTGGGTCTCGCTGATGAACATGCCGGTGGCTTGTGTGAAGGAGTGGTCGTCGCTGGACATGGGAGGTCAAGTTTGGCATACGCGCCGGTATAGTGCCTTGGGCATGAAGCTAACCATTCCGATCCGCGGGGAGAAGATTTCGATGCAGGTGGCGGTCTCCGAGCACGTGCACCACCGCGTGACGCCTTTTCAGGCAATAGATGTCTACGACACCGAAGCTCTGGGGCGCGTGCTACTCCTCGACGGCCATGTCCAGCTCAGCACTTTCGACGAGCACGCCTATCACGAGTCGCTCGTCCACATTCCGATGCTCTCGATCCCGTCTCCCTCTCGTGCTCTGGTGGTGGGAGGGGGCGATGGCGGGGTCCTGCGCGAGCTTGTGAAGCATAAGAGTCTGTCGCGGATAGATATGGTGGAGATCGATGCCGGCGTGATCGAGGTCTCTCGCGAGTTTTTGCCGAGGGTAAGCGATGGGGCCCTCGATGACCCCCGCGTCCACCTCCGTATTCAAGATGCTTTTCCGTTTTTGCAGCAGGTCCGCGAGCCCTACGACCTGATCGTGCTGGATGTGACGGATGTCTACGAAGGCGAGGACGGCGCGCTGAGCGAGCAGATCTTCACCGAGGGCTTCTACCGCGATTGCTTCGCCGCCCTTTCCGAAACCGGCATGATCGTCACCCAGGCGGACAACCACGTGTTCTGCCCCTACTCTCTGGCCGCCATTCTGGAGATGTTCGGCAGCGTCTTCCCGAAGGTCGGCTGCTATCAAGCGGCGGTTCCGTCGTTCGGCGGATATTCGGCATTTGCATGGGCGAGCAAGGGGCAGGACATGAGCCTGGCGATGCCGGACACTCGCGGATTGACCCTGCGATATCTGAACGGGGCGACCTACGGCTTCGCGCTGCGGATGCTCGACTTCGCCTGATCCCGACGTCGCAAGAACCACACAAGGCTCATCGCCCCGGCCAGATCGATGAGGAAGTCGAGCGCCGATCCGGTTCGGCCGGCGGTCGTCGTCTGGCGAAGCTCATCGAACCCTGCAAAAGCGGCGGCAAGCACCATCGCAAAGAGTACGGCCTCGGAATAGGGCACCTTTTCTGCTCGCGCCGCCCGAAGGAATGCAGCGGCAAGGATTCCATAGAAGGTGAAGTGGATGGTCTTTCGTAGAGTGATTACGAGGATCTCCGCCGTACCCGCGCTCAATCCCAGAACTTCCACAAGCCAGCGCTCCCATGCGCCCCCGCCCGTTCCCCCGGAAATGCCGCTGAAATAGGCGACGAGCAGCCCCAGTAGAAGCCCGGCCGTGAGCCAGGAAGCCGAACGATGGGAGCGCCAGGAACCGATTATGAAGGCCAGTGCGAGCGTAAGAGTCACCATCAGCATCGGCACGGCGGCCACGCTGATCCGCTCGGCAGCGGACCCGATCGCGGGTGGCGGCAGCGAGACGATGTGGGCTATGCCAAACGCCGAGCCGTACGCGAAAAACACTGACAGGCGCGCTTCGACCGGCCGATAGCTGGGCAATGCGCCGAGCAGCATGACCACAATCAGGATTAGCCCCGGAACCAGCCAGATCGAGCGGCTCACCGGGCTCAGCACAAATTGCGCGAGAAACAGCAGCGCAAATCCGGCTCCGAAGCCCAGGGATGCAACTACGATGGTGCCGAGCCGCGACACGGCTACTGGCAATAGCTGATCTGGTTCAGCGCGTTCTCGTGAGCAGGGTCTTTTGCGAGGATGGCTTTGAATTCCGCACATGCCTGGTCAAACTCGCCAAGCATCATGAGGGTCATTGCGTAGTCGTAGCGGACATTGAGATTGGCGGGATGCTCGTCGGCGAGAGTCCGAAGGGTCACCAATGAGCCGTCGAAGTCGCCCTCAAAACCCTGGATCAGCCCCATTTGCCACCGAGCTTCGCAGTGGGCGGGGTTCTCCGCTAGAACCATTTTGAATTCGGCCTTGGCCTCATCATAGCGGCCCTCGCACCGAAGCGTGAAGCCTCGTTGGTAGGTCTGTTCAACGTCCATGCTCAGGGCCATCAAATTGAGACCGCAGTATATCACAGCTTGTGAAATGCTGCAATCGAAATTGATTATGCCGGGCCGGGCTCGAGGCGCGGAGGAGTGCTTACTCCCTTGCGCTCTTTCTCGACCTCGACAGCCGTCGCTGGCGGCTCGGGGTCGCTCTTGACCGGTCGCGGCGGCAGTTCCTCGCCGGCCATGATCGCGAGGAACTCTTCGCGGTTCAGCGTCTCGCGCTCGAGCAGGGCTTTGACGACGCGGTCCAGCTTCTCGCGGTTCTCCGTGAGGATCTCGGTTGCTCGAATATGGCACTTGTCGACGATCGAGTGGACCTCTTCATCGATCGACTTGGCTACGTCCTCGGAGTAGTTCCGCTCGTCGTGGTAGTCGCGCCCGAGGAAGGGGTTATGGGCTCTGCGGCCTAGGACGAGGGTGCCGAGCTTTTCGCTCATTCCGTATTCGCAGACCATGGCCCGTGCGATGCGGGTCACCCGCTCCAGATCGTTCGAGGCGCCGGTCGTGACCTGACCGATGACCGTCTCTTCGGCCACGCGGCCCCCAAGCAGGGCGGTGATATTGTCTTCCAGCTCTCCACGGCTTACAAGGTATTTGTCCTGCTCCGGAAGCTGCCATGTCGAACCGAGTGACATGCCGCGGGGAAGGATCGTTACCTTGTGAACGGGGTCTGAATGCTCTAAAAGCTCGCCCACGACGGCGTGTCCGGCCTCGTGGTAGGCGATGACCTCGCGCTCGGAATCCGCCATAACCCGGCTCTTGCGCTGTGGGCCGCCAACGACACGATCGAAAGCTTCCTCCAAGTCAGATTGGCTGATCTTGGCGTGGCCGTTTCTGGCGGCGAGCAGCGCGCCCTCGTTGAGCATGTTCGCAAGGTCGGCGCCAGTGAATCCGGGGCTGAGCTTGGCGAGCGTGTTCAAGTCCACTTCGGTTTCGAGCGGTTTGCCCTTTGCGTGGATGTTGAGGATGGCGAGCCGTCCAGCGGCGTCAGGGACATCGACGACGATCTGGCGGTCAAACCGGCCGGGACGAAGCAATGCCGGGTCCAGGACGTCGGGCCGGTTCGTGGCAGCAATCATGATGACCCCGCTGTTAGGATCGAATCCGTCCATCTCGACGAGCAGCTGGTTCAGTGTCTGTTCGCGCTCGTCGTGTCCGCCTCCAAGGCCGGCGCCTCGCTGACGGCCAACCGCATCGATTTCATCGACGAAAATCAGGGATGGCCGGTGGGCTTTGGCGGTTTCAAAGAGATCGCGAACCCTTGCCGCGCCGACGCCGACGAACATCTCAACGAAGTCTGAGCCGCTAATATGGAAGAAGGGCACCCCTGCCTCGCCGGCAATCGCACGAGCGAGATGGGTCTTGCCGACTCCGGGCAGGCCTGTGAGTAGGATCCCCTTCGGAATCTTCGCCCCGAGCGCCGCATATTTCTTTGTGTTCTTAAGGAAGTCGACGATCTCGAATAGTTCCTGTTTAGCTTCCTCGATGCCGGCAACGTCCTCGAATGTGACCTTGGGGCCGGTCTCGCCCACGCGCTTGGCCTTACTCCGGCCGAAGCTCATCGCCTGGTTGCCGCCCATCTGCGCGGGCCGGAGGACGAAGAAGTAGAGCAGAGCAACAATGAGCAGCGGGAAGGCGAACATCGAGAGGATGCTCAGAAAGCCTGTGATCGCGGGCGGCGGCTCTTGCTTGATCGGGGAGTTATATTGGAGAATCGCTTCTGCGATAGGCTTCGCCAACGGATGATTTGGATCCATCCGAACCAGGAATTCGGTGCCATCTGCAAGAGTGCCCTCGATCCGGTCCTGCTGCCAGGTCCCCTTCCGGATGGTCTTTTTCTCAATCTCGGCCTTGAGCTGAGCAGCCGACATATCGGTCTTCTTGGTCCCGCCGATGATGCCGGACGGGCTCAGTGAGTTCATCAGCACAATGGCAAGAATGACCACGAAAACAGAGAGAAAGAGTGTCCGTGCAGCTTTATTCAAAAACGCCTCCGAAGGGTCCGATAAGAGACCCTCTCGTCTAGCTTACGTTCGGTCCGGCGACGCCGTTTCTTTATTATGGCTCGTTTAGGGCGTTGGACCGAACCTGAGCAGGGTGGCACGCCGGGTTCGTTCGGAGATTTTAACACGATCGGCAAGCGCGATGGAGGGCACCCAAACGGGTCCTTCCGAATCGCATACGACGGGCAGAGTACGCCTTGCTGCTTCGGTCAACTTTCCGTCAGCGAGAATGTCCGCCAGTTTCTTCTTTCCGTCCATATTGAGCGGCCGCATCTCGGCTCCGTGCTCACCCCGCCGAAGTTCCAAGCCACCTCGGATCGAATCCGCATCGATCACCACTTCGAGCGACCCCCTGGAGCGTTGGTAATTCGCGGGATCGACGTTCTCTGCCGTCATCTTCCATCCGGCGCCATGCACCTCCCCGGCCATCGAAAGAGGCTCTTTGAGAAATGGAGGCACATCGAGGCTGCGCACCGAAACGGTTGATGGCTTCCATTCGACCACGACGCGTCCAAATTCGGCGGTAATCGACCCACTTTGCGTTGACCGAAGCCCCTCTACGATGGCCCGAGTCTGATCGTGGTCCAACTCGGCTCCGAGTACGTGGCTCGTTAGCCTGATCGCCCTGCGAAGAAGCACCACAGGCAGGTGGGCGAGCTTGCCTCTTTCAAGCCAGACTTCACGGTCCAGCGTAAGGAACCGAAGCGGGCCATTCATTTCAATCTCGCACTGCTCGAGTGCGGCTGCTGCGGCGGCGTCAAGAAATGAGTCCTCCTCCGAGGCAAGGTTTGAGAGCCGCAAGATCGCCTGCCGTACGGATGGATTGATGGCTTCGATCTCCGGCACCACCCTTTGGCGAATCCTGGCGCGGGCGAAGCTTATGTCGTCGTTGGCTGGATCGTCATGGAACCAAAGCCCCTGCTCTGCGCAGTAAGCCCGGGTTTCCATGCGCGAGAATTCAAGCATGGGCCTCACGATCTTTGCTCTTCGAGCAGGGATGCCGGCCAGGCCACCGAGCCCACATCCCCGGACGATATTGAGGAGGACAGTCTCGATATCATCATCCAGTGTGTGGGCTGTTGCGATGATGTCGCAGCCAAGCTCCGCAGCAGCCCTGCGGAAAAACTCGTATCTCGCGTGCCGCCCGGCTTCCTCGCGGCCGACCTTCATTTGACTGGCGATCAGGGGTACATCCGCCTGTCCGCTCGCAAAAGGAATGCCAATGCTCTCGGCGAATTCCCGGCACCGGCGCATCTCCTCGTCAGCTTCTCGTCTCTGTCCGTGGTGAAGATGGCCCGCGACGACATCTCTGCCGCACAAGTGAAGCAGGTGGAGCAGACAGGTCGAATCAGCGCCACCGCTGTAGCCGACGAGAAGCTTGGCACCCTTCGGGATCAGGCTGGTCGATCTGAGGTGGTCCTGAAACCGCCTAATCATCGGCCCTTCCAAGCTGGGCGGACTGGAGGACCACAAAGGACACGAAGATTTCACGAAGCACACAAACTGAAGGGAAGAATGTCTTCAAAGAATAAGCCTTCTGATGCCGCTCTTGATAAGACCCACGTTAAAGTTGATTAAAAATCCAAGACGGTGCTCGGAGAACCGCAAGTAGGTCAAGACTTGTGCTTCGTGCACGGGATGGAGCGCTTCGATGGCTTTGACTTCCACCACGATGCTCTCCTCAACGAGGATGTCGATGCGATACCCGACCTGCAAATGCACTTCGTCGTAAGTAAGTGGCACGGAAACCTGTGTGCGTACAAGCAACCCACGCTTCTTCAGCTCGTAGACTAAGCAGGCCACATACGTGGCTTCAAGCAGCCCGGGGCCAAGCCCCGAATGGACCCTGAATGCCGCATCGACGACCTGGGTAGCCATCGCCTCGCCCTCCGGCGAGATGGGGACAAACTTATCCATCCCTTCGAGTATGACAACCGCGCAGAGGTTTCAGCCAGTTTGTGTCCTTCGTGTTCCTTCGGGTTCTTCGTGATCCAGAGTCTTGGAATTTAATGCCATTCTTGAACTAAAGGACGCCAAGTCGGCTGTGCAGTCGCGAACACTCCAGTTCGAAAGAGATACAATCAACCCATGGCCAGGCAGGAACGGGAGGAGTGGTTCTGGCAGATTGGCATCGACATCCAGCGTATGAGCGAGGAGCTTTCGCGCAGCGGCCCCACACTGACCAGCCGCATGTTCTGGGAGCCGCGGGTCGACCTCATCGAGGACAAGTCCTGCATCATCCTCAAGGCCGAGATTGGAGGCATCCGAAGCGAGGACACGGTGCTGATCTACAGCGAGGAGCGCAATTCCCTGCTCATCCGAGGCACCAGGAGAGAAGAGGATATCCCCGACTGTGAGCGCGTCGGGTGCTACCAGCTTGAGATTTACTATGGCGAGTTCGAACGGGAGATCAAATTGCCGGAGCTGCCCTTGGACCCGCAAAGCATCAAGGCCCATTACCGGAATGGGTTTTTGATCGTGACCATCCCAAAACGGGAGAGGATCGTCTAATGCAGAGAAACAATGCCTGAAGTCAAGCTGCCGATAGAGGATGAGCCGATCACGATCGAAGGGCCTGAGCCCCGGCTTGAGGACACCCACGAAGAGCATCGGCCCGATGTTCCCGACGTCATCAATATCCTCCCGTTGCGGGATTCTGTCATCTATCCGATGCTCATCGCGCCGTTAAGCGTTGCCAGGGATGCCAGCGTCCAGCTCATAGACGAGAGCATCGTCGGCAACAACCGTGTGATCGGCGTGGTCCCTCAGAAGAAGCCGCAGATCGAGAATCCTGGTTTCGAAGAGGTCTTCGAGTACGGCTGCGCCGTGATCATTCGCACGCTCGTAAAGATGCCCGATGCGGTCCGCCTCATCGTCCAGGGTGTGCAAAGGTTTCGGATCGTCGAGAGGATTCACGAGCACCCCTACCTGCGCGCGCGCATCGAGGTCATCGAAGAGTCGCAGATCCCCGAGGATAAGGCCGAGGAGGTCGAGGCACTCCGGCGGTCGGTCGCCGCCCTTTTCGAGCAGGCGATAAGGCTGTCACCGCAGCTCCCCGACGAGCTGAGAACCCTGACCCAGGCCGTCCAGGAAACCAGCGTCATGTGCGATCTCGTCGCCGCCCATATGACTCTCGGCGTCGAAGACAAGCAGACCATCCTCGAAACCCAGGATGTCCAGGAAAGGCTCAGGCTGCTCCTCGAAATGCTTGGCCGAGAGGTGCGCGTTCTCGAACTCACAAGCAAAGTGCAAAGCGAGGTCAATACTGAATTAAGCCGCTCTCAACGTGAATATTATCTTCGCGAGCAGCTCAAGGCGATCCAGCGCGAGCTTGGCGAGAGCGACGAGCGCGGCGAAGAGCTCGATGAGCTGAGGACCAAGATCGATGAGGCGGGCATGACCGCCGAAGCCCTGCGAGAGGTCAACCGCGAATTCGACCGCCTCCGCAGAATGTCGCCGGGCGCGCCCGAATACACCGTTGCCCGAACCTATATCGACTGGATGCTCTCAATGCCTTGGGAGCAGGCCTCGGAGGACAAGCTCGACCTGCCCGATGTGAAGCGCATCCTCGACGAGGACCATTACGGCCTGGAAAAAATCAAGGAGCGAATCGTCGAATTCCTGGCAGTCAGAAAGGTCAAGAAAGACGGCAAGATCAGGCAGCCCATCCTGTGCTTCGTCGGCCCTCCGGGCGTTGGAAAGACATCGCTCGGACGCTCGATCGCACACTCCTTGGGCCGAAAGTTCATGCGCATCTCCCTGGGCGGTATGAGAGACGAGGCCGAGATCAGAGGCCACCGAAGAACCTATATCGGCGCCCTGCCCGGCCAGATTGTCCAGGGGCTTCGCCGCGCAGAAACGAACAACCCCGTTTTCATGCTCGACGAAATAGACAAGCTCGGCCAGGATTTCCGCGGCGACCCATCATCCGCGCTCCTCGAAGTCCTCGACCCCGAGCAGAACAGCACCTTCCGCGACCACTACCTCGACGTCCCCTTCGATCTCAGCCGCGTCTTCTTCATCACCACCGCCAACCGGCTCGACACCATCCCGCCGCCGCTGAGGGACCGCATGGAGGTAATCGAGCTGGGAGGATACACCGAGGAGGAAAAGGCCGAGATCGCGCGTAGGCACCTCATCCCCAAGCAGATAGAAGAACACGGACTCAAAAGCAGCCAGATCAAGTTCGAACCCAAAGCCGTGCACAAGCTCATCCGCTTCTACACCCGCGAGGCTGGAGTCCGGAACCTCGAAAGAGAGATCGGCAGCGTTACGAGAAAGGCTACAAGATACTTTGCCGAAGGAAGAACCAAGCAGGTTGTGGTCAATCCGAAGTTCGTCGAAACCACCCTCGGTGCCCCGCGGTACCTCCACGACGAGGTTCTCGAAAGAGAAATGACGCCTGGCACGGCGGTCGGCCTCGTCTGGACCCCCACCGGGGGCGACGTCATATTCATCGAGACCGCCCAGATGGCAGGGAGCAAGTCGCTCACCCTCACCGGCCAGCTTGGCGACGTGATGAAGGAGAGCGTGACCGCCGCCCTCAGCTATGTCCGGAGCCACTCATTGGAGCTCAAGATAGACCCGAACTTCTATGAAAAGAGCGAGATACACGTCCACGTGCCGGCGGGCGCGGTCCCCAAAGACGGGCCGAGCGCGGGCGTCACGATGCTAACCGCGATCACCTCTCTGCTCACCGGGCGCAGGGTCCGGCCGCGCCTCGCGATGACGGGCGAGATGACACTGAGCGGACAGGTCCTGCCGGTCGGGGGGATCAAGGAGAAGGTTCTGGCGGCCCATCGGGCGGGCGTGCGGACCCTCCTCCTGCCCGAGGAAAACGAAAAGGATTTCAAGGAAGAAGTCCCCGAGGCGATCCGTAGGGAGCTGGACGTACACTTCGTCAAGCACGCTGACCAGGTACTGCGGCTCGCATTGGAAAAGGCCCACCCCGTCCCCAAGATCGCGATTGCGTGAGATCTCGTTGCCCGGTTGCATCCGAATGCAGCGTAGCGTAAATAATCTGGGTGGCCAGAGCGACTATCTATTTTCCTGAAGACTTGATTGCGGAGTTGCGAAAGCGCGCTGCCGCGTCTGAAACCTCCATCTCCAAGCTTGTGAGCGATGCCGTTCGATCCCAGTTCGAGGAGGACACGAGCGACATCGCGGCATATCGAGCCCGTTCAGAGCCAGTTCTATCCGTTTCCGAAACCCGCAAGCACCTGAAGGCAAGTGGCCGGCTATAGCGTTTCGATTAAAGTTCGGCGGTTAGGGAACTTGAGCACATTCCCAAAAAGGTGCTTCGTAAAGATTCTCGATCGTATTGTCGGGCTGGGCGACGAACCTCGGCCGGCTGGCGTCACGAAGCTGGCAGCCGCGCCCTTATATCGGATCCGTCAGGGCGACCATCGAATCGTCTACACCATTGACGACAAGACCGCTAGGGTCGAGATCGTAAAGGTCGGCCATCGAAGCGACGTTTACCGCTGACAGGCCAAGTGCCGTCTCAACCCTGCAATCGAATCCGCCTCTATGTCCCAGATTTGGGATCCCCTCTAAAGGTGTGTACAATTAGCGCATGAAGCGTTGCTGGTCCGGTTGGGAGGCATTAACTTCTCTGGGGTTGTTCGCGCTGCTGTTCGCCTGGCTGTGGTGGAGCAGCCGGGTTGATCAGAGACCCTTCCTGTGGATGATTCCCGCGGTCGTGGTTCCTATGCTTGCCCTGAAGGAACTAGGCGGTTGGGCAAATTGGAGACGGCTTCGCGGACTCGCGATATGGGCAAACGTCGCTTGGTGGTGTCTAGTGACCGGCTTGTTCACGCTATGGATATTTGAATGGTCCCCTTGGGTGGGCATTTCGATCATCGTCGCAGTTGGCGTAATTTCCTTCCGACAAGGAAGCCTTCACTTTGACAATCCACATCCCGCGCGGGGGCAAGAGTCTAAAGATTCTGGCCTTGGCGGTATGGCAATCCCCTACGCTCCGCGCGGAGAAGAATAGCATGTAGGGAAAGATGCTACGAACTTTCCGGGCCTTGTCTTACGCTACGCGAACTGGAACTCGGGGCTGCCGAAGATGAGGCGGCACACCGCGGCGGCCGTCTGGTTGGCGTTTTGCCGGGTCAGCTGCCCTTCGCATGCCTTTTTCGCGGCAGTGACGAGCTGGGGGATCTTCGCCTTCTGGATCGGCGCATCGAAGACCGACACAAGCTTGCTCACAACTCCCTCAGGAGTGGGATCGGCGGCAAAGAGCCCGTAGGCCGGGAATCTGATTTGGGCGCGGCGCTGAGCTGGAGGGCTCGTTCCGAATATCCGATCCGCCCATCCGATCCTCTCGACGATCGTTGCTGTCGTGATCCAAGCCGGCCCGCTGGCCCATCCCGCCACATCGGGCGGAAACAGGAGCTGCATGCCCATCGCATTGGCCGATTGAGCCGCCGCCGCAGCCGGAGCCACCCGCCCCAGCCTCGCGACAGGCCCCTGCTCGGGGTCGAAGTTCTGGGATGCCACGATCTCGCCGAGGCCAAGCTGACGAAGCGTGGGGATGATGAAGTCAACAGGGTTTTTATAGATGGCGCGCTCGGCTTTGTCGGAATAGAATTCGGGCGATTCCATGATCGCTCGCAAGATCACCTTGATGTCGAGCCCGGACTCGCGGAACTGGGTCGTGAGCTTTTCGATAAGCGCAGGGGCAGGCTCTGCGTAGGCAAACCACTCCCACAGCTTGGTGACGATATACTTGGCGGTCTGGGGCATCTCGCAAAGCATGGCGATGATGTCCTCTCCTCCAAAGGGACCGGTTTTGCCGAATACGGTTTTGTCGTCGGCGTCGTGCTGTCCGGGGCGGAAGAGGAAATCTGCGGCACGGCCCACTTCGGGGTTGTCAAAGCGGCGCGTGCGGCGGAATGTCCATCCGGTAAATGCCCGTGACGCCTCCTGAATATCTTTCTCGGAATAGTTGCCGATTCCGAGCGTGAAGAGCTCCATGACCTCGCGCGCGAAGTTTTCGTTGGCCTTGCCGCGCACGTTGTACTGGTTGTCGAGCCAGAAAATCATCGCGGGGTCTTTGCTCATTTCGAGCAGCAGCGTCTGAAACTTGCCCGTGGCATTCGATCGGATCGTCTCGTTCTGCTGGTACATGAGGGGCGGGACGTTGACCTTGCTCGCGCTCGTGGCGAAGTGGTCGTGCCAAAAGACGGTCATTTTTTCAAGCAGTGGGCGGCGGGTCGTGAGGATACGAACGTGCCACCACGCGACCACGCCCTGGATTCTAAGCTGGGGCACGCCCTGCGGGTTGGGAAGGGCGAACTTGTCAATCGTGATGTCGGCAGGCTCGGCGACCTGGTCGTAGTTGAGAAGCTTGTCGACGGCGCTTTTCCAGCCGCCCTGGACATAATAGTCGACCTCAGATTCGCTCGCTCCGAGTCCAAATCTTCGCAGGAGGTGGGCGGTTTTTTCGCGGTCGGTCTTCAGCGCCATATCCAAAGTGACGCATGGGCGCGGGCCAAGTTCAGCAGGGAAGTGTGGGGTTCGGGCAAAAAAAGGGCCCGCATCCGGGTTTCCGAATGCGGGCGCTGGTGGGGTCGTGGCTAGGCGTCTTTGGCGCTAGACGATTTGTACGTGGCCTCGTTGACGAACTTGAAAAGCTTGCTGCCTTCGTGCTCGGCCGTCAGAGCGTACCGAACCTGTTCGCCGGACTTGGTCTTCCGGGTCATCTTCATCTTCCGAACGTTAGCCTCTGGCACATCGACGTGAGAACGAGTTTTCAGGTTGTAAAACTGCATGTGTCCCTCCTAGTTTGGGTCGGATCTCGGCTAGCCGATCCCGGCCTCGTCTATTTGACAGTTCCAGGATATCACAAAGATAGGTTCAAGTGAACCTACTTTTTCACAACTTTCCCAAAAAAACTTTTCGCGGACGCAAATGCGTCCTTGGCAAGGCGCCGAAAATTTGCCAATTCTTGCCTCAAAGATGTGCTTCCGAGCGACTTTTCGGCGTTAGTAATATTTGAAGAATGATGAAAGAGCGAAGAAAAAACGAATTGAACGGGTCAGGAGAGCAAGTCAGCTTCGAAGATGCCAAAGCATATGAGGACCGGTGTCTGAAAGAACTGCGCAACGCCGGATACCGGATCACGATGCCGCGTGTGCAGGTGATTCGGGCGCTGGGCGATTCGCTGACGGCCCTCAGCGCCTATGAGATCCACGAGAAGATCATCTCGTCCAGAGGCAAGATCGACGTCGTGAGCGTCTATCGCATTTTGAACACATTGCTTGAAGTCGGGCTCATCCACCACATTGGCGTGGTGGACGGCTACTTTCCCAGTCGACTGCAAGGAGCGCGGGGGAAGTCCCAGCACCTCGTCTGCGACAAATGCGGCAATGTGATGGAAACGCGGGTTCCGCTTACGCTGATCGACGCGGCCAATGACCACGCGGCGAAGACAAACTTCACCGCCGAGAAGATAAAGATCGAGGTCGTTGGCAAATGCAGCAACTGCCAGTCGGATAAGTAAACGGCCAAGAAAAGACCCGGGGGCTCGCTTCGAACCCCCGGGTTTGTGCGTGCGCCTTAGTTGAAGGTCACATCGCGAATCTTCGTGGCAACGCCGTCCTTGGAGTAGCGCGTGGTCTTCAGAGTGCGCGTGTCACCCCATTTCAGGCCGTCCACCGCCTTTGCGAGTGATTCCGCGTTTTTGATTTGCGTGTCTCCCAACTGCTGAATCACATCGCCGGCCTTGAGGCCGAGGCGCTCGGCAACCGATCCGGCATCGACCGAGGTCACTACCGCCCCCTCGACCCCTTTGGGAATCGAGAACTGCCTTCGAAGACTGTCCGTTATCGTCTCGACGGTCGTCCCCAAGCGTGCCTTGCCGGTGCGAGGAGTCCTGGGCGAATCGTCGAACGATTTGCCTTGGCTGTCGAAGAACTCTTTCAACTTGGGATCGACGTCCTTGAGGTCGAACGGCGGCCGGCGACCGTCGAACGGCCCTGACGGCATTTCATTCGAGCCAAACTTCGGCGTTACAGGCGGCTTTTCGAGTTTTACTTCAACAGTGGACCGCTCGCCCTGCCGCACATACTCGACCTTGACGGTCGAGCCCGGCTCGTATCGGAGCATCGCGTTTCGCAGGTCGATCTGATTGGAGATCGGATAGTCCCCGATTCTCACAACGACGTCATCCTTCTTAAGCCCGGACTTGCCTGCGGGCGAATCATTCTCAACCCTTGATAGAAGCGCCCCACCAGTGAGGTTCATTTCGCCCTTCTGATATGGCTTGAGGTTCTCCGGAACGACGCCCATGAATGAGCGGGTGACCTTGCCCTTTTCGATCAGCATTTCGACAATAAGCCGCGTCTGATTGCTCGGAATAGCCATTCCTATCCCGGTATTGCCGCCGGTCTCACTGAAAATCGCGGTGTTGATGCCGATCACTTCGCCATCGATATTGAGCAGTGGACCGCCCGAATTGCCCATGTTGATCGCAGCGTCCGTTTGAATCAGATCGGAATAATAACGTGCGGCACCAAGCCTCGTATCGGCGACTGAGCTTTGGCGCTGAAGGCCGCTGATATGGCCAACCGTGACCGAATTCTCCAGGCCGAACGGCGAGCCAACGGCGATCGCGAACTGCCCGGGCTTGACCGTGGAGCTATCCGCGAATCGAGCCGCTTTGAGGTCCTTCGCGTCGATCTTCACAACCGCGATATCCCCCGCATCGTCCGAGCGCGTCACCTTGCCGCGGAACTCTCGGCCATCATTCAGGATGACCGTCACATTGTCGAAGCCGCCAACCACGTGATCGTTCGTGACGATGTAGCCGTCCGAGCGGTAAATGACGCCGGAGCCTTGCCCGCCCATTACCATTTCCCGTCCAAGCATGTCGGTCGATTTGCCGCTATCTGCTTTGATGTGGACTACGGAAGGCTCGACATATTCTGCGAGTCCCTCGAATGAGGCATTGAGGGACCGCAGGGTCGCCATATCGGTTGACGAAATGCTGCCGATTGGACGAAGCTTGGCGTTGTCCGGATCGGCTTTCGCCACTGGCAATACGCCAGGGCTGAGAAGGGTCACAGTGCCGACGGCGCCGATAGCCAGTCCGGCCACAAGGACGAGATAAGGTGATTTTGTGAATAGCTGTTTGAAGTTCATGGCTTCTTGTCGTTTATTTTTAGGGTTCGAGCGTTGCGGCCCCTCGCGAATATCCGCACATGCCGGCGTTGCTTGTTTGGGCTTCCGCCGCTGCCATTTCGATGGATAGCAAGATTGTGCCCATTAAGTCGTTTCTGACACCCTTCAACGCAGGAGGCGGAGCGGCAGGTTCCGAAAGCATCTTCAAATGCTTGGCTGCCTCCCGCAGAAATAGGTCAAGAAGCTGATCCTTGGCGTCGTTGGGAACATCCCCCACGAACCGGAACCAAACCCCTTTCGCGAGCTTGTCGCCCTTCTGAGGCTTGAATGCCGTTGGCAGATCGTCCTTTTCCCCACGCCACTGGTAAACCGTCCCGTTTACAAGGCCGTCGGTCAACCGAATCGCGGCGAATCGGAACTCGCTGCCTCCCGCGACCTGCGGCTCTTGAACGACGAATCCCATCGGCAGCTTGACCGGAATGATCGGAGAGAATCCCAGGCTCGGCTTCGCCTGGTTGGCAGAAGCAATCTTGGTCGGAGCAGGGCAGTCGATGCGGCGAGGCTTGTCTCCGAAAAACTTCATCTCGAAGCTCGCCTTGGATGTCTCTTTCGGATACTGGATCAATTTCGTGTCGAACTGGACCTGCGTATCGGCACCCTCGACGGTCTCGAGCCGCAGAAGGATCGCCGTCTCCTTGTCCACGTAATACCGTCGCGTGGGCATATTCTTGACGCGCGGCAGCGCTGAGATACAAGCCGCCCTGCGACCCGCTATCGTCACGTCCTGCTCCATTTTGAACACGTAATTCTGCTCGGCCAGATCGAGACGGCCCTGCACGCTCTGGCCATTGCGGCGCGGCGATTCCTGCACGATCATCCGGTTCTGATCTGGCAAATAGGTATGCCACTGCCGGCCATTGTCCACCGAGGTGACGCCGGCCATGCTGAGCGGCTTCAAAATTGTAACCTTGGTCTGCCCACCCTTGGACTGCTCTACCTTGACCTGCATTGCCGCTGACGGGCCACCGACCGACTTTTGATATAGGATCGCAATGAGCGGAACATTGCGGCTCTTCTCCATCGATCGCTGGAGCAGTGCACGAGCCTCGTCTGACAGGGGACATGCTTGCGAAAGCCCTGCCGCGCCAAACACAAGAGCGCTGCCGAGAAGCTCAATCCTGATCATAACTTGCACTCATTCCAACGGCTGGTCCGCCTAGGGGATCGGTCGCGCTGTAATACGATTGGTCATGTCCGATATCGGTAGAAAAGGCTGAAGATGCGGAAGTCTGGCCCGTGGGCTGCTCTCCACCCATGCGAGAGGCAACAAGCACCGCGAGTACCGTGGCGGCTACGGCGGCACCCGCAATGCCAAGCACCGACAGCCAGGGACGCCGCTCCGAGCGTGCGCCATGAAATACATGGGCAACCAGCCTGTCCTCAAATCCGGTAGTCGGCTCGAGCTCGCAGGGCCGCCCAACCAGCTCCTTAATTCGCTTGATCGCCGACGCCTCGGTCTTGCAAGCTGGGCAAGCCGCGAGGTGCCGGTCGACTTCGGTCATGTCGCTGCCCAACAGCTCTCCGTCAAGATAGGCCGAAAGGAGGGTTTCCACGCGCCTGCAGTTCACTTCGCGCCCCCATAAACTTCGGGGCTGTGCTTAACGAGCGTGCGACGGAGTTGCTTTCGCCCTCGATGGATGCGCGATCTGACGGTGCCAATGGATGTCTGCATAATCTCCGCTATTTCTTCGTACGCCATCCCCTGCACATCCGCGAGCAACACCGCCGTTCTGAATTCCGGATTCATCATCGTGAGGGCTAGCTGAACGTGCTCGCCCATAGCGGCGTGCATCATTTCGCGGTCGGGGGCGGAGTTGGCGTCGGGGATATCCCATGAGCCAGAGCCGCTTGCGCCCGGCTGCTCCAGGCTCAGTGTTTTGATCCTGCCCTTTCGTCGTACGCTGTCTATGTGGGCGTTCGTCATGATTCGGTACAGCCAGCTGGTGAAGGGCAGTGCCTCGTCGTAACGATGGAAGAAGCGATAAGCGCGCACGAAGGTCTCCTGAACTAGATCTTCGGCTTCCGCCGGGTTGCCGGTTAGCCGGCAAGCCAAGTTGTATGCCTGCCGGTATGAGCTCCTCAGCAGACTCTCGAACAACTGCGTACGGTCCTGGCCTTCGACCGCTCCCTCTTTTGTAAGTGTGGACAGCATAACCCTCAACGCCCCAATGATCTCTTATTACGCGCCGCTAACGCATTCTCGTTCCTTCGCCTGCAAATGAGTACACAGGCATTTTAAACCATCGCTGAAAACAAGGCATCGAATACATGCCCGGCGCCTGCATTCCCTTGTATCCGCCTGTGCGCTTCCGCCGTCGCTTGTATCCACGCAGCCGGTGCCCCAGTTTTCGACAGGGCGGTCGCAAGCAGCTTCAGGCCCTCTGTGTTGGCGGCCCGTGTGTTGAGGTCGTCCGCCTTGCCGATCTCCGCGCAAAGGTCCCGGAACTCATCCGAGAGGGCGAGCGCGGCGCCAAGTTCGTGCCCCGCCAGGCTAGCCGCGAATTGGGTCAGCCGATCGTACACTTCCGGCCGAGATCGGATGCGCTTGACGATGCCCGGCGAACCACCTGACAGTAGGCTCTCCGCCTCCGTCTGGTCTCCCAGCTCGGACGCCAGAGGCAACTCGCAAGCCAGAGCCAGGCAGCGGGACAGAATGGTCGGCGGGATTTGGCCAACCGACGTCGTGGTTAAGATCAACTTGCCATATGGAGGCGGCTCTTCGAGGGTTTTCAGCAGTGCATTGTTGGCCTTGTCGTTCATCCGGTCCGCCTCGTTCAAGATGACTACCTTGGTTCGAGCCATCAGGGCGGGCATGTTGAAGAACCGTAGGATCGCAATTCCGAGGAAAGGATCGGTTGGCTCTGGGGGCAGGTCGCGCACAGCGTGCATCTTGATCAGCCGGCTCGGACCCCACGGACCGAGCGACTGGAAGTCCGCGCAGCGATCCCGGCCAAAGGCTGCGCAGGTTCTGCATTCTCCGCAAGCCCCCTCCTCTCCCGGATTGGTGCAGAGCCATGCCTTGGCAAGAATTCGGCTGAGCTCGGTCTTGCCCGAGCCTTCGGCGCCGTAGAGCAACACTGCGTGAACCGGCGAATCACCTCTTGCCATTGCCAATACTGCGGCCTTGGCGGAATGCAGCCCGGACAGCAGTGCAAGTTCAGAAACGCTGGAATTGCTCGACATCGATTACAAACACCACCGCCCCACCGACGGGCACCTTCACCGGGCTCGGAATAAATCCGCCGGGAGCGCTGGCCTCCATAGGCGCGACGTTCACAAGCTGCTCCCTGGCCTTGCAGTTCAGGCCGATCAGCTGAAAAAGAGCGTCCTTCTCGTCCGCTTGCACGCCGATCAGAAACGTCGTGTTCCCCTCGCGCAGGAAGCCGCCCGTCGAGCCGATCACCGTGAACTTGAAGCCCGCCCGGATCAGCTCCTCGGTGATCTTTCCCTTGTCGCGGTTATGGACGATGCAGACGACGAGCTTCACGTAGGGGGATTATAGAGTATTGGGGGTTGGTGCTGGGCTCGACTCGTGAAATACCCGATCCCTGCTCTCCTCTACCGGTCCGTCCGCCGGTCCTCGATCGGGGCGTCTGGCGCGCCGTCCTTCCGCTTCTCCCATTGCGCCACGTCCTGGCTTTCGACCGCTGCGCCGCCCGATGAGCCGCAGCCGGCGACGATAGCCACCAGAGCGGCAGCAAGGGCGAGGCCGGTAACTCCCCTCCCTCCACACGCGCCAACCACCCTTGCAAGGGCGGAGAGAGGGCTGTCGGGGGCCCGCCGTCGCCCCATCAATCGCCCAGCCCCCACATCGGATAGGGCAGCGTCATCACCGGTGCATCCGGGGAGCCGCTATAGACATAGGCGCTCGTCGCCCGGCGGCAATTCGAGCTGAAGCCGCCCACCGGAAAAGCCTGTCCAGGCAGATACTCCGCGTTGTATGGAGTGTTCGCAAGGAACCGCTCCACCTGCATATACCGCGCGCTGCCATCCGCCGTCCCGACGATTACGCCGCGATGAGGACCGGCACCAACCTTGTCCAGCACGTCGTTCGTGGTGCAGTTATTGGAAGAAATGCTCTCATAAAAAATCGCCTTCCAATACTCGCGGATCGCCATTGGATAGACCGTTTCTGTATACGGGTCGCCTCCGCCCGAGCCCTGACGCACCACAAACGGCACTCCATAGGTATTCGGCATCTCCATAAGGATCATCGCCGCGCCCGTGTTCGGAATGCCCGTCTGCATCCCGCCCGTCCAAGAAATGCTCTCGAAGTTGCTCGTGGAGGCGCCCATGATTCCGAGGTTGATCACGTAGCTGTTTCGGATCTGTCCGTTCGTGTCCCATTCGAGCTTGTCCTTCTGCCGTAGCGGATGGAAAAAGAGGTCCAGATTCTTCACATAGGGCATGACGTACTTCTGCCAGGTCTGCCAGGTCATGCTGTGGCCGAATCCGTTGCCGCCGCCGCATCGCATAACGCCGTCGTTCAGAGCGGGGTTGATTGAGGAGTTCACCTCGCACCCGCGTCGCCGGGGATACGTATCGTCGTAGGACTCCAGATACATCATGAAGCCGAGGCTGATCTGCTTCTGGCCGGAGACCGCTGTCGCCTTCTTCGCCGCCGTCTTGGCCTGGGCGAAAACCGGGAAAAGGATGGCCGCCAAAATCGCGATGATCGCGATCACGACCAGGAGTTCGATGAGCGTGAATGCCTTCTTCATGGAGAAAATATATCACGTCATCATGAGCGGCGGGTTAAGATTATTCAGTAAGTGAGGGCGGCGGCTCGGCGGGGCGCGAAGGCTTCCGATTCCTCCCAGAGCCGCTCCCCGATCCTTGCGAGCGGCTTGAGGCTCTCGATGGCCCGTGCAAGCCACGTGTTGCCGGCAAGGAGGTCGATGGGACGCTTCTCCACCTCATATTCATAAGGCCCCGGATTCCATTCCAGCCCGCCCAGCCTCTGGACTTCCTGGAGGATCGCGACGCTCGCAACAACCGGCCGGAAGCTCTGGCGATTCGTGACATGAATGAAGGCGCCTTCGCAGAGGATTCTTGCATGCTTGTTGAAGGTCGGCTCGAATTGGATGGGCCGGAAATGGACGCCGGGGAGGCCGAGCTTATTGAGGTTTTCGGCGAGCTTCCAGCCGTCGAGGCCGGGCGCCCCGAAGATTTCGAACGGCCGCGTGGTGCCCCGTCCCTCGCTGAGAGTGGTGGCTTCGAGAAGGCACTGGCCGGGGTAGACGACGGCGGTTTCGACGCATGGCATATTGGGCGAGGGCACGGCCCAGGGGAGCCCTGAGTCTTCAAAGTACATCTCCCTTTGCCAACCCTGCATAGTAATGACCTCCAGGCGCCCCCTCTCTAAGATGCTCTCCCCTGTGACACATCTAGGCGGATGGGATGAGGGGCCTTCGCTCTCTTTCGCCCCGATGAATGGCGGGGAGAGGGGGTTGGGGGTTGAGGGGCAAAGGTCGTGTAGGTATCTCGCAACCTCCCCAACCGTCATCCCGTGCCTTGCCGGGAGCGGATAGAGGCCGACAAAGCTTGCGAGCTCCTGCTCCATAACCGGCCCCTCGACCTGCACGCCTCCAATCGGATTCGGCCGATCGAGCACCATGACCGGGATGCCTTTTGGACGACATGCCTTCATGCAGAGCGCCATGCTCCAGATGAAGGTGTAGTAGCGCGCGCCTACGTCGGGAATGTCCACGAGGAAGAGGTCTATGCCATCGAGCATGGCGTCGGTCGGCTCGCGGTCTTTGCCATAGAGGGAGTGGATGGCGAGGCCGGTGCGGGGGTCAGGCCCGCCCTCCCATTCGATCATGTTGTCCTGGGTGTGTCCCCATAGCCCGTGTTCAGGGCCAAAGACGGCTTGGATCTTGAGCCTGCCTTGTCTGTGGGGTTCGAGAAGCAGATCAACTATGTGGCGGAGGTCCGTCGAGATGGACGCCTGGTTGCAGAGGAGGCCGATGCTGCGGCCCTCCAATCTGGCGAACTCTTCTCTAGCGAGGATATCGAGGCCGGTCAAGACGGGCATCAGAGCCAGGATACCGAGCATTCGTCACTCATCACTCATCACGCATCACTCCAGCCGGTACCCTCTAGTCAGATGTCCGTTCGAGTTCGATTTGCCCCCAGCCCGACGGGCCGCATGCATGTCGGCGCGCTCCGCACCGCGCTCTACGACTCCCTCTTTGCGCGCAGCCAGACGGGCACGAATATTTTGCGGATCGAAGATACAGATCGTGGACGCTACTCGGCGGAGGCTGAGGCGGAGTTCATCGAAGCGATGTACTGGGCGGGAATCGAGTTTGAGGAGGGGCCACACGTCGGCGGCACCCATGCACCTTATAGGCAAAGCGAGCGGAAGACGGCGGGCATATATGAGCCTTTGATCCGCGAATTGCTCGAAAAGGACCTCGCCTACAAGGCTTTCGAAACCTCGGAGGAATTGGACGAGATGCGCCAGTTCCAGCAGATCAACAAGCAGCCCGTGGGCTATTACGGCGGCGAATGGCGGGATGCTTCGCCCAAGAAGGTCGAGGAGGCGGAGCAGGCTGGAAGGCCATTCGTTATCCGCCTCAGGATGCCGCGCGACAAAAGATTGACGATGGAGGATGTTGTCAGGGGCCGCATTGAGTGGGACTCGAACGACGTGGACGACCCAGTGCTCATCAAAGCCGACGGGATGCCAACCTACCATTTTGCGGCGATGGTGGACGACCACCTGATGGGCATCACACACGTGATCAGGGGCGAAGAGTGGATCAGCTCGTGCCCGAAGCACATCTGGCTATTCGACGCCTTCGGCTGGGAGCGTCCGATTTTCGTCCATTGCCCCGTGATCGTGGGTAAGGACGGCAAAAAGCTCTCCAAGCGGCATGGAGCAACCTCGGTGCTCGACTATCGTGCGATGGGCTTCCTGCCTTCCGCATTGAAGAACTTCGTGGCGCTCATCGGGTGGGCGCCTGGGGATGATCGTGAGGTTCTGAGTGATGAGGAACTGGTGTCGGCCTTTTCCTTGAACGGTTTGCAGCCATCGCCGGGCCGGTTCGACTTTGAGAAGCTGCTTTGGATGAACGGCCACCATATCCGGTCTCGCACGGTAGATGACCTCCTGAGGGAACTCGAGGAGTATGTGTCGAGAGATGAGACAGCAGCTTTCTGGCGCGGCTACGAGCCGGACCCGGGTGAGCCCATCGCCGTCAAGTGCAAGCCCCACGAGGTGCCCGGCTACCTTGGGCTGCTCCGGGCGGCAATCGCGTCCGATCGGGTCTATGCCGCTCAAGTTCTGGCCTTGGAGCAAGAGCGCGCGGACACGTTGGCCGCGTTTGGAGAGGCGTGCGCCTTCTTCTTCTATGAACTGCCGCCAATGGATGAGAAGGCGGTTGAGAAATGGCTCAAGCAGGATCACGTGCCCCTGCTTTTGGAATTCCTTATCGAAAGTCTATCCTCTGGGACCACCGCGGACGACGAGGACAGTGCCTCGGCAGAGTGGTGCGAGTCCCTTGTTCGAGGGTTTGCGGAAAAGCACGGTTTCGACAAGCTCGGACCGGTTGTTCATCCCACCCGCGTGGCATTGACAGGCAAGACGACAGGCCCCGGCTTGTTTGAGCTGATGGCGGTTCTTGGCAGAACGAGGATGGTCAAGCGGCTCGTTCGTGCCACGAAGCTCCGGCCGTAACTCGCCTGGGTGTCCCCATTGCAAGAGTCGGTACAATCAGAAGGCCGCTGACCCGATTACCGCGGCACTTCGCGCGAATGGAAAACGAAGGAAGTTCGGCAACGCCAAAAGCCTTCGACACGGCAGCCACTGCCGCTCCCGCCCTGATTCAAGAAATCGAGGCAATCGCGGAGCAGACCCCGCAAAAATCGCCCAGCGAGCAAGAAAAACCCATGCCAGCAGACAATTTTGATGCCGATATCGTTGTGATCGGGGCCGGCCCCGGAGGATATGTCGCCGCCATCCGCGCCGCCCAGCTTGGAGCCAAGACGATCTGTGTCGAGAAGGAGTATCTCGGCGGGACGTGCCTCAACGTCGGCTGCATCCCATCCAAGGCGATGATCGCCTCGGTGGAGGCCCTGAATCATGTGAAGCATTGCAAAGCTTTCGGGGTGAAGATCGAGTGCGAGCCGCAGATGGACTTTGCCGCGATGATGGCTCGCAAGGAAAAGATCGTCCTCGCCCAGCGTGGAGGTATCGGGATGCTCTTCAAGAAGAACGGCATCCGTCACGTGGAAGGCTTTGCGTCATTCATCGACAAAAACACGATCGAAGTGGCTGGCAGAGATAAGAAGAAGGAAAGCATACGGGCCAAGAACTTCATCTTGGCAATGGGCTCCGGCGTCATCCACATCCCGATCCCGGGCCTCACTCCAGGACGGGAAAATAACGTGTGGACGAGCGACGAGGCCGTGACAGCGGAGTTCGTCCCCAAGTCAATGCTCATCCTCGGGGGCGGGGCGGTCGGCGTCGAGTTCGGATATGTATTCAACGGGTTGGGCACGGATACGACGATCGTCGAGATGATGCCCTCGCTGATTCCCATGATGGACGCCGATTTGGGCGCAGAGCTTGGCAAATTGCTTGGCAGGCAAGGGATCAAGATCAAGCTTGGCTCGACCCTTGAGAAAGTGGAGCGCAAAGGAAAGGGCTGGAAGTGCTTTATCAAGAAGGGCTCCGAGACGGAAGAGGTCGAGGTCGAAGTGATCCTGCTCGGGGTCGGACGCAAGGCGATGACCGATGAGATGAACCTCGAAAAGATCGGCTTGAAGCTGCACCGCCGAGGGGTCGAGGTCCTGGACGACACGCTTAAGACACACGTTCCGAACATCTACGCGATCGGCGACGTGATCGGCAAGTCGATGCTCGCGCACGTCGCTTCGATGGAGGGCATTTACGCTTCGACGAATGCCTTCACAGGCGAGGAGCGCAAGATTGACTACAAGGCAATTCCGAACTGCGTTTACACCATTCCTGAGGTCGCTTCAGTCGGCTTGACACAGAGTGAGGCGGAGGCCCAGGGCCATGATGTGGTGATCGGCAAGGCAAACTTTCGCATCTTCGGCAAGGCGATGGCGATCGAGGAGCGCGATGGCTTTGTCAAGATCGTAGCTGAAAAGAAGTACGGCGAGGTGCTTGGCGTCCACATGGTTGGCCCCCACGTAACGGACATGATTGCCGCGGCAACGGCGGCAATCAAGCTAGAGGCGACAATCGAGATCATGGCCGACACGATCCACGCCCATCCAACGCTTGCCGAGGCGATGCTGGAAGCCTACGAAGACGCCACCGGCCACGCGATCCATAAGATGTAGCTCGCTCCAATCGTCAATTGAATCTGTGATAGGGCACTGTCCGCCAGAGTACGTCACCACGTACTGACCAGCCGACGCTAGACCGTAGAGTGTTTAACGTTCCAACCCCGCAGGCAGTGCGCATCCAGTTCACAACCCGATTTCTGTCACGGTTGTTCGAAGCATTCGAAGATTCGAGTAATAACTGCTTCGGCGGTGGCGTTCCGAAAGCCGTTATAGCTTCGTCCTCATCAGTAGCATGAAGCTGAACGAGCTGCTTGGCATGTCGAGGCTGGACCAGGAGAGGCTGCCGGGCAAGTATCTGCTTTGGAGCACCGCTCCCTTGAACGTCGAGGATCCACTCGATGAGGATGAGAGGCGCGGCGGTCAGCAGGGCATCGAGGAGCTGTTTTGCGAGGTTGTGGACCGCTTGGCGACGACGGACGAGCCACAAGTCGTACTCCACATCCACGGCTTCAACAACCCCAAGAAGGTCTCTTATAAAGCCTATCTAGACTCGGCCGACTTCATCAAAGATAGGTTCGAAACAATGGGCGAGGACTTCGTCTACATTGGCTACCAATGGCCGTCCGAAAAGCTGTTCGGCCCTGCGGCAACCTTCTTTTCCTCCATGCCCCGGATCCTGATGGTGCTGATTGCGCTGTTGATTCCGGTGTCGGCGCTCTTTGTGCTCGCTTCGACCCTTGTCCGGAACTTCCCGACACTGGGCGGCGGCCTTGCCCTGTTCAGCCTCCTTGGCGCGATGCTGCTCTTCAGCCTTCCTTTCAGTCTGTTTCTGCTTCGTGCGCTCGTCTATTTTCGCGATTTTACGCGCGCGAACAACCACGGTGTGCCCGACATCGTTGAGTTTGTGCGCCGCCTCGAGCTTGCCCTTTGTGCCAGGGGCTACGATAAGCAGGTCAGGCAGGGAAGCCGCCAAAGAGTGAGAATGAGCGTGGTTGGCCACAGCATGGGCTCGGTCGTCACCACGAATATGGTCCGGATCTTGTCGGACGCTTTCAAGCCGTCGGGAGTCGGCGAGAATCCATGCTCTGAAGATGACTCCGACAAGGACAAGTCGCCGGGTTCGGAGCTGGGTGAAACCTTGGAGCTCAGCCGTCTGATCCTGGTTTCACCGGACCTGCCTGCGGAGATGCTTATGACGAGGCGGGCTAACTACCTGGCCTCGTCGCTTCGGAGATTCAAAGAGGCATACCTGTTCACGAACGAGGGGGACGTGGTCGTGCACTATATCGCCGGTCTCGCGAACTATTTTTCGCTGCCGACCCGGACACGTGCAAGGTCGTATCGCCTCGCGAACGTGATGATTGATTCGGACGAGTATGGAATCGTCAATCGGGAATCATTCGATGTCCACGGCCGGATTCAACCGATCGAAGACTTCCTCAAGCTCCTGCGTGTGGGCGACCTCAGCTTCCTTCGCCTCGAAGAATTGAAGCAGGGGGAGGAGCCGCCTGGCGAGATCTTTGCGACGAAGTTCACCTACTTCGACTGCACCGACTATGTGGAGGGAGACCGGAGCTTTCTAAGTTATGCTAGCCGCCGCCGAGCTATCGGCTTTTCCGAGAAGACCAAGCTGCTCGTCTTCTACCTTCTGGGTATGCCGAAACGGTGGCATCGGGATGTCCACTCCGGATACTTCGACTCGGAAGCCCAAACGGCCCGCACACTAATTTTTGGTTTGGCTTGCCTGGGGATGAACCGCCTGCTTGCTCATCTGGATCCGGAGCCTGGAAACCGGTGGGCTGCCCTCTCCGTGGAATGTGAGAAGCATGGCATCCAAGTCCTGCTCAGTCCGCGCACCGATGAGCGGGTAGTGCTTGGAAATCTTGCCGTCGTGCGGAAAATCGGTGGCCCGTAATGGCGATCCGTCGTACAATGGAAGGGCGATGAGCGAGAAGCTGTCGAGACGAACGTTGCTGAGGGGCATGGGGACGGCCATGGCCCTGCCCCTGCTGGAAGGGATGCTGCCGCTTTCCGCTCTTGCCCAGTCGCCCAAGAAGATCCCCACTCGGATGGCGTTCCTGTTCGTGCCGAACGGGGTTGCGATCGAGAACTGGACGCCGGCAACGGAGGGAGTGCTCGGACAACTGCCATCGATCCTGCAGCCTCTGGAGAAAGTCAAGGGCCAGATCAACGTCCTCACCGGGCTCACCCAACAAAACGCCTTTGCGCTCGGCGACGGTCCCGGAGATCACGCAAGGTCGGCGGCGGCATTCCTCACGGGCGTGCATCCAAAGAAGACCACGGGCGCGGATATCAAGCTTGCAATCAGTGCCGACCAGCTTGCCGCGCAAAGAATCGGCAAGGATACGCGATTTGCCAGCCTGGAGCTTGGGTGCGAGCGTGGAGGACAGAGCGGGGACTGCGACTCCGGCTACTCCTGCGCGTACTCGAACAGTATTTCGTGGCGAAGCGAGAACACACCGGTCGCCAAAGAGGTGAATCCGCGTCTCGTGTTCGAGCGGCTCTTCGGAAGCGGCGATGAGGGCGAGGAGAGCGAGAGCAGGTTCAAGCGGCTCCGGTACCGCAAGAGCATTCTCGACTTTGTGCTTGAAGATGCATCCGCTTTGCGGGCACGGCTGGGGGGCCGCGACCAGCGCAAGGTCGATGAGTATCTCCAGGGTGTGCGCGAGATAGAACAGCGGCTCGCGAAGCTGGAGGAGGACAATCCGGCGCTATTCCTGGCTGGAAGTGTCAAGCCCACGGGAGTGCCGGGCGACTATGCCGCGCATATTCGACTGATGGGGGACATGATGATCCTGGCATTTCAGGCGGATGTGACCCGGATTTCGACCTTCATGTTCGCGAATGAGGGCTCGAATCGCAGCTACCGTGACGTCGGCGTTTCGGACGGCCATCACGACATGAGCCATCACGGGCGCGACCCGGTAAAGATGGAAAAGAAACGGAAGATCGATCTGTTCCACGCCGAGCAGCTTGCCTACATCCTTGAGAAAATGGCTTCGATCAAGGAGCCGGGCGGATCACTGCTCGATCATTCCATGGTGCTCTACGGTGGTGGAATCTCGGATGGCGACCGGCACAATCACGACAACCTTCCAATCCTGCTTGCCGGACGGGCGAACGGAACCCTGAAGACGGGCCGCCACATTGAGTATCCGAACAGGACCCCGCTGAACAATCTCTTCCTCTCGATGCTCGACCGCATGGGTGTGCCGGCTGAGACCCTCGGGGACAGCACCGGAAAGCTACAGGGCTTATTCTAAATTCTCCGCCTCGTTGCGGGCCTGCAATTGGCGAAAGTTAACTTACAATGGTGGAAGGGAAGCTTGCATCCTGGGATTGAAAGCTTCCATTTCACAAATGTAAATTCACATATGGCGATTGCAGTTTTCCCTTCGAGATCTGCGGATGTCTTGAGTTGGATCCGGTGCTGCCCGCGACATAATCGAACCTGATGGGTGTGTACGACACGGTTCTGCGCCGGCTCCTGTTTCGGATTGATCCGGAGAAGGCTCATAACTTGGCCCTGTGGTTCATCCAGCGCGGGCTAGTTCGCGGCAGAGCCTTTCATCATCCTTCGCTCGAGCAGGAGCTGTTCGGGGTCAACTTTCCAAACCCGCTTGGACTGGCGGCAGGATTCGACAAGAATGCGGTTGCCTTGGATCATTGGCATAAGCTCGGGTTTGGGTTCGTCGAGGTCGGGACGATCACAAATGAGCCACAGCCCGGCAACCCAAAGCCGAGGATGTTTCGGCTGCCTAAAGATCGAGCGCTGATCAATCGGCTTGGGTTTAACAATCAGGGTGCAGGGACCGCGGCTGGCCGGCTAGGGCTCTCAAGGGCTAAAGTGCCGATTGGAATCAACCTCGGCAAATCCAAGGTCACTCCGCTTGACGAAGCCACGAAGGACTATGCGGCCAGCTACAGACTGCTCCACCAGCGCGGCGATTACTTCGTGGTTAATGTGTCCTCGCCGAATACGCCTGGGCTGCGCGATCTGCAGGAGAAGGGTCGGCTGGAAGAGATTGTCGCTGCTCTCCGCGCGATCGATCCGAGCAGGCCGCTCTTTGTAAAAGTATCGCCCGACCTACCTTCCGAAGGCCTGCGGGATATCGTTGAAGTCGCCCACAAGATGGAGCTGACGGGCCTAATCGCGACCAACACCACTCTGGATCGCGCCGGATTGTCTGCCAGCGCGAAGCTGGAAGGCGGCCTTTCCGGCGCGCCTTTGCGAAAGCGTTCAAACGACGTGCTCGGCGAACTCTACCAGGCTTGCGACAAGAGCATTATCCTGATTGGGGTCGGGGGCATATTCACGGGGCAGGACCTCTACGACAAGATCGCCGCGGGCGCGCATCTTGCGCAGGTGTACACGGGCCTTGTTTACGGCGGGCCGTCAATGCCGGGAAAAACGCTGGAGGAACTGGTGAAGCTGCTTGATGGAAGGTCGCTGGCCAATGTCCGGGGTTCTGCCGCTTGACGACAGGTGCGAAAAGTAGTGCGGGTGGGACAATACGATCGATTTTGAGCAGGCTCACCTTTCACCCGGCAGCACGATTCCCCTCATAATCACCCGCTGCGCAAGCAGGAACACAACGATCGTCGGTAGCGCGGCCAGAGTGACCGCCGCCATCATCACTGCTTTCGGCGCCGTGTTCTGAAGCTGATAAATCCAGACCATCAGCGTCCACATCTTCTGGTCCTGAGCGACGAGGAACGCATAGAGAAATGCGCCATAAGCCCCCATGAAGGCGATCAAAGCCATATAGCCGAGCACCGGCTTGCTTAGCGGCATCGCGATACGCATCATCATGGTGGACTCCTTGGCGCCGTCGATCTGGGCGCTTTCGAAGACCTCTTGTGGCAGTGAATCGAAAAAGCCCTTGAGCAGGAAGATCATGTAGCCGCTTGCGGCGGTGGGGAGCACGAGCGCGGCGAAGGTGTTCAGCATGCCCAGGTCGCGCAGGAGCAGGAACGAGGGGATCATGGCGACCTCGGCTGGAAATGCCATGGTCGCGAGCAAGAAGATCAGGATCTTCCCGGAAGCGCGGATCGGATAGCGCGAAAGGGCGTAGGCGGCAAGCGGGTTGATAATCAGTTGGGTCAGGATCGCGAGGATGCAGAAGAGGGCGGTGTTCCACAGGGCCCGGCCGTGCAGCGCGGCATAGTCCCACACATAGCGAAAATTCCGGCTGCTGAACTCGCTGCGGATATCTGGCAGGTTGGTGCGGACGAAGTTCTCCTCATAGGCCGAGATGGGAAGCTGTGAGCCAGGCCACTTCTCCTCGACCGTCTCTTTTCGGTATCGCTCGGGAAGCTTTTCTCGTTTGAATCTCTCAAGAGAGGCGCCGGTGGGCAGGCGCACCTCCTCAAATCTCGTCGCTCCCTCTGGATCCGAATTAGGCACTTCTGCAGCTGCCGGATATCTACTTTTCAAGTAGTCCCCCCACTGATTCTGGAACTGGCTCGCCACGCTCTGCTGATAGAGCCGCTGTGTTCGCACAGGTAGCCGGAACTCCGCGGGAAGCGCCTTTTTAAACTCCAGCCAATCTGCATACTTCGGCGAAGGCTTCGGCTTCCATTCCTTCCTGTCCAGCAGCTCATTTGGCGGGACCACCGTCTGGAAGGCGACGTTTTCCTCGATGTATTTCTTGTTCAGGGCGTCGATGCTCTCGAAGCGTTTCCGAAGCCACGCCTGATAACGGAGATTGAGCTTGCCGGTCACTTGGTTGGCGGCAGTTCGAAAGCCGACTTCGTAGTAGTCAGGCGGCAAGGTCATGAGAAATTTCTCATAGCTTGCGATCTCTTGGGCAGTGGCGGAGGCCCCCACACGGGTGCTCTCGATCGCCGAAAGATCGCCCTTGTATTTATCGCTGAGATACTTTCCGTAAAGCGACTCGGGGAGCAGCTCGCCCTTCTCGTCTTTGGAAAACGTTTCGCTCCAGAAGGTCGGAATCAGCTTGTTGTCGTTCTGGTCGGTGGACCCCTTGAAGGCGGTCGTGACCATAAGCCCGAAGGGGTAGAGGGTGGTGATCCCGCCCACAGCCAGGATCAAATACAGCACGGTCATCGCAATGATCGCGCGGGGCCGCTTCCTACCTACCGAGCCGACGAGAGGCACTGGATAGGATAGCCGGTTACAGAGCTTCACGCGGCGCTTTGATTGCTCGCAGCTTCCAGCATATGCCCGGAGCAATCCCGGTAAATACACCAGAAACAGGCAAAATTACCAGGTATGCCCCGCAGGAATACGGGGAATAAGCCTTGCGGATGTTCGGCAAACGCCGCACTAGCCAAGCGACAAGGAATGTCTTGCGGCGATGCGGCCAGAGAGCGTAATCACGGAGGAACGCAATGTCTTTTCGAGTAAACACCAACGTAATGGCGATGAACGCCCTTCGAAACGTGGGCGGCACAAACATGGACTTTGGGAAGTCGATCAATCGACTATCCACTGGCCTTCGCATCAATTCGGCGGCGGACGATCCCGCCGGTCTCATCATTTCGGAAGCTTTCCGAGCCCAGATATCGGGCATTGACCAGGCCGTGCGCAACAGCCAGGACGCGATCAATTTCGCGAAAGTAGCTGAGGGCGCCCTCGACGAAGTGAACCGTCTCCTGCGAGACGCACGATCGCTGGCGGTCAGCGCCGGCAACACGGGAACGCTGAGCGAAGCCCAGATTCAAGCGAACCAATCTCAGTTCGCCTCGATCGTCGCTTCGATCACGCGGATTTCGCAGCAGACCCAATTCGGCACCAAAAAGCTGCTCGACGGCAGCGCCGGCGTCTACGCGACCGTCACCGACGGCGCGAACGTCAATTCGATGTCATTCACCGGCTCCTTCAACGGCGTCGCCATCACGACCAACTCTTCGGTGACGATCACTGTTACCCAACAAGCGCAGCGCGCCATCATCACCGGCACGCGGACCTTTGCGACGGCCACCACGGTGGTCAACGCGGGCTCGTTCACGATCAATGGACGGACCTTCACCACGGACGCGACCGACACCATCGCCGATGTTGTCGCCCGCATCAACAATGCCTCGGACAACACAGGCGTCACTGCCCAGTGGGCTCCTGGCGGCGGTGTGGTCCTGACGTCGACCCAGTATGGTTCCGACAAGAAGGTTGATCTGGCCGACACGAGCGGGGTTCTGCTCAGCGCGGCGGGTGCGACGAACGACTTCGGCATCGATTCGGTAGCGGATGTTGTAATCGATGCGAACGGCTCGCTGTCAGGCGGCTTGACGACGGTCACCTTCGACAAGGGACGGGGCCTGTCGCTCAAAGATGCGGAAGGGAACAGCATCGTCCTAACGGAGAACGGAAACCTGCTCGGAGCGGCCGCCTCGGTCGGACAGCTCAGCGTGGGAACCTCCCAGTTCCAGATCGGGGCCAACGCCAATCAAACCGTCAACCTCTCGCTCGGCAGCTTCGCCGCTTCCGAGCTTGGCAAGGGTGTGGTTTCTGGCCAGACCCTTTCAACTCTCGACCTGACGACGTCCAGCGGCGCGACCGATGCGCTCAAGGTCATCGATAAGGCGATCGGCGATATCGCCGCCTCTCGCGGAGAAATCGGTTCGTTCCAGCGCAACATTCTCGAGTCGAACATCCGCTCGCTCGGAGTTGCGAAAGAGAACCTCTCCTCGACCGAGTCAACCATACGCGACACGGATGTTGCTGCGGAAATGACGAACTTCACAAGGTTGCAAATCCTGCAGCAAGCCGGCTTGTCCGTGCTCGCTCAGGCAAACGCCGCCCCTCAGGCAGTGCTTGCGCTGCTGCGGTCGTAAAGTGAAGGCTGGGTAGAAGAGGAGATTGGCCGCTTCCCGAAAGGGAGGCGGCCACTTTTCGTTTTGTTCAAGGCTTCAAACCGGTGCTGACCAGGCGTCTGGCATGGATTCGGTCGATGCCTAACTGTCCGACGATTGTGGTGCCGCCCGAGCTGAGATCGGTCGAGTGGCGTAACATCAGCCGATCCACGTTGGTGTATGCGTCGGCGAATGTGCCGGTTCCGACGACGCGAGTAAGTGCTGCTTCGTCGAGCCGGAAGTTCACTTGTTTCCATCCGCTGCCGACCGGGAGCACCACGGGCTTGGTGGTGGTCCAGCGGCTGCCATTGACGCCATGCAGCACGACCCTCATGCTCAGTTCGGTCGAGCCGAGGTTCTTCAGAAACACCTGAATCAAGTTGACGCCGGCCGCGGCGTAGTTTCCGCTCCACCGCGTCGTGTTATAGGTTGCCAAGTGGTTGCGAAATCCGGTGGTGATGCGAAGGAATCGATCCCCGTCGCCAAAGGGCCCGCCCGTGGCAATGTTGGTTGGCGAAGCGCCACCGGCCCATCCCATGACGGTCCCGTCTTGAAAGGTGTCCATCTGGCCAAGAGTAATCTGGGCCATCAAGGCGGGCGTGAGGACAAGTCCGAACACGAAGGCGAGCAGACGATGCATCGTGTATATATTGTCCATCGCGGAGGGCAAAATAGTTAGGTCAAGCGACTTTCTCGCATTCTTGCGGGGTGGTTTGCTGGCCCGACGCCTATGGCCATACGGTCGAGCTATTCTAATGGATCAACATGCTCCGTAACGATCAAATCCAGCACTACCGAGAGCAAGGGTACGTCCTCGTCAGAGCGATGTTCACCCCGGAGGAAGCTTCTGCCTATCGGGCCGAGTGCCACGCCCTGGCGGAGCGGCTGGGCAAGAAGGCGAACATGGATGCGACATGGGGCAGTGCCCGGACAGCGGTCGCTGAGGCCGCCGACACGACGATTCTCCATTGCCACAACGTACAGTTCTATTCGGCGGCCTTCTCCAGGCTGATTGTGGATGAGCGCTTCACTTCAGCCGCAGCCTCATGCATCGGGAGCGAGAACGTCCAGCTTCATCACACCAAAATGTTCATCAAGCCCCCGGAGAAGGGCTCGCCCTTTCCGATGCACCAGGACGCGCCGTACTTCCCCCACGAGCGGCACACGATGATGGCGGCGATCATCCACTTCGACGATGCTCCGCTCGAAAGAGGCTGCCTGCGCGTCGTCCCCGGCTCACACAAGCTCGGCATGTTGGACCATTCCTCAGAGGGCGGCTGGCATCTTCCGCTTGATGACTACCCGATCGAGGCCGCAACCCCCTTGCCCGCAAGAGCTGGAGATGTGCTGCTTTTCAACTACCTCACGATCCATGGCTCCGGCGTAAACACAAGCAGCGAGGCTCGCACGACCCTGCTGGTCCAAATGCGCGACCCGACGGACAAGCCTCTGGTCAAGACCCACGAGTCGCGGGGCCAGGGCATGATGCTTCGCGGCATCGATCCGGAGGCCGAGCTTAGAGGGGTCGAGTAGAGGAGGATCCACGAAAGAGCCGTCGCCGCCGGGTGGTTTGTCCCCGGCGTCCGTTTGAATGACTAAGATGCCGTAGCCGCCGGGCGGTTTGTCCCGGCGTCCGTTTCAATGGCCTCACCTAAAGGAGCCACACGGGCCCGAAGCGCCAATGGAATCTTGGCTGAGCCATCCGGCGTCGTGATTCCGAGCATCGATAGAGCGGAAACCGCGTTCGCCCAGGTCTCCGCCGCCTGCTCCGTCGCCACCGGGAGATAGGCCATGAAGTCGCCTTCCGACCGGCGGCAGATTGCCCCGCCAAGGGGAAGCTTGCTGCGAATCCTACGGCCACATTTATGAAGCGCATGGGCCACCGCGGGCCGCCCAAAAGCATCGATGAGCTGCTCCTTCCTGAGCGGCTCCAGATAGACGAGATAGCCTTGCTTTTGCGTCGCCAGAACCCGCTGAAACTCACGCGGAGTCACCAGCCCGCCCAGCACGTCGGCGCGCTCGTTCAGCCTCGCGAGCGCCTGCCCAAGCTCGGCGGCGATCGTGCGCAGGCTTGCGACGTCGGGCAGGTCCAGCCCACCCGCGCGCTGTGATCCCGCCGCAAGGAAGCCGGTCGGCGCCTCGCGGTATTGGACGGGGAAAATGCAGTAGCTCTGGATGCGGCGCTTGATCGCCTCCGCCTTGGGCAGCCGTGGATCGTTCATCGCGTCGCCAATCACGACTTCCGGCGCACCCGAATCCAGCCATCCCTGAAGCCCCTCTCCCTTCGGAAAAGCCATCTTTTCGATCAGCCGGATCGGAATGCCGCCCTGCGCGACCGCCAAGGCCTCTGCGCCATCGATAAGGAAAATGCCGAAGTGGTCCGCATCGACCACCTTGCCGAGCTCGTGCACGACGCGCGAAGCAACAGAAGCTGCGTTCTCGGCACCCGCAGCGGTCGCGGCGAGATCGTATAGGAGCTCGGTTTCGCGCAGTCGGCGCTCCCGCGCCTCGCGCTTGTCCTCCTCGCGGATGAGGGCCGCAACCATCGGCGCAAGCTCCTCCATCTCGGACCGCACCTGGTCGAGGTCCCCCGAATGCTCGTGAAAGACGCACGCCATGCCCGCCATCCGGCCCCGGTCGCTGAGGATCACATTCGCAAAATGGGCCCGGTTGTCCTCGGTCCGCAGCGCCTCGACCGCCTTTTCGACGGCATGCTTGATCTGCCCCGGCGCCTTCTCGAGATCAACCCGGTGCGAAACGCTCTGCATCGTCTCCGGATACTTGCCGGCGACCCCGCGCACCACCATCATCTCGTCGAATTGGGCAAGGGTATAGATCGCGACGCTATCCGCCCCGACCAGCTCCTGCACCTTCAAAGCGAGCCGCTTGAAGAACGGTTCGCCCTCGCCAAGCTTGGCTTCCGTGAGTTCGGCAAGCAGATGCTCGCGGCGGCTCCGCTGCTCGAGGTCGCGGAACATCCCCCGGACCTGCCGGTAATGCTCGCGAAGCTGGAGATAGGCTTCGGTTTCGGTCGGTGGCGGTGTTGGGGATTGAAGATCATCCGGAGCCGCCGGGACGAGCCAACCGACGCCCTCAGAGCTCTGTTCCTTCGAAGGATCATGCCGCCTGCCCATCAGCAGTCCGACAACAAGAACGCCGCCCGCCTGGCACAATAGCGCCGGGCTCATCGGCTCGCCGCGATTGAAAGCCGCATGCGCCGCGAGCAGTCCCGCGGATGCGAGCGGAGCCATCGAGGCCGCGGAGGAGCCATATCGCGCGGCCGCATAGGCGCAAGGGGCGAGCACGAGAAAGCCCGCCGTCGCCAAGGCATCGCCCGAGCCCAAAAGCATGGCGATCGCGAAGGCGTCGGCGATCGCAAAGAAACCCGCGAGCCCGGAGTTTGGCCGCCGCCGGGTGGTTCGTCCTGGCGCGAGGGACGATTCTGTCGCCGGGGCAAACCCCCCGGCGGCTACGGGTCTCTCTGAAATATAGTAGGCGAAGCCTGCATAAGCGACGACGACGACCGCGACCTTCCAAGCCACGTCGAATTCCGGAACGCCGGCAAGACCCGCAACCAGCAGCGTCAGCCCGGCAAGAATGAGCCTTGCACCCAGATCAACCATAAAGCGCCACTTTAGGTTTCGGTTGAAAGGCGAGAAGTTTGGAGGCACGAAAAAGGGCACGAGGAACCATCGCCGTGCCAAACCTGTGATGAGCCCAATCGAATCACGCCCAACACTGTTCTGAAAACAAACGACTGCACACTTGCCAAAACGACCGCACTTGCATCAACATGAGCTTCAGCTAAGGAGGCAGAGACATGAAGAAGCTTTTATTGTTGTTTGCGATCGTTTCGGCGGCGGCGCTCTCGGGCGCTCAGGATATGACCCCGCCCAAGGAGCTCAAAAAGCTGGATTGGATGCTGGGGACCTGGTCCGGCAAGATGAAATGGACGATGCCGGGAATGGGCGGCGACGCGGAGATGAAATTCACCGCCTCGATGGAGGGGATGTTCCAGAAGCAGGTTTCGACGATGACGATGGACGGCCAAGAGACGCTGGAGGTCTCCTATCTGGGCTACGATCCCAAGAAGAAAGTCTACACCTGCTGGACCTTTACGAATTTTGCTCCGACGCCGCGGGTTGACAGGATCACGATGAGCGGCAACAAGACGGTGTTCATCTCGCAGCCTTGGGAGGTGGGGATGCCGGGCGGCCCGACGACCTCGCGGGCCACGCTCATCCGGAGCGGGAACAAAATATCGATGACGCTCGAATTTATGATGGGGAAGAAATGGTCCAAGGTGGCATCCGGATCTTTCAGCAAGGGGAGCTAGCATGAAAAAGACACTATTGCTTGCGGCCGGGCTGGCCGTTTTCGTCGCGGGATGCAAGTCGGACGGCGGGGAAGAGACCTCTGCGGGTACGGCCGGGGTTTCCACCGGAGCGGACGCCACACCTCCGCCTGCGGGTGCGTCCTTCGCTTCTGTTCAGGCGCTTTTCGGCAAGAAATGCATGCCGTGCCACGGCGAGAATGGCCAGGAAGGGATCGATCTGCGGACGTACGACTCGGTCATGAAGGGCGGCGAGCCGGGACCGGTCGTTATTGCCGGCGACCCCGAGAACAGCCTGATCATTCATGCTCTCCGGGGCTTGAAAGGCAAGGCGCAGATGCCTTTCAAGCAGCCGCCACTCCCCGAGGCAGAGATCAAGATGGTCGAGGACTGGATCAAGGCCGGCGCGAAGGCATAGGCGGCGGGTGGTTCTTCCCGGCCCAATTCCACATAGAGCAGTTCCGAGTAGCCGCCGGGTGGTTCTTCCCGGCGCTCTGGGCTAGCTGGCAAGAAAACCAGCATTTGCTCCAGGAATTTCGGCGAACAACAAACTTGCGGCCGAAGTCTGTCATACAGAGAGGGAGACTCATGAGAAACCTATTCATCGCCGCTTGCGGTGCGCTTGCCGCCATCGTCCAGCCTCAGACCATTTCTTCGCCAGATTATTTCGTCGAAACCGTTGCCTCCGGGCTCAGCCTTTCCATCGCGTTCGTGTTCGTCGAACCGGACCACATGCTGATCGCGGAGAAGAACACGGGAAGGGTCAAGCATTACGCAGACGGCTCTTTCGTCAATACTGCGCTGGACCTGCCGGTGAATAATACCAGCGAGCGCGGACTCCTGGGCATCACGCTCCATCCGAACTTCGCCAGCAATGGCTTCGTTTACGTTTACTATTCGCGGGCAGCTGCGGATGGCGGCACGTGGCTTGACAACCGCGTCGAGCGCTACGTGTGGAACGGCACGACCCTTGCTTTCAATGCGCTCATCTTCAGCGTGCCCTTCGACGGCGCCCAGGGGAATGGGCCCAACCACAATGGCGGGATCATTAAATTTGGCCCCGATGGCAAGCTCTACATCATCACGGGCGATCTCAATCGGGACCGCATCGAGCAAAACGCGAACACCGGGACATCGTCCGGAGTTGGCGGCGTGCATCGCCTCAACGACGATGGGACGCTGCCCGGCGACAACCCGTTTATCACGAACCCTGTCACGGGACTGCGAAGCTTTTACTCCTACGGAATGCGGAACTCTTTCGGCCTTGCATTTGATCCCATAACCGGCAACCTTTGGCAGACCGAAAACGGAACCACGAGCTATGACGAGATCAACCTGGTTTCCCGCGGAATGAACGGCGGCTGGAGGGACATTATGGGCCCCGACAGCCGCGATCCGCAGGGCATCGGAGATCTCGTGATGATTCCTGGAGCAATCTACAAGGACCCCATATTCAGCTGGTTCACCCCGGTGGCGGTGACCTCGATTGGATTCCTTACAAGCGACAAGTACCTGCCAGCCGAGCGCAACCAGATGCTGGTTGGGGACAACAACAACGGATTCCTCTACCTTTTCCAGATGAACGGCGCCCGTGACGATATGATCCTAACCGGAGGGCTCGCCGACCGGGTGGCCGACAACGATACCGAGCGAAACATGAACGTCTTCGGCACCGGCTGGGCGGTCGTGACCGATCTTCAGATGGGCCCCGATGGCTACATGTACGTGTGCAGCCTTGGGCTTGGCGAGATACTTCGCATTCGTCCAAAGGTCGAGACGGTGCTGCCCAGCGCGTTCACTCTGGTTCGTGGCAACCTGGTTTCGGGAAACCTCGCGAGTACGCACTTTAGCGACGATGACCGGTTTAGCATGCAGAGCGGGATCGTGTTTGATTCCAATCCGCCGGTTCGGCTCGAGGTACGGGGCACGGCGCCGGTGGACGATCCAGTTGAGCTGCGATTTCAATTGGAGGCTCAGGCAACGTCCACCAGCCTTCAGCAGAAGGTGGAGCTGTTCAATTACGACACCGGCCTCTTCGAAGTGGTAGATGCCCGGCAGAGCACTTTGGCCGACTCGACCCTAGAAGTCGTCGTCACGACGGACCCCGGCCGCTTCATCGACGACGCGACGAAGCAGGTGAGGGCCCAGATGAGTTGGAAGGCAAACGCGCCGCTGTTCGTTTATACATGGACGGCCCGCGTTGACCTCGCCAATTGGAAGGTCAAGCTCCAGTAGCGGATGCGAGGAAGCCTGTTCTCAGCGAGCAGGCTTCCCGATCCGGCTTCCATAGCCCACAGCAGGGCTCCCCTTGGGCACCCGGAAGTCCGCGGTCAGCATCGGGTCATTGCCGTATATGCCGCCAACCTCCGGCGTGGGCAGCTTCGGCCTGCTACTCGAAGGTGCGTCCGTACAAAACCAGAAGTTCTCCTTGAAGGTGAAGGTCAGCGGAGCGGTTCCAGGCCCGATGTTTACGCCGCCCTCGGACCAGCGGCCCGAACTGAAAACGACCAGATTGCGCTCGAACCGCACGCCCCGAGAGGGAACGAAGCCCGCATCGCGCGTCTCCTGCAGGATGCGGATCGCCCACCGCCCAGGGTTTAGGATCGTGTTGTATTCGGCCAAGGCGCCATCCACCCCAACAAAAGCGAGAGGGGCCACGCCGCCAATAAAGGTGCAATCCGCGATCCGCACGTTCTTCGCTTCGAACTTCTGCCCATCCGCAGGAGCCTTGGGGAACCAGCGGAAGAACTGCATGCCCGTGCTGCCGCCAGCGTTCACGCCCCGCTGCCCGTAGTCCTCAAAGCGGCATCTACGGATGTTGATATCCGACGACCCGCCCTTGGCCTGCACGCCGCTGTCGCCCCCGCTCCGGAACGTGCTGTCGATGATGTCCACCTTGCTGCAGCCCACCATGTCCACCCCACTGCCTCCCCAGCGTTCGACCAGGCACGAGATCACCTGGGAATCGGTCACTCCCGAGAGCTTGATGCCGTCGTTGTTGCCGGGGGGCAGGTCCCGCACCTGGAGGTTGTGGAGCTTGATGTGGTGCGAGGGCGTCTCGTAGGTTCCGCCATCGTCAATGTTGATCCCGTTGTTGGTCGCTTTTTCGATGATCAGGTCGGATATCTCGACGTAGCTGGAGTCGGACAGGTGGATGCCGGTGCCCCCGCCTACGATGCGCGGCGGATTCTTCGGATCGGCGGCGCGGATGACGATGGGCTTGTCCTTTGCGCCATGGATCGACGCGCTGATGCCGCCCCTGTAGGTTCCGGGTTCGATGAGGATGCGCGTGCCGGGCTTGGCGTTCCTCATGGCCCGCGCGAGGCTCTCCGTATCGCCGACGCGGACGTCGCCCGTCGCTTGAAAGCCGAGGCAGAGCAGCGTCAGAGCGAGGGTCATAAGTGCATTATAAGATAGAAGCAGTTAACTGGGCCATGGATGCTGCCCGGGCCGCAAGACTATTCCACTCCGGCGCAACGGTGGTCGAACGCTTGTCCGGCTGGGAGATTTGGCGAAAGGTGGATGGATTGAGTTCTGCACGCTCGCGCGGCTGTATTATTCGGAGATCTTTCGGCGCGTGCTTGTCGACTCTATTTGCGCCATTCATCAGGGAGAGGAGGAAAATATTGCCCGATTTGCCTGGGAAGCCTCCGAGATCGTCAAGGCCATTAATCCCCTTGAAGAGAGAAGAGTTGGTGTCGCCGGCCCATCCTGAGAATCCCTCTTGCCTTCTGTGCAGCCGCTCTGAGAACAGCTCCTCCTAACTCAATCTACCTCTCGCAGGCGGGACATGAACGTGGCATAGTCGGGGGCGAGCGGGTGTGGGCGGGCGGCTTTTTAACGCCTCGCACCTTTGTCAGGCTCAATTGGCAGGATTCTCTAGCATAATGCGGTTAATGAGCGCCGGCTCGGCGCTAAGGAGAGAGCCATGAAGAGAGCTATCGCTTACTTGTCGTTTTTGTTCGTCAGCATTGGTGTCGTCGCTTGGGCTGGGATAGGCCAGGATCCCACCTCGATCCCCTTCGTCAGAAGGCAAGCCAGCACACCCGGCTCCCAGGAGATCGGGCATGCCAACCTCAGCGGCACGATCATTGCCGGCCAGCACGTCGGCGGCGGCGCAGGGCTGACCAACGTCAACGCAGCCCTGCTCAATGGATTGAGTGCTCCCGCATTTGGCAGGCTGGGAAGCAGCAACACCTGGACGAACTCGAACATTTTCCAGGACTCAGCAAATATCTTCAACGGCAACGGCAATGGACTCACCTCGCTGAACGCTTCGAGAATCACAGCAGGCACCCTGAATGACCTTAGGCTGTCCTCGAACGTCGCCCTTCTCAATGATTCCCAAAGCTTCTCGGGCTCCAACAGCTTCACCGGCTCCAGCATCTTCACCGGCGGGTTCGTGACAACCGCCTTTCAACTTCCCACCAATGTGACAAGTGGCTACGTTCTCAAGACCGACTCGTTTGGCGCAGGCACATGGCAGTTGGACGGGCTCACAATGCCTGAATCCGACTCCATATCCGGCAGCGGCACTGGGCTCGCGTTCACCCACACCGGAACGGGCGACCTCTCCATATTCACCATCAACAACACTTCGAGCGTTGCCGAGGCCGTACAAGGCAACTCCAACAACGGTGGGGATGTCTTCCAGGCAACGATGACGGGCACGGGCCGTGCTGGATATTTCGCAATCACAAACACCCAAAACACTAACCCCGCATTGTTTGCGACGACGAATGGCGTCTTTTCGGGAGTAGTTCCAGTCGCAATTCGAGGCGAGGCAACTGATACCACGCTTGCCTCCGATGGCATTAGGGGAGTAAGCAGGTCACCAGGTGGCTGGGGTGTTCAGGGATCCAATACTTATCCGAGTGGCAACGAAGGGATAGGCGTCGCGGGCTTAAGCACTTCACCCGACGGCATTGGCGTGTACTCCGGCGGCGATTTTGTTGCGGATGGAACCAAGTCCTTCCGAATTGACCATCCCAACGATCCTACCGGTAAGTACTTGCTGCACTATTGCAGCGAAAGTCCGATGCCGCAGAATTTCTACACCGGCAACGCGGTGACCGACGCGAAGGGCTATGCCTGGATCGAGCTTCCCGACTACTTTGCCGACATCAACACGAACATCAAATATCAGCTCACCGTCATTGACGACAGCGACGACTTCATCATGGCGAAGGTGACGAAGGAAGTGCAGAACAACCGCTTCCAGATTCGAACGAGCGGCCCGAGAGTGAAAGTTTCTTGGAGAGTCGAGGCGGATCGCAACGACCTTCGCGTCCGGTACAAGAAACCGATGGACGTGAAAGAAAAGAGCGAGTTCGAGCGCGGCACCTACCTGCGTCCCGAACTCTATGGAGAACCGGAGGAACGGGGCTTGAGGTACAAGCGCGATAATCCCAGCCTCAAGCGGGGCCGCCCCTAAGCTATCCGAAACAAAAAAGCCCCCCTCCAAGAAGGAGAGGGGCTCCGGGAACCCCCCTCTCCATTTGCGGATGATTGCCGCTAAATGGGGAGGGGTCGGTCGAAGACCGGGTGAGGGTCCTACGCAGCAAGCTGCGAAAACAACAGGATCGTCACGGGCTGGCTTTCTTGCTCACCAGCACGAAGAGGTGCTCCGCCCCGGCACATGTCGCATCGGAGACAAGCCAGTCCTGGTCAATCGTGAACCCCACGTCTTGAAGCATCGCGAGGTACGTTTCCCCGTCGAAGTGGCTCCAGTACATGGGCTCGCCATGGTAATCGTCTGTGGTGTCCTCCTCGATGTCGTTCGCTCCCAGGCATAGGAGCGCGAGCCCGCCTGGCACGAGGGCGCGATGCACCTTTGCTAGGGTGGCGCGGTGATGCTCGGGCGGGATATGGATGATCGCGTAATAGGAACAGACTCCTTCGTAGCAAGCCTCCCCCAGATCTGCCTCGATCATGTCGGCCTGAATGAACGCTGCGTTGGGTACTGCTGTTCGAGCCATCTCGATCTGGGCGTAAGAGAAGTCCATGCCCGTTACCTTGAAGCGATGCGCAAGACGCTGGGCGATGGGGACGCCCGCGCCGCATCCTAGATCGAGCACTCGCGCGCCGTCAGGCAGTCTCGATTCGAGCTCGCCGAGCAGATGAATGTCTTCGGAATCTTTTGCCCGATGTTCCAGATACGCGTGGGCCACCGCATCGTATCCCTGCCGGACCGTCTCGCGTGGAGTCATGATTTGATTGTGCACCGACTAGAGCAATTAGGGGAGAGGCGCAAGAATAACCCCCTCGCCCCGATGAATGGCGGGGAGAGGGGGCAGGGGGTGAGGGGAAAGGGTGTTAAGTGTTAAGTGTTGAGACCGGATGGATCCTAACACCCAACACCCAACACTTAACACTCAACACTTCCCCCGCTATGCAGCGAGCTGCGAAGACAGGAGGATCGTCACGGGCTCGCAGCCTTGCGAGACCTCGGAGCCGCGGTGCGCGCGGGTCAGATAGCTCGCCGACTGCGTGCCGATCGGGATGTTCACGTCGAGGAATTTCTTCGCTCGGCAAGAGCCGATCTGCGACCAGTCCGCCTCGCCAAACAGCTTGCGCCAGATGGTGAAGTACTGCGAGGCCGCGATCGAGCCGTCCCACGCTAGCTGGACGTTGCCCAGGTTCGTGAGCGTGGCCGACAATGCTTCGTGGTCGAGTCGATGATCGTCCATGGTTCGTCTGGCCCGCGCGATTCGATCAAGTAGGTCGTCCCCGGCTTGTTGTCGCCGGCTACGTTCGCGCCGACTAGGAGGCCGTTTCCGCCGCTCTCGCGGCCGTTCCCGACGACCCTTCGATGGGCGGCTGCAACCCCGCGAATGCTATCGCCATCCTCGGCACGGTTGGCGATATCGGCGTCTCGGACGACGCTCGAGTAGGTTCAGAGGGCCACTCAAAACTCGTTGCTCAGGTTCAAATGTCCCATTTTGGATCGCTCCAGTGCGATCCCGGCGCGAGGCAACCGCCCACTTTTTGGAAGCGGCGGAGCGAGGAGACGCTATCATAAACGGGTGAAGCCGCTACCCGCCATGTACGAGGCGGTCTACGATCGCGATGCAGCAAGGCGGTACGGCGTCGCCGGCATGCGCTTTTACTGGCGTCAGTGGCTCGCGTACGGGGTCCGATACGGTTTTTCCCTGGTGCCCGTCGCCGCTTTCGCCTGGCTCGTCGCCAGCTTCTATTCCGGAGCCTATTCCTATGCCGGCCTCCTTACGGTCTGCCTGTTCGGTTTGTGCGTGGGCCTATTGATTCCCATTCTTACCCTCATCCGGGCGTGGGACAAGAGAGAAGCGGATCCCAACCTTGGCGCGGTATGGCAGTGCGAGATGACGGATGAAGGATGGAGCTATGCCGACGGCTATGGGGTGCGGACGTTCATCCCCTGGAAGGTGATGAGATTGAAATTCGAACATCCAGATGCATGGCTGATCGAGTATCGCGGTGAGCAGGTGTGGGTGATTCGTGACGCGCTACGGAAAGCTGAGCTGGAGGAAACTTTTCGGGCTCTCATTGGTGGGAAGGCTGCGGCCGAATCTCCCTGAGGCATGGGAAAGAGCGTTAGCATGAAACCTAGGCACGGATATCCGGCATGATGCTCGGAACGACGCGAAGACGCACTGGGCACTGCGGGTCTCGCTTCTCCTCGGGAATCACCTCGAGGTGCATTGGAAACGCATTCGGCTTCTTAAGAAAGATCTCGGTGCACAGGATATCGCTGATCTCGGTGATGTTCTCGATGATGGTTTGCATGTCCGTCAGCATGGGGCTTTGGGTCTTGCCCTGAAGGCCCCAAACGGGCAGGTCAAAGGCCCATCTCCCCTCCTGCTTTACGATCTGAACGTTTCTCACAAAGAACGTTGCGGACCCAGGATGCTCAATCGCCGTGCGCATCTTCAGGAATTCGCTCACGAACGATTCGCACTGCTCAATGTTCTCAGTAAAGCCATCACTCTCGCCAAACGTCGTGCGTGCCCAGGCGACTATGTGATTGAAGCGATAGTCGAAACTTGTGCCGAAGAAGGGATTCAACACTTGGGCCGCGGCTATCAAGGCGACCTTAGCTGATTGGATGAATCCCTCTGCCTGAGACTTGAGGTCTGGAACCGACGGGATTGGTTTGCCAGGGAAGGCCCAATTGAAGTCTGCGCCCTCGCTCTCAAATGCTGCAAAGGCGGCCTTGACCTGTCCAACGATCTCCTCCTTTGCCTTCTCAAGCGGCGCCATCCGCTCAACCAACCCCATAAGCGCCGCATTGGCCTCAAGCTTGGTTTGCTCTGGCACGCCGCAGAACTTGAGGATGTCCATGTTTTGCATTGCAATTCGCGCGACCCAAGGCGTCGATGTGCCGTATGCGGACACGGCTTGGAACTGTATGCTGGTGGTGTCGGTTTGCCCGTAGATTGCCATGGGATAATCTCTGCTTACTGATTCGGATGCTTCGCGGCGATCAGCATGAAACTTAAGCGTAGGTATCTCTCGAGAAATGGCTCACGGCATATCTCGATCATGATGGAGTCGAATTACTTCTTCGCCCGTGGCCGAATTCTTATACATTCCCAGGACTCCGTGAATTTCTCCCAAGTCCACGCGAAATTCATGCGCCTCAACAGAGGCTTCCTCGCCACCATATGCCGTGATGCCGTGCCGCTTGAGGGCAGTGCCCTGTGACTTCAACACGTATCCAATTGCTAGGTGCTCCACTAATCCTCGGGGGATGGGCCCGGCCACTTCGAGCCGATCGGTTGAGAAGCGAATCGACGTGATGAGTAAGGGTTTTTCCGTTTTCCATCCCTTGCCTTCATGAAACTTCTTCTCTTTGAAGTAATAATGGCTCGCAATGTCCAAGGGACTCAGCCTACGATCTGAGACCCGGTCGTAAAAGATCTTTGCCTTAAAACCATCCTTCCTGAGCCTCGCCTGTACGTAATCATGAACATTTGAGCCGCCGTCATTTCGCAGTTTGAACGTCATTTCCTGTACCTCGATCCACTGCTCGGTGAGGTATGCATCTTCGCCGATGGCCCACGCAAGGGCGGCATTTGCCGACAGTTCGGACAACTTACGTAGCTCTATGGAGTGGGCACGAGCAGCGGTCTGGGCAGCAGGGGAAAAACCCTTTGAGGAGACAGCGATCACCTTATCGGCCCCGAGGTCCTTACCCTTGGCTGCCAGCTGTTGGATCCATTGAATATCTTCATTTCTTGAGCGCTTTCTGCACTCAACGATAGCCAAGAATGGCATCGTCCCCACCGTCGTACGAAAGCTCGCATCAACCTCTTGAAGAGTTCCGGTGGCTTTGTTGAGTAGCTTGTCAGGCGACTTCACTTGAGCCTTCGCCGGTCCGAGGGCTCGCTCAATCCGAGCAATGCGCTTCTCGAACTCGCGCCAATCGGGTGAGTCGCGGTGTTCATCCTTCGAGATAGCGCCACGCCGTCCCCGGTGAGGTTTCTGCCCCCGCATTTACAGCCGCGCCTCCAATGATCCCCCTATGACATCACCCCGATGAACGCTGGTGTATTGAGAACTTCGTGCCCAATTTGGCGAATGGCGGCGAGCGCCGCAGGCGAAGGGCGATAAGCGCCGGTCTCGCCGGGGAGTTCGTTTCGCAGCTGCATCATGACGCCGCCCTCCTGATTCCGCGCAAGCCAGCCTGAGCCCTGTGATCGCAGGTATTCGTAGTCGGGACCGAGTGACGTGTCAACGTGAGCTCCCCCATCCTTGTCGGCGGCCGTTAGGGCGAAGGTCTTGCGAGTGAGGATTGTGCCTGACGGTGGTCCGCGAAAGATCAGCTCCTCCTGCCACCAGAGCTTCAGCGGCACGAGTCTAGCGTCGGACGGGTGTTCATCCAGGATCGGGACGAATTCGGCACCGGTTCCCGTATTCAGCCGCATCATGACAAGGTTGGGCCAGGTCATAAAGGGCATTTGGTGACCGGTAGATTTCATCATCGTGTCCTGCCAGCCCAAATGCGTCAGGAGCGAGGTGCTTTGTTTTGTATCGTGGAAGAGCGTTCTAAGGACCGTCGCGATTCGCACAGCCTCGTCGGTACATCCGTCGTCGTAGAGCTTGCAGGAGCGATCCAGAAATCCCAACTGCTTGGACAGCTCTTGAACCATGTCTCGTGCCATCAGCTGCACCCCGTGGTATCTCCGCATGAGTCGCATTTGAGGCAGACGCCGTTCCTGACGAGCGTGAAGGCGCCGCAGGAGGGGCAGGGGTCGCCTTCATATCCTTTCAGTCTGGCCTCTCTAATACGCTCGCTGGACTCGGTGGAAGCCTTCGGGCTCACTGCGGTCATTTGCGATTTCGGATTTTGGATTTCGGATTGACCGGGAGCGCCATGCGTTGTGCGTTGTGCGTTTTCCCTCTCCCCCTGCCCCCTCTCCCCCGGGGCGGGAGAGGGGGTTCTCGTCGCCTTGTCCCTCTGCTCCAGCTCCCATGTGGGGGAGCCGACGGTTTTGGAGTTTCCGTTGTCGAGGTTGAGGACGGGCTGGACATCAGTGTTGAGTGGTGAGTGTTGGGTGTCAAGAGGGGATCCGGTCTCTACGCTAAACACTTCAGACTCAACGCTTCTCCCGTATCCTCTTGACTGGTGATCCTCGTGGGCTGAGCCGGGGACTCCGCCGGCGAGATCGCCCTGATCTTCCTCGTCCTCATACTCCGGAACCTCGTTCGGCCGGCCGACGGTGTCGCCGCGGAGGTCCTCGGGCTTCACCTGCACCAGGTCATAGCGGCCCAGATACGACATGGCGAGCTCGCGGAAGATGTAGTCAATCACGGAGGTGGACATCTTGATGTTGTCGTGCCCCATGACGATGCCGTTTGGCTCGAACCGGGTGAAGACGAACGCCTCGACGAACTCCTCGAGCGGCACGCCGTATTGGAGGCCGAGCGAGATGGCGATGGCGAAGCAGTTCATGAGGGAACGGAATGCGGCGCCCTCGCGGTGCATGTCGATGAAGATCTCGCCGATGGAGCCGTCCTCGAACTCGCCGGTTCGGATATAGACCTTGTGGCCTCCGATGCGCGCCTTCTGGGTGTATCCCTTTCGGCGGGATGGCATGGTGTGCCGCTTGCTGATGTAGCGGTAGACGAGCTTTTGGGCAAGCTCTGCGGTGTTGAGGTGTTGCGGTGTTGCGGTGTTGGGATCGGACGTATCGCTTTCGAGGGCGGCTTCAAGAATGGCTGCTGCGTTTTCATCGCTACTCGCGTTCAGCGGCTGGCTGAGCTTGGAACCGTCTCGATAAAGCGCGTTTGCCTTGAGGCAGAGCTTCCAAGAGAGGGTGTAGGCGTCGTCTATCTCCTTGATGCTCGCCTCGGCGGGGAGGTTGATGGTCTTGCTGATCGCTCCGCTGAGGAACGGCTGGGCGGCCGCCATCATGCGGATGTGCCCCTCGGCGCTGATGAACCGGCGGCCCTTCTTGCCGCACTTGTTGGCGCAGTCGAACACCGAATAGTGCTCGAGCTTGAGGTGGGGCGCGCCCTCGACGGTCATGGTGCCACAGACATACTCGTTCGCCTCGTCGATCTCCTCCTTGGAAAAGCCGAGCCCGGCGAGCATGTTGAAGCTCCAATCGTTGAGCTGCTCGTCGATGAAGCCTAGATACTCCCGGCAGAACTCCTCGCCGAGGGTCCACTTGTTGAAGGCGAATCCAAGTTCGAAGGCATTCTCGATCGCCTTCTCGATCTTGTCGAGGGCGTCCGGGGTGAATCCCTTGGCGGCGAGACTCTCGTGGTTGATGGCGGGCGCGCCTTTGAGGGTCTTGCGGCCAAGGCAATAGGAAATGATGTCCTCATTCTGCTCCTCGCTATAGCCGAGCTTCTTGAGAGCAGCTGGAATCGAGGCGTTGATGATCTTGAAGTAGCCTCCGCCGGCGAGCTTCTTGAACTTCACGAGGGCGAAGTCTGGCTCGACGCCGGTGGTGTCGCAATCCATGATGAGGCCGATCGTGCCGGTGGGGGCGAGGACGGTGGCCTGGGCATTACGGAAGCCATGAGCTTCGCCAAGCTTCTCGGCGCTGTCCCATGCCTCTCTTGCGGCCTTGAGCATCTCGGTCGGGCACTCGTCGGGATCGATGCCGACTGGCGTGATCGAGAGTCCTTCGTAAATGTCTTTTGCAGCATTGTAAGCGGCCTTGCGATGATTGCGAATGACGCGCAGCATGTGCTTGTGGTTTTTCGCATAGCCGGGGAAGGGACCCTGTTCGCGCGCCATCTCCGCGCTCGTCGCATAGCTGAGACCGCCCAGGATGGAGGTCATCGCGCCGGCGATCGCACGGCCCTGAGTGCTGTCGTACGCAATGCCCATTTGCATAAGCAGGGCGCCTAGATTGGCATAGCCGAGGCCGAGTGTACGAAATTCGTAAGAGAGTTTCGCAATGTCTTGCGAAGGGAACTGCGCCATCAAAACGCTGATCTCGAGCACCATCGTCCATAGCCGGATCGCATGCTCATAGCCCTTGATGTCGAACCGGCCCGTCTCGGCGTTATGGAACTTGATCAGATTGATCGAAGCGAGGTTGCAGGCCGTGTCGTCGAGGAACATATATTCAGAGCACGGATTACTTGCGTTGATCCGGCCGTCCTCGGGACATGTGTGCCATTCGTTGATGGTGGTGTCGTATTGGATGCCGGGGTCGGCGCACATCCAGGCCGACTCGCAGATTTCAGTCCAAAGCTCCTTGGCTTTGAGGGTTTTCAGTGTGCGGCCATCCGATCGCGCGGTCAGATTCCAGTCGCTGTCCGTTTCCACCGCTTTGAAGAAGTCGTTGGACACCCTCACGGAGTTGTTCGAGTTCTGGCCGCTGACGGTGAGATAGGCCTCAGACTCGTAGCCTGTGTCGTAGGTAGGAAACTCGATGCTGGTCGCACCCTGCTGGGCGAGCTGGATGGCGCGCTGGATGTAGTTGAGTGGGACGAGGGAGGCTTTCGCTTCGGCAATCGCGCGGCGAAGCTCGGGATTGGCGCGCGGGTTGAACTCGTTGGTCGTTGGCCGTTGGCCGTTAGCCGCCGACTCCTCCGGACGGCTCACGGCTGACGGCTCGCGGCTGACGTTGCCTTGCCAGCATGCCCTGATAATCGCATTCAGGTGCTTCTGATTGATCTGCGAGCCGGTCACCAGCGAGGCAACCTTCTGCTCCTCTTTGACCTTCCATGTGATGAACTGCTCGATATCCGGATGGTCGATGTCGAGGCAGACCATCTTGGCGGCGCGTCTTGTCGTGCCACCGCTCTTGATAGCGCCCGCCGATCTGTCCCCAACCCGCAAAAAGCTCATGAGGCCCGATGACTTGCCGCCGCCGCTCAACTTCTCATTCTCAGCGCGAAGCTTGGAGAAGTTGGTGCCGACGCCCGAGCCGTACTTGAAGATCCGGGCCTCGCGGGTCCAGAGATCCATGATCCCGCCCTCGTTGACCAGATCGTCGCTGACCGAGAGAATGAAACAGGCATGGGGCTGCGGGCGCTCGTAGGCGTTCTCGCTCCTCTTTACCTTGCCGGTCTTCGGATCGACATAATAGTGCCCCTGAGCCGGACCCTCGATTCCGTAAGCGTAGTGAAGGCCGGTGTTGAACCACTGCGGGCTGTTCGGCGCGGCGACCTGCTTGGCCAGCATGTGGCAAAGCTCGTCGTAGAACGCCTGCGCATCCTCGGGCGTCTCGAAGTAGCCGTGCTCCTCACCCCAATGCCGCCAGCAGCCGGCGAGGCGATGAAAGACCTCGCGGGCGTCGTGCTCGTGGTCGGCTCCGTCGACGGTCCACTCGGAGAGGTGCCGCAGCTCCCTCTTGCCCTGCTTGAGCCCAGCCTTGCGGAAATACTTCTGGGCGAGAATATCGGTTGCGACCTGCGACCAGTGCGAGGGCACCATGACGTTCTCCATCTTGAAAACGCTCGACCCGTCGGGGTTCTTGATCTCGCTCGTTCGAGCCTCGAAATCGATGCCGGAATACGCTCCCTCGCCGGCCTTCGTGTAGTAACGATTAACCTTCACTATCCACCATCCCTTGTGGTTACGGCGGCTTCGGACCGCCCCATATTGTTATTTGCTTGATTCGAGACGGACGACGGCTCGGCGAACGCCTCTACGATTTTTGAAAAATCCTGGACGGACCCAAACTCGCGGTAAACGCTCGCAAAGCGAACATAAGCGACGCTATCTATGCCCATAAGCTCATGCATAACGCGCTCTCCGATTTCTGTTGAGGCCACCTCGTCTTCAAACTCCTGAAAAACGTCCCGCTCGATCCTCTCAGCCGCATCCCGAACAACCTCAAAGGCAACCGGACGCTTGCCGCAGGCAGTAAGCATGCTCGACAGGATCTTCTCGCGGCTGAACTCCTCTCGGTCGCCGCGCCGCTTCACGACAAAGAGCCGCGGCAATTCCGGCGCCTCGAACGTCGTGAATCTTCGCCCGCAGCCAATGCATTCGCGCCGGCGGCGGATGGCTTCACCATCCCGCGCGGGCCGCGAGTCAAGCACCTTTTGGTCGACAAATCCACAGAACGGGCACTTCATTCTTATCTATACGAAACACAACATCTAGACGCTTCGGATATTGTGAACCATATATGTGGTGTGAGAAGGCGGCTTTTGCCCACAATAGATATCCCCGAATTGGGGAACGCCTTTGACTTCAACAAAGACGGTTATCCACCCCGCAGGGCCATCTCGAGGTCTTGCTCAATCCGCTCGCGAATAAATCTCGCCCGTTGCCTGCCCGCCTCGAAGTCGCCGTCCAGGCCAGGCACTTCCAGTGCGATCAGCCAGCTATCCACGAGGCGCGGCTGTACATGGCCGGGAACACCTGCGCAGGCGGCCCAACGTATCCATGCGACCACCCGCAGCGCATCTGCCAAGGACAAGGTTCGTGAGGGAAGGGCGAATTCGAGCGCACGCCTTGTCTTGGCCGCAATTGTCTCAGCGGAAACCTCGCGGCGTGCAATTCTCTCCTCTCTAAGCAAATGCTCGCAAGCCCCGATAAACGGTGTTTGCGATCCGCTCGACGCAGATACCTGCACAAAAGCGCCGACTGCCCGGCTCGACTCGCCAAACAACCCGCGAACGGAAAGCCCACGAGTAGGAAGAGCCTGCAAAACTGATGGGAGCCGCTTAGTGCTCGCCAATCCGATCAGGTGCAGCATCGCCGAAAGCCGCTTGCCCTCACCGGCGTTGTAGGGAGAAGCGGCAACAAAACTGTGCTCATCATCGCGTGCAAAAACCAGTTCCTTGCCTAGACTTCCAAGCGCCGATTCGGCAACCTTTTTCGCCACGCGGATGGACCATCCGGCCGTGATGACCTGCAGCCGAATATGGTCCTCTTCGTTGACCATCACGCTGCACTCCCGCGCCGCATCCAATAGGACTGACCTTCCAAGCTGCTGCCAGGCGAAGTCCGGGGAGATGAGGCGGCAACCCACCAAGTAGTCGCGCTCGGCCCCGGTCAGCCGCCGGTGCGCCTCGAAATGCCCCCGGCCGGCGTGGAGAACCTGCCTTGAAATCTCGAGAAGCTCGTCAACCGTCGCATGATGAGGAAATCGAAATCCACGCAGGTTCCTCATGACCCGGTAGCGCGAGGAGAGGATCACGTCGCAGTAAGGAGCATCGGCCGAAAGCCAGCCCGGCGCGGACTGCGCACGCATAACCATCTTCTTCCAGGATTCGGCCTGGTCGTGCGCGCGCTGCATACAAATGATTGTACGGCCTAACGCCGTTCGCGGACGATCGCTCTTACTTCGAACAGGATAGCGCAAAAGGCCACGACCCCTAGGCTGGCCAAATAAAGATTGGATCGCGCGGAGCCGGCGACTGCGACCCTATCTTCAGCCCATGCGCTGATCACTGCCCATGCGCAAATCAAGAAAAACATCCATCTCAGCCAGTGCACGCTCTGTCCTCCTGTCTCTTCACCTTAGATTATTCGCGATTCGGGATCTCATGCGAGTCCACCCTTCGGAAATTGCCGTGAAGAGAGCAAGGAGTCGTTACGCTCCTCTGACCTGCTTGAGGGTGCGATAGACATATGCAAGAACCTCGGCGACCGCCTGAAACAGTTCTCGCGGCACGTTATCGCCGATCTCGCACTTTTTGTAAAGCGCCCGTGCGAGCGGAGGGTTCGGCACCATCGGCACACGGTTTTCGCCGGCAACCTCCCGTATCTTTTGGGCCAGATAATCGACGCCTTTCGCAACCACTACCGGCGCCGCCATCGTTCCGTGCTCATACTTGATCGCGATCGCGTAGTGAGTCGGGTTCGTGATAATGACGTCGGCGGTCTTTATGTTGTCTATCATTCGGCCCTTGGCGAGCCTGTTACGCCTCCTTGCCTGCTGATTTTTGAGTTCTGGCGAGGTTTCTGCTTCCTTCATTTCCTGTCTGAGCTCTTCCTTGGTCATCATTAGCTGCTTGTTTGTGCGGGCGCGCTGGAAGAAGTAGTCGATTGCGGCAAGAATGATCCATGCGATCCCGATCTTGATGGAAATGGACCGAATGAGCTCTCCAACCACGCCAAGCAGGGCGGTCGGGCTCTTGTAGCCGAGGCCGATCAGTTCGGGCCAGCTGGCCTGCACCGAAGTCCAGGCGAGCCATCCGAATAGGAAACTCTTGAGGGCGGCTTTGGCGCCTTCGAGGGTGCCCGCCCAGCTAAAAAGTCGTTTGAAACCGTTTATCGGATTTAGCTTGTCGAGCTTGGGGCTCAGCGCTTCGCCGCTTAGCACAAAGCCGACCTGTGCGAAATTTGCGGCCACCCCCACGACCATGGCGACGGCGATGATGGGGACCAGGGCGGCCACGCACGGCCAAAGGATCGCGAGGGTGAAATTGCCGATATTCGAGAAGTCGGATTGCCGCGGAATCTCTCGAAGGCCAAATCCGACGGCGAGGAGGAAGGCATTTCCGAGATTGCCCAGCGCAAATGGCAGAACGAACAGCAGCGAGCAGAGGACGACGGCGTTGTTGAGCTCGGCCGAACGCGCCACGGTGCCTTTCCGGCGGGCATCGAGCCTGCGCCTGGGGGTAGCCTGTTCTGTGCGCTCCTGCGCTGTGTCTGCCATAAGTTAGATAGATTGGCCTTGGTCCCTGCAAGCTAGCCGCTTCTCATAGCCCTCATCAAAGCCTCGCTCGCCTGCTCAACCCCGCTCTGGACGCCGGCCGACAACGCTGGAAGAGTTAGCGACATAGTGATCATCCCCATAATGAGTTTCGCGGGAATCCCAACCATGATCGCCTGCATCTGGGGTACCGCTTTACTTACCACTCCCAGAGCCGCATCAACCACCAAAGACACCGCTAGCACAGGCGCTGCAATCGTCAGCGACAAAAGACTCATCTTTCCCAATAATGCCACATAGTTTTGCTCAAGACTGGAAATCACCCCACCGCTCAGCGTGGGCATCAGCTCGTAACTGCGCGCAAAGCTCTGAAGCATGATGTGGTGACCGTTGATGCTAAGAAACACGATGACCGCGAGCATGAACTTGTATTGGGCGATGACACTGATCGGAATGCCTGCAACTGGGTTTAATTGCTGGCTCATGCCGAGGCCTATCTGGATATCGAGCAAGGCGCCCGCCATCAAAGCCGCCTGTAGAGCAAGCTGCATGAAGAGGCCGATGAGCAGGCCGGCACCCGCTTCTGTTGCCACTGCCGCCGCAAGGCCATAAAGGTCGCCCGGCAACGGCCCGACCTTCGGCTGCAGCGCGACGGTTAGGGCCGCAGCAATCGAGAGGGTGGTAAGGATCCGAATGGGCAGCGGAGTGCTTTGGGCTCCAAAAACTGGCGACGACAATAACATCGCGCTGCTCCGGACGAAGACGAGAAGAAACGCATAAAGCAGAGCTTCATCAACGGGCAAGTGCCACCTCGACCCCCAGAGAGTGTAGTATTGCAGCACCGCGGTAAAAAGTGTAGCGGAAAGCCGATCTAAGCCTTCCCAATACGCAGTGCTCAATACCCAATGCCTTCACCTGGCAATCTCCGCGATCTGCTGAAAACAGAGCTGGGTATACGAAACCAACGTCGTCAGCATCCAGTTGCCCATGAAGGCGATAATGAGTGCTACCCCTATCAGTTTCGGCACAAACGTAAGGGTCATCTCCTGAACTTGCGTCACAGCCTGGAATATTGATACCGCCAATCCCATAAAGAGCGTAACCGCCAGCACAGGCAAAGAAACCATGAGGGCTACCTGCATGCCCTGTCGCCCGAGTTCTAGTGCTGTTCCTTGATCCATGTGTCAATCCGAAGTTCGCAAAGCGTCGAGAGTTACCGATACCCCTGCATGATTGCGCTAACTATATTTGTCCATCCATCTGCAAGGATGAACACGAGCACTTTGGCGGGCAGGGATACCATCACCGGTGGAAGCATCATCATGCCCATACTCATAAGCCCGCTTGCGACTATAAGATCAATGATTAAGAACGGAATGAAGATGTAAAAGCCGATTATGAAAGCGGTCTTGAGCTCGCTGATAATGAACGCGGGGATTAGCGTGAGCAGTGAGATCGTCTCCCTTGATTCCGGTTTTTCGCCCCTCATGTTCACAAAGAGCAGCAAGTCTTTCTCGTAGGTGTTTTTTAGCATGAATTCGCGCAGTGGCTTTTGCGCGAGCTCGACTGCCTGCTCGACCTTGATCTCCTTCTTCAAATAGGGCTTGAGTGCGGTGTCGTTGATCTTGCCGTAGGTTGGGGCCATGATGAAGAAGGTCAGAAAGAGCGAGAGCCCAATGACGACCTGGTTGGGCGGAATGGTCGGCGTCCCCAGCGCATTTCGAAGGAATCCGAAGATGATCACAATGCGCGTGAAAGCGGTTGTGAGGATCATGATCGCCGGAGCAACGCTCAAGACAGTCAGCAGTGCAAGGATCTGAAGCGACGTGCTCACCTCGTTCTGACCTTTCGCACCTTCGAGCCCAATCTTTAGGCTGGGCAGGCTTACTTGCTGCGGCATGACCACGCAGGCAACCAGCACCAGCAGAATTGCCAGCGCGCCTCGCATGGTGATAGGCAGGCGGAGGAGCTTCATGATCTAAGGTGAAAGCTGCTGAAGCCTTCGCAGGATCTCGTCGATTTCAACTTCGCGGTCTTCTCGGGTCAGCCGTCTTGGCTGCCAGGGCCTGGGCTCAGATGTCACCGGCGGTAGGGGCTTGACACCTTCGGGCAAGCGCGTCTCGAATACTTCCTGCTCGATCACCGCATGCTGAACCGCCGGTTCCGCCGATTGCCCCAGTATCCGTTGGACATCTTCTAGGATCGGCTCAGCGGCGAACTCAGTCCGGTGGCTAAGCGGAACAGTTGCATCCTGCTCGGCCCGTTCGAGTAGCTCGAGGAAAGTCGGAGCTTCTGGCTGCTGAGCCTGCGAAAGGTCGGCAAGGCATGAGACGCCCGTAGCCGAAACGCTTAAAAGCAGCGTCCTTCCCCGGGCATTCACGACCAATAGGCTTCCACCCGCAAACGATGCTGATTCCTCGACAACGATGCCGCTGCCCGAAGAGGGTATGAGCCGCTTGTTCATCTTGGCGATGACGCGCGGCAGCAAGAACTTCACAAGCGCGAATACGATACCCAGCGCGATAAGCATCTGAAAGAACGGCATCAGACCCATCCCGGATGGACTCTCCACCGAGGCTCGAACAGCGTCGCTTTTCGTACCCGCAAAGGTCTTGACCTGTGCAAGCGAGAGCCCCGTCAGGCACAAGCTGATCAAAGAGGAGAGGATTCTCATGCTATGCCACCTCGCTGAGCCGGCTCATCCTTTCCTGCGGATTAAGAATTTCCGTGATCCGCACGCCGAAATTGTCTTCAATCACCACGACCTCGCCACGAGCCACGACGCGGCCATTGACGAGAACATCGACCGGCTCCCCGGCCGCCTTGTCGATCTCGATGATCGAACCGGCGCCTAAATCGAGCACATCACGAACCACCATCTTGACCCTGCCAAGCTCGACACTGATCTCCAGAGGAATGTCCATGAGCAGGTCGAGTCCGCCAGATTCTTGAACTTTTGGAGGTGTCGCTTCGGAATCGCTCCCAGCCTCGCCAAAGTTTGCAAAGATGACGTTCTCATCGGCCGAACCATCCTCGTTGACTCCAAGAAGAGCCTGAGCTGCCTCCGAGTCCATGATCCACATGGCTGAGCCTTGCAGATTCTCGCCCGCGATTGTGACTTGCACAGAGGCAACTTCGTCCGCGCTTTGCAAGTTGGCCGGCAAGGCAACCAATTGAAACCGAACCGTGAGGCCGCTTGCCATAACCGGCTCGTTCCGGACGCTGCCAAACGCAAGGCAAATGCCCTGCACGATGCTCTCTGCTGCGGGCCGAATCTCCGCCACCAGGTTCTCGTCGATCTCTTCAACCGCTTCCCCCTTGATGAGAGCGGCCAGCTGCGTCAGCGCATCCGCCGGAATAAGGACGACATGAGGGTTTGTAGGGAGATTGGCCAAGGCGAACTCAATCGCCAACATCGGGGCGCCAAGTTCCGCAAAGACCTCTTGCGAAGTGGCCGCCGTGGTTTGCGGCTCCCCGAAGGTCAGGGACTTGCCGAGCGCCTCGCTAACGGTTTCAGACACGGTTTGCCAGATCTGATTCTGCACAGAGTCCAGCTTGCTGATCAGTTCATTATGAATAGATGACATTCGCCTAAAATTCCTCTCTTATCGAATTGGAAACGGAGAAAACGATTTTCTTGCCCTGGAGAGCAGGGCGGCCTTCGAATTTCGGTAGATTGCCGACGAGGAGCCTTAGGTCCTGGTCGGTCTTTTGGTCGAGCTGAACGACATCGCCCGGCTGGAGGCCGAGGAAGTCCTTCACCGATAGCCGAGCATTTCCAAGATGGATCGCGCACTCGACGGTGGCCTGGTTCACCTGGTGGGAAAGGAGCTTCTTTGAAGCCGGATTCTGCCGACGGCTCCCACTAGCAAACCACTTCTGGGCGCTTAGCTTCGTGGTGATCGGCTTGAGCAGCAGATAGGGGATGCACAGACTCATCGCTCCTCGCTGATTGCCAATCTTTACCTCGAAAAGGATTGTGACCACGATATCGCTTGGCGGAGCTATCTGCACGAATTGCGCGCTCGTCTCCATTCCCTCGATGCCCGGATTCACGACGACGACGCCTTCCCACGCGCTCTTTAAACCCGCGAACATGCGCTCGATGATCTGCTGCACCAGTGGCCGCTCGATATCGGTCAGCACGGTCCGCCCGATAGATCGGCCCGGGCCACCCAGCATCCGATCGATCATTGTGAAGACGAGCCCGAATTCGACCTCCAGCACTGCCTGGCCGGTGAGCGGAGGAAGCGAAAGGATCGAAAAGACGGAGTGGTTGATGCTCCGCAGGTATTCCTCATAAGGGACCTGCTCTAACGAGATCAGCTCGATATTGACGGGCGCCCGCAGATAGGCGGATAATCCCGACGCGGCAAGCCGCGCGAATGTCTCATGAAGCATCTGGAGCGTACGAAGCTGGTCTTTGCTGAATTTGTCAGGCCTGCGAAAATCGTAAACCTCATAAGACTGGGCATCCTTTGAGCCGGCGCGCGGCGGCGCGGCTGCTTCCAACAGGGACAGATTAGCGATCTGACCTCTGTGCCCCGGGCCAGCTGCCTCCTGTTCAGGCACCGCGTCGGCCGCCTCTTCGCCGTCAGCGGACAGCGAGTTCAGCAACGCTTCGATTTCGGCTTGCGACAGGATTTCCGACAAAAAACCAGGCTCCCGATAACCCGCCTGCAACCAGGCATATTTAGGGTCATCAGTAGGTGTATTGGCATTGTCGGCCGCTTCTTTAGCTTGCAGCGGTCAAAAAGCTCACAAAGCGGTGGAGGTTGAGAAGGCACCGTGCGAGCAATTGGGCCAATCACCAGCGCCCTGAAGCTCTCACTTTTGATTCATGAAGCATCAGGGCCTGGGTCCGTTCGTGCCGGCGAACGCCTCGCTTCTGGCGTCTCTGCACACGCCGGTCTCCGCATCAAGGCTGCTTCGGTTTCACCTGCGGAGCCCGAAGACGTTCCTGATTGTCGCCGCGACCGCGAAGCTCGCCGTCGAAGACCAATCCCCGCGACCAGAATAGGTCGTAGTCGCCCGTGTCGTATTGGTCGAACGTGGTCGCTCGCACCTCGTACTGGCGTCCACGGATGACGTCGAATAGAAGCCGCGCGTCATCGCCCGGTCCGGCGTCGTCGTCTTCCAGATAGTTGCCATCCTCATCCAGCACGACCAGATACGGATCGACCTGATTGCTTCCCATGTCCACCTGCACCTGCCCGTCGCGCGAAGCCGTGAAGAC
>JBASWW010000043.1:0-30980 GCA_049276675.1 Fimbriimonadaceae bacterium
TTTCGCCTATTACCTGGACGAAAATCGACTCTATGTCATATCTCAACACGACGAACCGCAAGTACAGCGTCAACGTTTTCAATAACTTCACAGGGGCACATCAGAATGTTGCCCCCAACTGGCAAGCGACTGTTTGGTGGACGCAGAAAGTGGAGGGCAGTTCAAACACTGGTCCGTCTTGGACGGCCAAGTTTATCCCGCTTAACAACTCGCCTCTGGGTATTTTGTATTTTGGAGGCGGCGAGTCGGTTCCGGCCGAAAAGAAACGCACCGACTATGTTCCGTTTGTCTACGAATCGGGCCTCGAGTATTGGATGAATGACGAAGACCCGCCTGATGTGGTGTATAGATCGCGCAATTGGGAGACCCCCGGCAGCAAAGTCTTCAGGCTCACTGATCTAGCGCAAGGCGGAGGCGGTGGAGGGTAGTGGTCACCTTAGCTTGCACCATGCTAGCTCTCACTTTGTGTCAGAGTCAGCAATTGCCGTTCACGCCAGTTCGAAAGCTGGTGATCGTTAGCTCCCGCGAAATCGCGGAGACAACCAAGAGCAACGCCATGCTGTCCTCATCGGCTGAAGAGGCCATCAAGCATCTCGATAAGGGAGCGTTTACCATCCTGAAGTCGAAGAACTACACCTTTCTGGTGGAGACTAATGTGTTGGCTGCGGACCTGCTTCGGTCGCAGCGGGTGATGTTCGAGGCGATGGAGGCGGCGCTTAAGGGCGGTTCAAGGAGGATAGACCTGAGCAAGATGCCTCCGGCTGCCCAGAAAGCTGTATCTGAAGTTCTTAGGGCGCAGATCGACTATATCGATGTGGGCCTCCGTCACCTGATCGATCGCCCTGACTTGAAGGTTGACATGATGCCGGAAGTGGTCGTGCAACTTGAGGGAGGCGGGAAAACGCGGATGGTGGCCGCTTCTTCACCGCTCGATCAGCGGGGTTTAGCAACCGGACCTTCCACCGAAAACGAGGTAGCCAATCAAGCTCCTTCCAATCCACCATCCCTCGCCCCACAAAACGCGCTCCGCTTCTATTTCTCGATCGACTTCTCAAACACTCGCACAGCCCGGTTGAAAGCCATGTCTCAGTTCGGCCTGCTCATGATTGAGGAGCTTGCGAAGGATTATGCTGCGGCGGACGCGGCGTACGAACGTTTGCGCTCCTTGCTCCTTGAAGAATTCGGTGGCGAGCCGAGTAAAACCAAGGATGTCTCTCAACTGCCTAAGCAAATGCAGGAAGCACTCGCTCGCGATATCGGTAATAGCTTCAAATTTGAAGGCTTTGATACGCGATTAGAGGCTGAGTCATGGCTTTATGGTTCAAGGGTCGTGTCTACTAACAGCTACATTTCTATTGGGTTCGGAGGCTACGATCGCAATCAAAAGCAGGTTGTCTTTGGGATCATCCCATTGAAGCGCCCGTAATTCACGGCTCGCGGCAGCTATCGATCAACTGCCTGGCCCGACGCCTGCTTTCAGTTTCTTCTGAAAGTTCAGCGGTACACTGCTCCTACAATGGCTGGAGCGCCACAAACGGTTCCTGCGGAAAAGGATATCTGGCTGGCCGAGGGCAGCGAGAAGCGTGTCGCCGTGCGCGAGATGTTCGACGAGATCGCCCCGTCGTATGATCTCCTGAACGCCATTCTCAGCCTCCGAATGCATCATCGCTGGAGGGCATTCGCCGTTCGCAAGCTCTCCCTCAAGCCCGGAGGCGCCGCCCTTGATGTCTGCTGCGGGACCGGCGACTTTATGAACCCGCTACGAAAGGCGGTTGGCCCTGACGGCCATGTTTTTGGCATGGACTTCTCCCTTCCGATGCTCGAAATGGCCAAGCAGAAAGGCTACTCATCGCTGGCCGGGGCGGATGCTTGCCGGCTTCCCGTGCGGAGCGCGAGCGTCGAGGCGGTGACCGTCGGCTGGGGCATCCGCAACGTCCCCGATCCCGACCTCGCACACCGGGAGATAGCACGCGCGCTCAAGCCGGGAGGCCGGTTCGTTTCCCTCGATATGGCCCTGCCGAGAAATAAGGCTGCCGCCTGGGGATCGAACTTGATCTGCGGAAAGCTCGTGCCTTGGATCGGCAGCTTGTTTGGCCGAAGGCGGGCTTATACCTACCTACCCAAGAGCACGCAGCGGTTCATTTCACGCGAAGCCCTGATCGAATCGATGAAGCGGGCCGGATTCGTCGATGTCGGATGCAAGGATCTATTTTTTGGCAACATCTGCCTCCATTGGGGAACAAAGCCATGAGCCTTGCCGCTTTACAGGGACCGGCGATGGACCGGGTGTGGGAGCAGGTCCGCCTTGTCGAGATCGAGCTTGCCACGCAGGTCGGTTCACAGGTTCGGCTCGTCGCCGAGATCGGCCATCACACGCTTGCGGCGGGTGGGAAGCGGCTGCGGCCGGCGCTCGTCTCGTTGTCCGCATTAGCTACCGGAAGGCCATTTGACTCTGGACGTGCGACCCGGCTCGGCGCCTGCATGGAAATGATCCATATGGCGACGCTCATTCATGACGATGTGATCGACCACGCCCCAACCCGCCGGGGAAGGCCGACCGCCGCCGCGACCTTTGGAAACACCGCGAGCATCCTTTCCGGCGACGTGCTCCTCTCCAAGGCGATGGCTCTGCTCGCGACAGATGGGGATATCAACATCATCCGCTGTGTGTCGGGGGCGGTCGTCCAGATGGCGGAGGGGGAGGTGATGGAGCTGGAGTACAGGGGACGCTTCGATCTCTCCGAGGAAGATCATCTGCGGGTGCTCGAAATGAAGACTGCGGTGTTTATCCAAGCCTGCTGCGAAGTCGGCGCATTCATCGCGGGATCACAGGAAAGCGAACGCCTTGCCCTTGCTTCCTATGGCTATCACCTTGGACTGGCATTCCAGATCGTGGATGACCTCCTCGACTACCGCGGCGACCAGGTGAAGATGGGCAAACAGCAAGCGATAGACTTCCGCGAAGGCTGCACGACCTTGCCACTGATTAAGCTTCGCGAAGCCATGACAGATGCTGAGCGCGTATGGGCGGAGGAGCGATTTGGCAACGGCGTTGCCGATGAGGAGATCTTAGAGGTCGCGAATTGGATGGAGCGGAGAGGGTCGTTCGCCCAAACCTTCGATTCCGCCGCCCACCACATTCAGCTCGCTGCCGAGGCGCTGAAGGGCTTGCCCGAATCAGCCGAGCGCAAGCTTCTCGAATCGGTCGGCGAGTTCGTGCTCGAGCGCCAAGCGTGAAGCCTTACCGACTCTACATTCTGGACCTCGACGGGACGCTCTACCGCGGCAAGGATGTCGTGCCGGGCAGCGTGGAGACCGTCCGTGAGCTGCGCCGCCGCGGGGCGATGATCCGGTACATGACCAACAATTCCGCCAAGACCCCGAGTGAATATGCGCTGCGCTTACAAGGCTTGGGCTTCGACGCCGAACCCAGCGAAATCGCCTCTTCGTCCACCGCCACCGCCCGCTGGCTGAAGGAACACGGCTATGAATCAGCATTCGTGGTGGGCGAATCAGGGCTTTTTGCGGCTCTCACGGATGCGGGGATTAGGCATGCCAATGGCGGCCCTTCGCACATTGCTTCCACACAGGCCGACTGTGTTGTTGTCGGCATTTGCCGCCAGTTCACCTATCCTTGGCTTTGCACGGCCATGCAACATATCCTGGAAGGCGCGCGGTTCATCGCCACAAATGCAGACGCAACCTATCCGGTCGAGAATGGCAAGCTCAACCCAGGAGCGGGGAGCATCGTCGCGGCGATCCAAGCCTGTACGGGGGAGGAACCGTATGTGGTCGGAAAGCCGAATCCTTACGTGATTGAATTGCTTCTTGGCGAGACTGGCGTAAAACCGGAGGAAACCCTTGTCGTCGGCGACCGCATGGAAACGGACATCGTATGCGGAAGGAGAGCAGGATGCGATACCCACCTTGTCCTAACCGGGGTTGCAGTCGAAGCTCCAGAGGGCCAGAGCTGGAGCTTCGATCTGACGGGACTCGTGCGGTAGCGCTTGCGGTAGCCGGGACAGTGAATTGCACAAGCCGCTGTGACAATCAGCCAGGCCCGACTTTGCATTCAAGAGCCTGATGGCGCGGGTTGGTTCGTCCCCCCGGGTGTCAGGAATAAGGAGTTAAGCTGCTCAAAAGACAGCCTCAAACACGCCAAGGAGCTGCTACTCAGGCTTCTCGGTGCGAGCGGCGATTTCCTGCCGCCCTGCGAGGTAGAGCTTGATGCCGCGGTTGGCGATCATGCTGCCGATGAAGGCCATGACCAGCAAGAGCAGCACTCTCAGGAGAAGGCCGGCGAAGGATTGGCCCGCTACCTCGAAGCTCATGGGCTTGCCAGGCACCATGCTCAAGGCGATATCGGGCGGCACCGAGAACATCTCGAAAGCCTTGGAAAATGTAAAGACCAGCAGGGCCATCCCGCCGAGAAACGCGAGCAGCCCCAGGATGCAGCCCAAATAATCCGGCCTTTGCCGGGCGGGCGCATGGGTGGCGATAGGCTGATCCAATTCTGCCATGAGACGCTATGCGGTATGGACTGCTGAGCAGAGCGAACGGTTCGCTCCAGGTAGCTTACTCTTTTGAAGCTAAGACGGGTTCGACCCGCGATATATTCCTCATCTCGTTCCAGTTCGCGCCCACCCTGGCATCGACCTCGACCGGCACCTTCAGCGGCAAAGCCTGCTCCATCTCCGTGCGGATCGGATCGATAAGTCCCTCGTCGCCGGTCGCGAGCTCGAATACAAGCTCGTCATGAACCTGCAGGAGCATCCGGGTCTCCCCTCTCCCCCCGACCCCCTCTCCCCCGGGGCGGGAGAGGGGGAGCTGCTTGCGCACCCGGATCATGGCGAGTTTGATCATATCGGCGGCGGCGCCCTGGATCGGAGCGTTCATGGCCTGCCTCTCCGCCGCCATTCTCTCGTTTCTATTCAGCGCGTGGATGTCGCCAAAATAGCGTCTCCGGCCAAAGAGAGTGGTGGTAAAGCCCTTGCTCCTCGCTTCCTGCACGACCCCGTCCATATAGGCCTTGATCTTTGGGAAGCGGTGCCAATACAGGTCGATGAATTCGCGCGCCTCGCTTATCGAAAAGTCGCCGCCAAGCTGCTGGGCAAGGCCAAACTCGCTCACGCCATACGAGACCGCGTAGTTGAGCATCTTCGAGTAGCGACGCTGCTCTTTGCTCACGAGGTCGTTCTCGACACCGTACATGAGCGCAGCGGTGACCGTGTGTACGTCCTCGCCGCTTTGGAAGGCCTCGATCAGGGCTTCGTCCCCACACAGATCGGCAAGGATCCGAAGCTCGATCTGGGAATAGTCGAAGGACGCGAGTGAATAGCCCTCCCCAGGGATGAACGCCTTGCGAATCTGGCGCCCAAGCTCGGTGCGAATCGGTATGTTTTGAAGATTCGGCTCGGTCGAGCTGAGCCGGCCTGTGGCCGCGACGGTCTGGCTGTAGTTCGTGTGAATGCGCCCATCCGGCCCGATCATGCGCGGCAGAGCATCGGCATACGTGGACTTCAGCTTGGTGAGTTCGCGCCAGTTCAGGACCTCCTGGCAGATCGGATGCTGGGGCGCGAGAAGCTGCAGCACTTCGGCCCCGGTCGCATAGCCGGTTTTCGTCTTCTTGGGCCCCGGAATGCCGAGCTTTTCAAACAGAACTTCGCCAAGTTGCTTCGGCGAGCCGATGTTGAAGTCTTGGCCCGCCAAGCGGTAGATCGTCGTGGTTGTGTCCTCGATCGTGCCCTCCAAGGACTTCGAAAACTCGCCAAGCACATCGCCGCTCACCCGGACCCCGTAATTCTCCATCTCCGCAAGGATCGGCACGAGCGGCAACTCGATCTCATCCAGCACGCGGGCCTGGCCTTCCAAGTCCAGCCTTTTGCGCATAACCGGCTCGAGCATGTGGAGCGCCGCCGCAACTTCCTCGGGCGAGGTCGGCGGCTGCACCTCCAAATAGCCGGAAATAAGATCGCGCAAGGCATATTGCGAGCGCCCCGACTGCAATACGTAGCCCGCCAGCATCGAATCGAAGCGCAGGCAATCCGTGCATTCGGGCATCTGCCTATAGAGAGGTTTTGCGTCGTGGAGAATGGCCTGGGGCATCGTGCCGCGCAGGAGCTGTAGGGCAAGCGCTTCCGTTGTCTTCCTCACCTCTCGCCCGATCGCCACATAGGCGCCACGGTCGATCTCGTCGAACATGGTGGGCTGCACGGGGCCAGGATCGAGGGTCAGCGCGTAAGCCCGCTCCCCGACCCATGCCGCAAGTTCCTCGAAGCTCTTGGCCTCCCTGGATGCCACCTCGATCCTTTCCTCCACCACGGCCGCGCGGGGCGCCTCCCCTTTGATCGCCCCGCCCACATACGGCCCTAGAACCAGCTCCAGCCGCCGCAGATGATTCCGGAGTTCCCAAGCTTCCAGCACCGCGCGCGCCCGCAGCATCTGCTCTTCAGTTAAAACGAACGGCTTGAAGTCAAATTCGATCGGCACATAGCGGTCGATGGTCGCCAGCCTGCGGGACATTCGCATCTGCTCGCGCACCGGCTCGATCTTCTTCTGGTACTTGGGATCGATCTTGTCGAAATTTTCGAGAAGCCCGTCGATCGTGCCGAATTGCTGGATCAGGAGCGATGCGCCCTTCTCGCCGATCCCCGGCACACCTGGAATATTGTCGCTCGTGTCCCCGACGATCGCCTTGTAGTCGGGCACGAACTCCGGCCCGAAGCCATAGCGCTCCTGAACCTTTGCCGTGTCGTAAATCACCGTCTCAGTGACGCCCTGTCGCATCGTGAGCACGCTGACGCAGTCGTCAATCAGCTGAAGGGTGTCCAGGTCGCCGGTAACGATCGTGGTGTGGTAGCCGTTCTCTTCCGCGAGTCGGCTGACCGTGCCGACGATGTCGTCCGCCTCGTATCCGGTCATCTCCAGACTGGTAATTCCCAGAGCCTGAACGATCTCACGCGCCACCGGAAGCTGCACTTTCAATTCCGGCTGGGTTTCTCGGCGCGTCCCCTTGTAATCCGCATATTCGGCATGCCGGAAGGTCTTTCCCGGTGCATCGAGGGCCACGACAATCGAATCCGGCTTTACATGCTCCAGGAGATGAAAGAGCATCCCGACGAAGCCGTAGAGGGCATTGGTGGGCCTCCCGTCGGCGGTGCTCAGGTAGCGGGTGGCGAAGAAAGCCCGGTACAGCAGGCTGTAGCCATCGATGACAACCAGCCGCCGGGATTCCATGGGCGTAAGTTACCTCGCAGCTTCCCTGATAATTTTTCTTGTCAAGACTCGCAGAGTTCTAGTACAATAGAGGTTCGCTTTCGGGGAGTGCTGCCCTTTCACTGGATGGGGTCGTAATTGGACGGAGAGGATTGGTGGAAATGGTATACAGGCCGCTTCGTTACGAGCAAATGATGCGTGCCGCCGAGGCCTACGATGTACGTGCCCGGCGGATGTTTGGCGGGATGGGCGTCTACACGGGCGAAAAAATGTTCGCCTTTTTAGTGGGTGAAGAGATTGGGCTCAAGCTTGCGCCCGACGATCTCGACGAAGCTATGGAGATGCCAGGGGCCGCCCCCTTGGTGCCCGAGGAGGGCGCCGAGCCGATGCGCGAATATGTGAACATGCCCAGCGAGGTCCTTGACAATATCGAGCGGTTCACGTATTGGGTGGAAAAGAGCGCCGCCTACGCCCTGCGCAAAAAGGTCCACTAGCTTCAACAGCATTTGCCGAAAATCCCAGCCGCAAAGAACAGGGCGGGGAGCCACCCCGCCCTGCCAATGCCACCCTTAGCTGCGATCTGAAGCTGCCCGCACGATTACCAGGGGTTTTGAGGCAAAAGCTGAGGAGATTGCGGGGATTTGCCGACCATAACCACTAGCATCGCCAGGGTTTTGCCAATTGTTATCCCAGCGATGTCAGGGGCCGGCGCAGCCATAACCGGCCCCCTCCTTCTCTTCTTCGCGAAACTGCCCCGCGACGCCGGGAATCTGACTCCCGACGCCGCAATACTGCCTCCCGCAGGCGTAATACTGCTCCCGAAAGAGGGATGTGAGGCGGAACGCCGGCCTCCTGGGGCGGAACCGCGACGATGTAAGGCAGAACCCCCTCGAAAATGCCTCTTTCTTGGGCGATGAGAGGCATGTCTTGCACGGTGAGAGCACAAGCGAGGGGATAGAGAGCCGCCCGGCCTTAGTTTGTTAGCGAGGAGGAGATTTGCCGAGTGGGGGCTTGGCAAGGTACTGATGCATGAAGACGTCGGACAAGTTATTTGTATCGCCTTGAACGAGGCTGCGCGACCATGATTCAAATGCCACGAACCTTCCATCGCCGCTGATCGAAGATGGGGTCACGTACCCGCTGTAATTATTGCCCCGCTGTCCCGTTGAGGACACAGAAACGATCGTTGTCTGCCCGGTTTCCTGGTCATGAACGAAGACGTCGTAAAGTGTGGTGTCGCCCTGCACGAGGTTGCTTGCTTTTGAAGTAAATGCAATGTATCGCCCGTCTCCGCTGATTGAAGTAAAGTAGCTTGCCTGATTTGCTTGCTCCCCACCGGACGATACGGAGACTCGCTTGGTTTGTCCCGTTTGCCGATCCCGTAAAAAGATATCCGACGTACCATTGGAGTCGCCTTCCACCAGGTTATTCGCACTGGAGTCAAACGCCACGAATCTGCCATCATCGCTAGTTGACGGGGAGCTACTGAAGTTGTTTCCATGCTGCCCGGTTGAAGATATGGAGACGAGGCTGGTTTTCGCCGTCTGTCGGTCATGGATATAGATTGGTTGTGCTCCGCCGCCCGGGTGCTCTGGATCGAGCATATTCGACCATGACCAAAACGTTACGTGCCGCCCGTCTGGAGTGATCTTCGGCTGCCAGCTGTGGTTCTGGCCCCTTTCTCCGGTTGAGGAGACGGATACGATTGTGGTTATCCCAGTCTGCCGATCCTTGACAAAGATATCCCAATAGTATGGGTCTCCAGATACCAGGTTGTTCGCCTTGGAGCCGAAGGCAACATAGCGACCATTTGCACTTACGGAAGGATCAATACTGTCATCGTTCCCCTGTTCTCCAGTGGTGGAGACTGAGACACGAGAGGTCATGCCCGCTTGCCGATCATGCACAAAGACGTCTCGAGATCCATTGGAATCCGCATCGACGAGATTATTTGCGACGGATGAAAATGCTACATAACGTCCGTCCGGGCTAATTGACGGCTCCACGCTCTCGCCGTTTCCCACCTGCCCGTTGGATGATACGGAGACGAGCGTGGTTTGGCCGGTGTACCGGTCGTGAACAAATATATCGTCAACCCCGTTTGTGTCTCCTTGCACGAGGTTGTCGGCTTGAGACTCGAACGCAATATAGCGGCCGTTCGCACTGATTGACGGGTATTCGCTCACTCCGTTGCCTTGCTGCTGGAACGAAGACAAAGACACTCGCACCGTGGATCCTTGCCGAAACGGAGTGGTGGCGCAGAGTAAAGCTGCACTTGGCAAACCGATCAACAGCAGGGAACCTTTTAAAAACACTTCTAAATCCCTCTTGGACTTCCGGTCTTATATTGTATCACCATTGAAGTAAAGGACGCGCGAACTGGGATCGCTGAGGGGACCTATCGGGCCCAAAGGGCCCAGCGCATAGTCAAATACCTCGGGAATCAACCTTTTCGGGCACTCCAGGCAGCCGAAAAGTGTAGACCTAGACAGATCATGAAGAAATTTCAGATAGCGGGAATCGTTTTCCTTTCGTGCTTTGTGGCCGTATTCGCGGCCATCCAGGCGAATCGCATGTTTGTCGGTGCCAAGTCGCAGGATGTGCCGACTCCGATCTATCGAACCGGGCTGACGAACGTGTCCTACGACCCATCGCAAGGAATTCCGGATTTCCGGATCGCCGCCAAGAGGGTCACGCCCTCCGTCGTGACCGTGGACCAATTCCAGCAGAGCCGGAACTTCTATGGCGAGCCCCAGGGTGAGCTTGTGCAGGCCGGCTCCGGCTCGGGCGTGGTCTTTTCCGCGGATGGCACGATCGTCACGAACAACCACGTCGTGCAGGGCGCGGCGGAGGTCAAGGTTCGCCTTGCCGATCATCGCACGTTTACCGCGAAGGTCGTTGGCACTGATCGCCGGTCCGACATTGCCGTACTCAAGATCGAAACAACGAATCTGACCCCCATCGAGCTCGGAGACAGCTCCAAGATCGAGGTTGGCGAATGGGTGATGGCGGTCGGCAATCCGCTCGGCTTTGAGAACACGGTCAGCGTTGGCGTTGTGAGCTCACTGGGCCGCAGCCTCGGCGTCGAATCCTCGCTCATGACGGATGCGATCCAGACCGACGCAGCGATCAACCCAGGAAACTCCGGCGGCGCCCTCACGAACGGCGGAGGCCAGCTCGTCGGCATCAACGCGGCGATCGCGGGGCGCTCCAACATCGGCATCGGCTTCGCGATTCCCGTGAACCGCGTTAAGAAGATCGTCAGCGACATCAAGTCGGTCGGCTATGCCAGGTATGCGGGCCTCGGCCTCTCCTGGGATCCTCGGCTGGTCGGTGCCTTGCAGCTCCCGCGATTCCGCAGCCAGTTCCAGCAGGCGACGGGCGCCGTCCCGCCCAAGTCGGGGATTATCGTGACTTCGGTGAGCTCTGGAAGCGCGGCCGAGACGGCCGGGATTAAGGCCGAGGACGTGCTGGTGGCGATTGATGGCCGGACTCTGGAAGATCCGCTCGTGCTGACGGAGGTCTTGAACCGCAAGTCGCCCGGCGACCAGGTGAAGGTCAAGTTCTGGAGCAAGGGCGAGACGAAGACGGTTGACCTCAAGCTCGGAGAAATCCGCGGAGATCGCTAAGGATCGGGAGGGACACGCTCCGTCGTGTCCTTCTCGATGCTGGGATACGCTCCGTCGTGTCCTTCTCGATGCTAAGGATCGGGAGGGACACGCTCCGTCGTGTCCTCCTCGATGCTGGGACACGCTCCGTCGTGTCCTTCTCGATGCTGGGACACGCTCCGCCGTGTCCTTCTCGATGCTGGGACCTGACGGAGTGTCCTTCTCGATGCTGGGACCTGACGGAGCAGGTCCCTCCGGCGGCTGGTAATCTGCTGGCCGTTCCCCTGCCGCGCGATGGGCAGCTCATACGTCTATATAAGTAGGGCCATGCGCCCAATCGCTCCTTAAAAACAAATGTCGATCCTCACTGATGGAATCCTTCAGCTGCTCGAGGTCCTTCCTGCGGTCGTGCGGGAGCGCCTGGAGCGGAAGAACGCTCTCGAGAACCTTATCGAGGTTGTGCTCGACTATGGGCGGCCCGCCGAGGCGCGCTACCGGGATCGGGTCGAGCTCATGGATGACGTGATCGTCAGCGAGAAGGACATTGACTTTGTTATCAAGTCCATCGGCGAATTTGGGTTCGACAATCGAGCCGGCATCGAACGCACGCTGCACCGCATTTCGTGCATGAGAAACCGGCATGGCAAGGTTGTCGGGCTCACGTGCAGGGTCGGCCGCGCACTCGAAGGGACGATTGATATCATTGACGATATCGTGCGCTCGGGCCAATCCATCCTGCTGCTCGGTAAGCCGGGCATTGGAAAAACCACCAAGCTGCGCGAGGTCGCACGGGTGCTTGCCGACGAGGTCACCAAGCGGGTCGTGATCGTGGACACCTCGAACGAGATCGCAGGCGATGGCGACGTGCCGCATCCGGGCATCGGCAGGGCGAGAAGAATGCAGGTTCGGACTCCGGCCGAGCAACACCAAGTGATGATCGAGGCGGTCGAGAACCACATGCCGGAAGTGATCGTGATAGATGAGATCGGCACGGAGGCAGAAGCCCTCGCGGCAAGGACGATCGCGGAGCGCGGCGTTCAGCTGGTCGGCACCGCTCATGGCCAATCCCTCGAAAACCTGATGCTCAATCCGACGCTTGCCGACCTGATCGGAGGCATCCAGGCAGTGACCCTATCCGACGATGAAGCGCGAAGACGTGGCACCCAAAAGACCGTGCTCGAACGCAAGGCCCCGCCCACCTTCGATGTGGTCATCGAGCTGGTGGACTACGACCGGCTCGCAGTGCACCATAACGTACAAAAGACGGTCGATCTCATGCTGCGCGGCGTCCCGCCCAAGCCGGAGATCAGGGTGCGCACGGACAAGGGCGCCGTCGAGGTGGTTCAAAAGGAAGAAACCAAGGAGCTTGCTGAGCCTGGCTTTAACAAGAAGTTTCCCTCCCTTGCGCGCAGGACCGAGGAGCCAGCTCCGAAGCTCTCAAACGGCGATGGTGAAGGCGAGGGTAGCCGTCACCTTGCCCACCTCATTCGGATTTATCCGTACGGCATCGCCCGCACCCGGCTCGAAAGGGCGATCCGCGAGCGACGCGCGCCTGCTTTCGTAACGAACGACATCACTCAGGCCGACGCGGTCATGGCCATCCGTTCGACCTATCAGAACAAACCGCGCAAGCTGCGAGAGCTGGCCGGCAAGCCGATCAGCACGGTGGTCGTGAAGTCGAACACGTTTTCGCAGATCGCCGGCGCCCTCGACGAAATCGTGCGCGGTGTCGCCGACTCAAAGGACTTCGAAGCCGAGGCGATGGAAGAGATCCTTCACGCGATTGACACCGTGATCCAATCCGGCAAGCCGGTTGATCTCACCCCCCAGCCTGCCACCGTGCGCAAGATGCAGCATCAGGTCGCGGAGGCTCGCCGCTTGGCCAGCGAGAGCGTGGGCGAGGATCCCAATCGGCGTATTCGGGTGCTTCCGACTAGGCTCTGATCCAAAACACGATATAGTTGTTGTGACATGGAGTCGGATTCTGCTCTCCCGCCAGAGCCTGGAGCCGAGCGGGCGAAACTAAAAAGAGACCTTCGAATCGGTTTCGTCTTCACGACGGTGCTGCTTGCGCTCGTGACCGGCGGTGTTCAGGCCGCCCTGATCAAGCTGCTGAATCTCGACGAAGCGCTTTCCCTGATCGAGGTCTTCTTCAAGACGGCGCCCCTCACCCTCGCGCTGACCCTGAGCTTGCTCGGCTGGATGTTCTGGATGTCGCGAGACGGCAAGGATGCCTTCGCGAAGTGGTTCGTCCTCACCGGGCTATGCCTCTGGGGAGCTGCAGAACTTGGAAACGCGCTAGGGGCTTTGCAAGTCGATATGCCACCGGCCTCTTACTCTTCAAATGACGCATGGGAGTCGCTTAAGAGCATTTGGATGGTTCGGGCGATTCGGGGCTACTATGCTGCCTATGGACCGGCTTCCTTCTGGTCTTCTATCATTCTCTCCGGCTTCCTGGTGTTTTCGGCTCTGCGCGTCCTGATGGCCCGCGAAGAGCAGCTTGCAAAGACCTAGGCCCAGATTGAATGGGGCATGCCGCCTGCTGGCGATACTCAAAAAGGTAAACCATGCCCATGCGGCTCCGCATGTGGATGTACGACCTCGCCCGCGAGCAGTCGCCGACCCTCAATCATCTCCGATTGCTGCTGGATATGACGCGGGAGGCCGGCTACAACGCCTTCGGGCTATATATGGAGCACAGATTCGCCTATCCCTCGACGCCCTGGGCGCATGGAAAGGGCTGCGTGACGCCAGACACGGTGCGCACCCTGATCCGCGAGTATCCGGAGGTGCAGATCATTCCGTTCGTGAATTTGCTCGGCCATTTCGAGGGGATGCTGTACACCGAAGACGGAAAGCAGTATCGGGAGTCGCTGATGCAGGGAATGCAGGCTTGCCCGTCGAAGCCGGAGTTCGTCAGTCTGTGCGAGCGGCTGATCGACGACGTGGCCGACATCTTTTCATCCGAGATCATCCATATCGGCGGCGATGAGACGTGGCAGCTTGGGGCGTGCGCGAGGTGCGAGGACAAAGTTGAGGACGTTGGGAAAGCGGAGCTGTATGGTTCGCACTTTGGGCCGCTCGCTCGGCGCGTGATCGAGAAAGGGCGGAGGCCGGCGGTGTGGGGCGACATGTTCCTCGATCATCCAGAGGCGCTCGAGCACATGCCCAGGGAAACGCTCATCTTCGACTGGCACTACTTCAAGGGCCCTCTCGAGACTGCGAAAGCGTTCATGGGGAAGGGCTTCGAGGTCGTCTGCTGCCCGACCATCCAGAACTACAACGCGATGTGGATGCACCTTCCGCAAAGCGAGGAGAACGTGCGGCAACACGCTCAGGTTGCCGCCGATCTCGGGGCTTATGGCGTCTGCGTGACGACATGGGAGATGGGCCTGTTCGGCTCGTACGAAACACTGCTGCCCGCGATTCGGGCGTGCGGCGACCTTCTCCCCCTCTCCCCGATGAATGGCGGGGAGAGGGGGTCGGGGGGTGAGGGCGCGTTCCTCAAATCCTACCTCCGCGAGTCCGAGCGATATGAGGAATGGGCGCGGCTGATGGGGGTTGAGCTGCAAAGCGCAGGCGGCGTGTTTGCGCTGGACGGCCATCGCAACCGCCTCAAAAGCCGCCTTCTCCTCTATTCAAATCCATTCCTGGCATGGATGCATCACGCCGAGGAGCTTTGCGGCGAGGTGGGGGACAAGGCGCTGGACGTGATCGAGCGGGCTCTCGCGGTTGCCCCCAATGAGGCAACCAAAGGAATCTCGCTGGCAGCCCGATCCGCCATCGAGTTCGTTCGGCTTGCGGAGGCGGCGCGAAAGGAATATGCGGCCGGAAAGCCCGAATCGGCGATTGGCAAGCTCTCGCCCGCGAGGCAGCTTTTCGACGACCTCGCCAATGTCGCGCGGCGGACCCATGAGCGAATCGGCGGGAGTTTGGCGGACATCGAGAGGTGCAAAGCGGCCAAGGAACATGTTGAGCGGGTTATCTCGCGCATCCGGCAGTATGGCGATGGCATCCTCGGCTATCTGCCCGCTTTTGAGATGATCGCCCACCCGAAGTTCGTGCCCCACGACCAGGCGGCCTGGTGGCTGATCAACCGATGGGGGAACGAGTAGGGCAAGGGTGAAGAAGAGAGGCGGGAGCGTGATACAATTCCAACCCGCCATGAATTCAATCCTTCGGCCACTCGCTGTACTGCTCGCCCTACTCATCCTTCTGCCTGCTGCACTCGCCATGTCCCCGTTGATCGTCGGCAAATGGCGATTGAAGCTGGGGGCGGAGAGCAAGGTCAACGCGAATATCCAGTTCAGGCCGAACATGACCGGAACGATGACGATGGCCGGCGGCGCAAAGGAAGAAATACAATTCCGCTACTTCATTTCCGGCGACACGCTCTCAATGCGGGCCACCAAATTCACCCGCAACGGAAAGAAGCAGAAGCCTCCGACGTCAAAGATAGTGTTGCGGATCACCTGGAAAAGCAAGGATCGAATCGAAGCCCAAGAAATCCAGAAGGGCTCCGTCAAAGAACGGAAAGACGTCCTCATCCGAGTCAAATAGGGCCGCCTAGCTATATACTCTTGCCGGAGAGCATGAACAAAGACGTTCCGAGCCAGGATGTGAAGCCCGCCCTGTCCGCGCGCGAAGAGCAGGTGCTGCTCCTCGCAACACAAGGCCTCACCGACAAGGAAATCGCCAATAAGCTGGGCATCAGCACGGCGACCGTTCTCACCTATTGGATGCGAATCAGGAGCAAGGTCGGCGGGTCGAACCGCGCCGAGCTGGTCGCTCATTCCGTGCGAAAGGATGCGGAAGATGAAATCCAGCTCAAGCAGACCGAGAACACCCAGCTCCTGAGCGAAATCCTGCGCCGCATGCATGCCGAGGAGGCCGTGCGGCAAAGCGAGGAGAAGTACCGCACGCTCTTCAACGGACTGAGCGACTGGATTCTGGTCTATCACCTAGACGGGAAGAATAAACCGGGCAAATTTGTCGAAGCAAATGACCGTGCTACCGAGCAGCTGGGCTACACGCGCGACGAGCTGATGGACATGACTATCCTCGACCTCGTTCACGAGGCCGCCTTCGACGCATTGCTCAAGGAGCTGCCTGCCAAGGAGCGTCTCATTTTCGAATGCCTTCAATGCAGCAAGGAAGAAAGGTGGATTCCCACTGAGGTCAGCGCGAACCTGTTTTCCCTCGGAGGCAAGCCGACCGTGCAGTGCATCTGCCGTGACCTTTCAGGGCGCAAGGAAGTTGAGCATGCCTTGCGTGACGCTCAGGAAGCAATGGACCGCCGGGTGCGGGCAAGGACGAGCGAACTGGAAGAGCAGATCACCGAGCTGCAGGCGAAGCTGAAAAAGAGCTAATCGACCTCGAGCGAGCGGAATCTCTTCTCAGTCGGATCGACGTTTTCGGAAAGGATCGTGTAGGCCCATTGAATCTTGATGCGGATTTCGGACGCGCGCCGCGAATCCGCAGACTCGGTTGGGAAATTCTCCGGCTCGCTTCGCCGGCTCAACCTTTCGTAAGCGCGCCTGATCTCGCCAAACCCTGCATCTTCGGCAACGCCCAGTATGCGCCTTGCCCGCGCCTGGCTATCAGCAGGTAGCGCTGGCGCCTCAGGGGTGCGGGCCGGACGCGGCTGATCGAGGGCGTCTTGCAGCTCGTTGCTCGCAGCATTGGACTCCGCATCTTGAATACGCTCCCACTCGCGATTGATGTACCCGCGAAGGACATTGTAAAAGCGCCTGGGAATACTCATGCGGATCGACCCTGGAACATCTGCTCGGCCTCATCAAAGCTTACGCCAAGGGCACGCAGCCGGTCCATGCCTTCACGCAGATTATTGTCCGTGTCCTCGGTTTCCGCGGGGATGGCTGCCGACACCGCAAGCTTGGCCTTCATTTCCGCAAGAGCGGCCTCCGCCTGCTTGAGGGTCGACTCGATCCTATCGAGCGACTTTCGCAGCTTCGCGTAATAAGCCGATTCGCGCTCGCGGGACTGGAGCGCGGATTCGAGCGTTGGGCTTTCATCGGCGGTCGCGGTATCCAGTGACGCCCGCAGTTCCTCCGATTCCCGGCTTGCGCTGGGCTCCGCGGCAAGTGCTTTGAGAATATCCGACCTTGCCGAAACCAATTTAACCGCGTGGGCGATGATGCTGTCTGCTTCGTCGAGGGCCTCCTTGGCGATCATGCGCACCGCCTCTGACTGCGCCTCGGTCGTCAGCTTTTCGATTTCAGCACGCATGCGGCGGATAGGGCTCAACAGGGTGCGTTCTTGAGGGCTGAGGGAAGCATAAACATCCGACAGTCGCTGGCTGCGGCTCGCCGACAGGGCAAGCACGACAACCGACGTGAGGGCAACCAATAGTCCGAGCACCGTCCAGCCATAATTGTCCTGCAAAGCTCCGTAAGCCGAAAAAGCAAGGCCGACTGCGGCGATTACGGCGGTGATCCTCTTCATTTTCTAGAGCTTTGCCCTCAAGGCGATGCTGAAATCCTTAAAACCCGCACCCTCAAACCTCAGCAGCGGCTCAATCCAGATGCTTCGGGTGGCCAGAACCTTCGCTTGTACTCGGAAAATGCTTTCCCCGTTGCGCCAGTCCTTGCTCCATCCGAAAACGAACGCGTTGGCCGGCGTCTGTTGAAAGCTGAAGTTTAGGTCGGAGACCTCGCCCTCCATGTCAGAGGCCGTCTCTCCCTGCCGGAGCGTGATCATTTCCGCCTGGACCCGCCAAGAGCCGAGGCGACGGAAGAAGTCGATTCCGGCGATCTGGCGATACCCACGGCCCTTGCCGGGCGCATCCTCGGGGTCGCGGATGACCGCAAGCGAAGTGCCGTCGATGCCGAAGTAGTTGCCAATCGCCAGGCTGATGCCGAGCCAGGAGCCGACCCGTCCGATCACTCCCTTTTGTCTGCCGTTGCCTCCGTCGCAGGCGGCGATCGTAATGGGCAGCCCTTCAATCAATAGGGTCGAGTCGATCCGGGCGGCGCGGACGCTTTCCCTGATCAGATTGGAGCGACCAAAGGGAAGATATTGCTTGCCGACGCGCCAGTTGCCCTCGTCTTCGAGGTAATACTCGTCCAGTTGGTCGTCGTCGGAAGGCATGCGCTGAATCCGCTCGGTCACCAGGAAGCGATATCCCGGCTCGAGGATCATGGAAATGCCGACGGTGCTGTGCCTGCCCAGCGTGTCGTACCACCGGAAGCTCGATCCGCCCCTGTCGTCCACCCTGTAGGTGGGGTTCAGGTCCATTCGGATGACGACGTCCGGCGTTTGGGCGCTTGTAAGGCAGGCGAGCGCGCAGAGGACGGCTAAATGTCCTAACCGCCTGAGCTGCCCTCCCCGCGACCCGTTCACCTGGACACCTTTTCGCCTAACTCCGATCGTCCGACCATCGCCTGCTCGCCTGTCGCAAGGTTGCGCAGGGTCACGGCATCCTTGGCCACTTCCTCTTCCCCAATTAGGATCGCATACCTCGCTCCGCTCTTGTCGGCTTGCTTGAGCTGGGATTTCAGGCTTTTGCCGTCGTGGTCAAGGATAGCGGAAAGCCCTCGTGAGCGGAGACCGCGGGCGAGTCTGCGCGCGTGTTCGGCATATTCGGGCGAAGCGGCTGCTATAAAGGCGTCCGGCTTGGGCTCCGGGACTTCCGCGCTTTCGGCTTCCAGCACGATCAGGGCACGCTCGATGCCCATCGCGACACCTACGCTGGGGGTGTCAGGCCCGCCCATTTGCTTGACAAGATCGTCGTACCGACCCCCGCCGCAAAGCGCGCTCTGAGCTCCAAGGCTCGTCGAGTGAACTTCGAACACCGCCCCCGTGTAGTAGTCGAGGCCCCGCACGACCTCGGGAGCCACCCGGTAAGGGACGCCGGCCTCCGTGAGCAGCGATTGAAGCTCGTCGAATTTGCGCCTCTCGTCCTCCTCGAGGAAGTCGAGGACGGGCGGGACGCCGGCCACCGCCTCCTGGATGGCAGGGTCCTTGCTATCGAGCAGGCGCATCGGGTTTTTTCGTGCCCGCGCTTGGCCCTCCTCGTCTTGGTCTCTAAGCCAGGATTCCACGCTCGCCAAAATGGCTTCCGAAAACCGCCGCCGACATTCTTCGCGGCCAATCGAATTGACAAGCGCCACCACATTCACGAGGCCGATGCGCCGGTAGAAGCCAACCGTCATCTCGATAATCTCCGCATCGGAACCCATGGATGGGCTGCCGATGAGCTCCAATCCGACCTGATGCGCCTCCCTCAGTCTTCCCTTTTGGGGCCGCTCGTAGCGGTAGATAGGGATCACATAGCTGAATCGCGCCACCGTTCCTGGAGGGCATAGGTTGTGCTCGATCACCGCCCGCATGATGGGCGCGGTGCCTTCCGGGCGAAAAGTGATCGGCCGCCCGCCCTTGTCGGTGAAGCTGTACATCTGCTTCGTGACGATCTCGCTGGTCTCGCCGGAGCTTCGGATGAAGAGGTCGGTCTCTTCAAAGCTGGGCGTACGGATCTCGCGGTAGCCGTAGAGTTGGGCCAGGCTCTTGAACTGGGACTCGACGAACTGCCAGCGATGGATGTCGGCCGGCAGCGCGTCCTCCGTACCGCGTGGAGCCTGGAAGCGCATGGGCTATTTTGGCATTTATGGGCATGTAACGGTCGTGATTCCGAGGCGTCTGCACCGCTGGAAGGGTCCCACTGGCGTAACATCTACCGCAGATGAAACTGACGATGACGATGCTGGATTGCTTTCTTGCGGTGGCCGCCTTTCCGCAGGCGACAGGTCAAATTACGTTCACGAATGGGAAGGTGCGCGGACTCCAGTACAGCGCGACCGCACTGCCGCCTGGGGCGCTTTATGCGGGATCACAGGAGGCGGTCTTTCAGATGTCCGCGGATGTCACGCCACCTCAGGGCTGGCACGTTACAGGTGTCTACACCTGGTCGCCTGTTCGAACGAACGACCAGTCGATCCAAATTCCTCCCGACTCTCTAATTGTTGATCCGCCTGGCCAAACTCAGACGGCAATTGGTCGCCGCTATGGACCGGGCGTCTACAACGTCTACTGTACGGTTCAGATTCAAGATTCCAATCCGCCATACAGTTTTGCCAACGTCAACTTGCAGGGTCGATGTGCTGTAATTGGAGGCCCAATTACGATTGGTGTTTGGGGCGGCGACCTAGGGTACCCGGCAACTTTTAAGAACGACAATAATTCTGACACCAACCCCTTCTTCTTTGAATACTTCAATTATTCTCACACTCAGCCTCTACCAGGCAACACTCAGCGCACGCAGAACGGCAACGCGCAGGTCATGTCACAGCCTGAGGGCACGCAGGTCACTTGGACCCTGCCGAGCCAGCTGATCAGCGTAATTCTTGGATGGGACCCGTATGCGCAAGCTATAGACCTTTGGGCAGAAGCAGAGGGGCAAGCCCTACCCCTGTCGTGTACCTTCTCGCTTAATTTCGATGACGGTCTGGGGAATCCGCCGTTTTTTCTTACCGTGCCTGACGATACATCATCGAGCATGGTTCGCAGGCCGGACGGGAGCACGTATCAGATGGTGAACTCAGTGTCCTGTCATAAGCCAGGCGACACAGAGATTCTGTTCGATGAACAGTCACTGCCGACTCCGTATTATCCCGATGGCCCAGTGGCCGGGCGAAGATACCGCATGCAGGTGCTCGATACGCAAGACGCTCCTTTTCCCGGTTTGTGGGTCAACGAGCGCTTTATCACGGCTTTACCTCCCGCCCCGCCGGACGACCCTTGGAATATCAATGGAGATAGCGATTTCTGGACCACACTGATGACCGATGGGCGATTTGAGTGGGACTATTTGCGATACAAGTGGTTTACGCCAGCTCCGTGGTCTGTCCAGTCCGCGACGCATGAGTATTGGGCAGCTACCAAATCAGTGTCAGGAGGAGGAATCAAGGTAGGCACATGGGAGATTGTCTTTACGCCGCCGCCTGTTTTGCCTCTTCCACGTATCGGCACAGTGCAGCATATCAAGCAGTAGGAGGTATTCAATGCTCACGTTAATGATCGGAATGATTCTTGGTCAAGCACTGGATGGTGCAGCACAATATCCACTTCAGAGGGGACAGCTGGGAATCTACCTTTATGAAGATTTGAGGGTTGCCATCGTTGAGCCAATTCGGAGGCTGCCTCTGGCTGTGCGAGCATACGAGTCGGCCGACAAAAACTCGTATGTTCGATCCACAAATGTGGACGTCGTCCGAGTTCTTGGCGAGTCCCAAGCCGAACTGCGTCTTGTTACTCCATTGCGATCTCAAGATACACCGCTCAATCCCTTACGCTCCGGTCAGAGATATCTAGCATTGACGGTACCGTCGACTGGTGGCAAGGTGCGGCTGCCGTCGTTGTACACGACTGGCGACACGAGAACATGGAGTGTTTCCGCTACGTACAGCACGGCGAATCAAGAGCATCCCGATGAGGCGGTCGTGATCGCCTTATTCGAAACGAACGCAGATCGGCTGGCAGCTGGCGATACTCCGGGCGAGCGTCTGTACAATTCGCTTGTCGAGTGTATGCGTGGCGCTTCCCGCGCGACGGCGCGCGATCTCGGCGAGTTTTTGGTCACGTCGCGATTCCCGGGTTACAATCCCAATTCTCTGGAGTTCTTCAGAGCGAGCGTGCCTCAGATTGAACTAATACGGCAGATTGTTAATCCGCTGCCGAGTCATCAAAGGGCATCGATTTACCAGGCTTTGAATTCTTGGAAGCTTTTGGGATCTGAGCACGACCTGTGGAAGGCGCTCGAAGAATGCCTCCAGGATCCAGAGGCGTTTTCCGATGAGAGCCAATTACTGGCTGCGCCCTGGAGCCCCACTTCGCTTTTGCGGGGCCTCCCGGAGAAATATGATTTCTATCGGATAGACCCAAACCGCTGGGTCGACATTGTGGTCGGGGCACGCAACGCCCGAGTGCAAGAATTGTTTCTGGAATCCACACAGGGGGTGCCCGCAACTGAAGCCCGCCAGCGCGCCCTGGCTAACCTACTTTTGGACTCGGATGAGGACAAGCGCTATTACGTCGCCCGCCACTTTGCGACGCGGTACAAGGACGAGCAGCATCGCCCTGAGATGAGGTGGAACAAGGGGCGACGCGAATATCCGAATCTTTCCGAATATGTCGCATTTTGGAAGCAGCGCTTTGGGTTGTAAACGCCCGCGGTAGCTTTGAGTGGCAAATGTTGACATGACAGACGAGTTTTGATGTCGGCCGTGTTGCCGCCGTGTGTTGCATTTGCGGGCCTTCAAAACTGATGTCGCTGCTCTAGGAACGGCGCAAGATGGCGAGGATCTCTGGCAGAAACTTCTAACTTGAACCGAACATCGCTCACTTCCCACGTATCCATCATGACTTCGTGTCGCACATTCAAAGTGCATCGGGCTGAGCGGTAAGCTCAGTGGGCGAGGAATAACTGCCATGGCTCCCAAAGACTTTTCCTTCGATATCGTCAGCAAGGTCGACCCGCAGGAGGTCCGAAATGCGGTGGACCAAGCCCAGCGCGAGCTTCAGAACCGATGGGACCTGAAAGGCACCAAGGCCGAGATTCTCTTCGAGAAGGACGAGATCACCCTCATCGGCGACGACGAGTTCCGGATGGAACAGCTCAAGGACATCCTACTTAGCAAGATGATCAAGCGCGGCATCGACATCCGCCACATCGACTACAGCAAGATCGAGCATGGCACAGGCCTCACCATTCGCCAAAAGGTGGAGCTGAAGACCGGCATCACCCAGGACAACGCGCGGCCGCTCATCAAGCAGATCAAGGACAAGGGGCTGAAGGTGCAGGCCCAGATCCAGGGCGACGCGATCCGAGTGACCGCCAAGGACAAGGATGAGCTGCAGAAGACGATCACGTTCGTGAAGAGCCTCGAGCTGCCGATGCCAGTGGCTTTCGAGAACTACCGGTGAAGGTATTACCGTATTGGGTATTGGGTTAAGCCTGCAAGGAGCCTGCCGAGCTCAGCAAAGAACTAGTTTCGAGCCCTTGTAGTCAGCCTCTCGATCCGCTTTTCGTAGTGCGTGCCCTGGATGATCCGGTCCACATAGATCGCGGGGACGTGAATGCCGTCAGGATCGAGCTCGCCCACCTCGACCAGCTCCTCAACCTCCGCGACGCAAGCCTTGCCCGCGGTAGCCATCATCGGATTGAAGTTGCGGGCGGTCATCTTGAACACGAGGTTGCCGCTCGTGTCGCCCTTCCAAGCTTTGACGATGCTGAGATCGGAGCGCAGCCAAGTCTCAAGCACGTACATTTCTCCCTCGATCTCCCGGGTTTCCTTGCCCTCGGCGACGAGAGTGCCATACCCCGTCTTTGTGAAGAATGCAGGAATCCCTGCCCCGCCCGCCCTGATCCTCTCGGCCAGGGTGCCCTGAGGATTGAATTCCAGTTCGAGCTCATTGCTGAGAAACTGGCGCTCGAACTCTGCATTCTCCCCGACGTAGCTGCTGACCATCTTCTTGATTTGCTTGGTCTGGAGGAGGAGGCCAAGGCCGAAGTCATCCACGCCGCAGTTGTTGCTGATGGCGGTGATGCCCTGTACGCCGGTGTCGCGCAAGGCTAGGATGAGATGCTCGGGGATGCCGCAAAGGCCGAAGCCGCCGGACATGACGGTCATGCCGTCAAAGACAAGCCCGTCGAGGGCGGAGGTGGCGTTGGGAAAGACCTTGTTCACAGGGCTCTATTCTACAGGGACTCGCCCATTTCTTCCAAGTCACGCAAATCCTTTGGCCGACCCGCGGAGCGCTTCGACTTAATAAAGTCCTCCCGCGAGAGCACATGGGCCACAACTCCGTCGAAATCTGCCTCGATACGGCTGCCCCAGGCAGCATCAAATTCAAGTTCGCCCGCGAAATTCGTGATGTCAACCCTGTGGGGCGGATGGCCGAGCCGCACCATACTGCGATCAGCTAGAAAACGCTCGACAGCGGCAGGCTCTAACTGGATTCCAAACTCCTTAAGGGCAATCACAACGGATGTGGCATTTTGCTCAGATTTCCTAATCCAAACGTCGAGGTCTTCGGTAAAACGCGGATAGCCATGGAACGCAAGAGCATGCGCTCCGATGATCAAGTAGTCGACGCTATGAGAATTGAACGAATTCAACAACTCTCGCAAGTCTTCGTTCATTCAGTTTCGCCCAACGATTCAGGAGGTCAATTAGCAAGTCAAGTCGCTGTTGTCCAGTCAGCGAAGCATAGTAGGCCTTGTCGGCTGCATCCGCTTGATCCGGACTGTCAAACCACTCGACGGTCCACTGCCTAGAGCTTTTCGACACAGGTTCAGTTTACCCGTGGGCGGCCGGCTTCAAAACTCGCCACGACATGATGCGGATCCAGTTCCAGCGCCCGCTGAAATGCTTCCTTGGCTTCCTTTTCAAATCGGAGCCTCTTGAGCGCGATCCCCAACTGGGCGTATGCCTCGACATAGCGCGGATTGAGCTCCAAGGCCAATCGGAACTGATCCGCTGCGCGCTCCACCTGGTCGATCTGGAGCAGAGCCTGTCCGAAGCGGCATCGCAGGTCCGCATACTTGGGCGATATCACCAGCGCCCGCTCGTATTCCTGAGCGGCCTCGGCAAATCGCTCCGCGCGGCTATGGTCCTCTGCGGCCTTGGCATGGACCCCCGAATCCCCCGGCGCAACGGGAGAAATCTTCAAAAGGTTTTCCAGTGCTCTCGCGTGATCCCCTTGCTGATCGAGGTCGAGAGCGAGCCTGAAATGCTCGCCGTCGCACGATGGGTCCAGCTGCACCGCTTCACGGAGCTTGGCCCATCCCTCATCCCGTCTGCCGGTGGAATAGAGCAGACGGCCCAATTCCAGCACAGCGCTCGCATAAGAGGGATTCAGTTCGAGAGCCCGCATCAGATGGGTCTCTTGTTGGGACCGCTCTCCCGCTGCGCCATGGGCTGATGCCAGGGAAAGATGGAGATCGGCATAGTTCGGCTGATGCTCCACCGCATTCTGTAGATAACTTGCGGCCAGAGCGGCGTCTCCTTTGCGCAGCGCGAGCCTGCCCAGCCGGGCGTAACACTCGCCGAGATAGAAGTGGGCCATGCGCTGAGCGCGATAATCGTTCGCGGTTTTCAGGCAGGAGAGAAGCTCGTCCGCAGCATCGTCGTATCTGCCCTGCTCAAATGCCCTGACGCCGGCGTCGTACCTTTCATCAAGGCCGAACCCAAACCACTTCGATTGCAGCGACATGCCAGCCATTATGGAGCGTTTAAGCGGGGCTAATCTGAGAGGTGGGAAGTGGCCATCCTGGCCGTGCGCCCGCCATTCCCTTGGCAAGGATAGGGACGCTAGGACCGAGCTAAAAACACCACGATTCAGAAACTAATTTCGAGCCCATCATAGCCTGCGACGATCCCCTCCTTGCCGAAGGCTTCCTCCAACTCCGAATAAGTCGCGTCGCCATTGTGGCTGTGGTGGGTGGTCACAATCTGAGACCCATCGTGCAGGGTGCCTTGCTTGCGCAATCGCCCAACCACATGAAGGCACTCGATAACGTCGAGATGGCCCGAAAATGGGGTCCCCCGAAAGCCTTCCGTGCACTCCACCACGAGCAGGTCGATCCGCTTGGATTCGAGGTACTCCCAGGTCGGCTCATGCCAGATACCGGTATCGGTGGCGTACAGCACGCATTGGCCTTCGCGCTCGATCAGATGATTCTGGGCGTCTTCGTCGCTCGAATGATTGGCAGATACCGGCGTAATGGTGTATTCGAGATGATTGAATGGCCGAAAACTCTTGGTCTCCACTACCTCCATGGGCCAGTCTGGATAACTTGCCGCGATCCGGCGGCAAATCTCCGCATTGCCATAGATCGGGAAGTCCATCCGCTCCATCTCATTGAACGGAAAGAGCCCATACTGCAGCTCGGAGACCGCAAAGTGGTCGTCGTGGCTGTGGGTGAAGAGCAGAAGGCTCCAGTCCCTGGCATCGAGTCCCTCGCGGTGGAGCTGTGTGAGCGTGTCAGGCGGAAGGTCGATCTTGATGTGCCCATCCACCAGCGCCGCGCACCTTGTCCTCATCTCTCTGCCGCCCGTTTTGCGCGCATGCTCGCTCACCCTGCTGCCTGAATAGAAGGCGGGAATGCCTTCAGCGGCTGCGGTTCCAAGCAGTTTTATCTTCATGGCTTGAAATCGCTCAGGGACCACAGCACGAGCCCGCTCAGGATCTTAGGATAGTAGAACGTGCTCTTCTGCGGCATCTTTTCGCCTCTCAGAGCGATTCTTCGCATGTCGTCCACCGTCGGCGGGTTCATGAGGAAGGCTGCCTCGGCCCCGTTCCTGACGGATTCCACGGCATCATTTGGATCTCTAGTGTAGGTAATTGAATCGAGCCCATCGATCCCCAGAAGCTTTTCAAGGATCAGTTTATGGAGGATGGTGACGTCGAGCAGCTTGAGCTCATCGCTGTCCTGAGAGTCGATCAGCCCGAGCGCATCTTGCGGATTTTCGAGGGTCGCGACGAGCCCCAAGCCACTCGGAAGCGCGATCCCGAAAACCCTCGTATCCGGTGCATTTAGGGACCGGATCGTGTCCATCAGGCTGCCGTTCGGAACCTTGCGGATGTTGAAGTAGCGTCGGAGTGTATCGTCCAGCGCTCCCTCGGCCACGCTCGATTCTCTTAGAATGCGGTGGGTGGGCAGCAGCACGAGCCCAGGGTCGGACATGCTGCTAAACGCCATCATCATGAAGTCCTCGGCAATCAGCCCGCCCGTTTCCCCTATCTGTGCGCGAAAGGCGCAGGCCGTCTCATAGCGGTGGTGCCCGTCCGCGATCCAGACCTTTTCGGCTTCGAGATCTTTGGATAGCTCGGCGCAAGTCGACGGATCGTCGATGAGATCGAGCACATGACGGACGCCATCGTCGGTGGTCAGCTCGAAGGCGTTGTTGGCAGGAGCCTCGTCGATCTTCGCGAACACCCGGCCGCCCTCGTCCTCGAATAGCCCAAAGATGCATTCCAGGTGGGCGCGGGTGGCTTCGAGCAGCCGCAGCCTGTCCTCCTTATGCTTTGGAAAGGTCTGCTCGTGGGGAAGCACGACGCCCTTCTCATACGGCTCGGTCTTGAGAAGGCCGATGAGCGCGGTCCTTACGAGTGGCTTGGATTCGCCGGGGATCGTGAAGGTCTGAGAGTAGCGGTAGAAAACGGGTGTGGACTCTGCTTGGAGGATTTCCTCCCTACGCCATTCGGCGAAGGCAGCGGATGAGCGCGCGTACTTGACAAACTTGCTCCGGTCGTCGGGTTTCTGCTCGGGAAGGGTGAGGTGGACTATGTTGTACGCGCTTCTGGCGGCATAGTCGTCGCGCTGCTCTTGGGAGAGGACGTCGTAAGGGGGTGCGACGAGGGATTCGATGCCACCCGCCGCCGAGCTATACCGCGTTCCTGTGAAGGGCCGGACAACCGCCATTAGCGGGCGAGTTTACCGCTGGCTTGGCCTGGACCTATCGGACCACCGGGACCATGCCGCCGGTAGACTCGTTGTGTGCAGGCTGAGGCGCTCCTGGAGACATATGGCGGCAAGACAGATCAGCGACTGGAGAATCTCCTTCCTCCAGACTTTCGCGAGCCCGAGCTGCTGCACGCCGCAATGCGGCATTCATGCCTCGCACCGGGGAAGCGGCTGAGGCCGGCCCTATGTATGGCGAGTGCGGAGGCAGCAGGTGAAGCCGGCAGCGCGGTGCTCGACGCGGCCTGCGCGATCGAGATGGTCCATTGCTTCTCGCTCATCCACGACGACCTGCCGGCGATCGACGACGACGACATGCGCAGGGGCAGACCCTCTTGCCATAAGGAGTTTGGCGAGGCCCTCGCGATCCTTGCCGGCGATGCCCTATTCGCGCTGGCCTTCGACACCCTTTCGAGGGTTGAAGGCAGCGAACCCAAACAGGTTCTAAGGGCCGTGCAGGTCCTGGCGCGGGCAGCCGGTTCTGACGGGCTTGTTGGAGGCGAGGTGGCGGATGTGCTTTCGGAGGGCAAGAAGCCTGAGCCCGCGACGGTCGCGTTCATTCACTCGCGAAAGACCGGTGCGCTCATTTCGGCGAGCTGCGAGATCGGCGGCCTGCTCGGCGGAGGTTCGGAAACAGAGATCGAATGCCTGCGCGATTTCGGCCAGGAGATCGGGCTTGCCTTCCAAATCGCCGACGATCTGCTGAACGAGCTATCCACCGCAGAGACCCTGGGCAAGTCGGCCGGATCGGATCGGGCACGGCAAAAGGCCACCTATCCAGCGCTTTATGGAGTTGAAGATTCGCGGCAGGCAGCGTTCGAAGCGATCGAGCGGGGGCTTGCCTGCATTGCGGGTCTCCATGGTGACCGGGCCAAGCTGACGGCACTGGGTCGCTACGCGGTCGAGCGGCTGCGATAGGCCCTCTGCGATAGATGTGGGACTCAGCCTCCAGGGAAGCTAATCATCACAACATCTACGTGTATAGGGATGATCATGATTTGATTTCGAGATCCATCGCTAGAGAACGAGGTCCAGCAACGCAAACACGAACACCCCGATCGAAACGAAACCGTTGAGCGTGAAAAAAGCCATGTTGACGCGGCTGAGGTCATTCGGCTTGACGAGACTCTGCTCATAAACCAAGAGCAACGCCGCGACGGCCACGCCAACGAAGAACAAGGGGCCGGCAAGCGCCAGGGCTCCGGCCAGCGCGAGAAAGATCACCGCGAAAACGTGGCACAGACGGCTCACCAGGAGCGCCCTCGCCTTCCCGGCGGTCTCCGGCAGCGAGCGCAGACCGTGGGCGCGGTCAAACTCCTCATCCTGGAGCGAGTAGATGATGTCGAACCCGGCGGTCCAAAACATGACGCCAAAAGTGAGCGGCAAGATGGCAGGATCGAGTCGCCCCGTGACTCCGATCCAGGCGGCAGCGGGCGCGATCCCGAGCCCAAAGCCCAGCACGAAGTGGCACATGGGAGTGAAGCGCTTGGTGAGGCTATATCCAAGGGTCACGAGCAGGGCGGCCGGGCTCAGCGCGAGCGCAAGCGGGTTCAGCATCGCCGCAGCCAGAACGAAGATGGCACAGCTCGCCACCAGGAACAGGTTCGCCTGCCGCAGCTGGAGCAAGCCCGCAGGCAAGGCCCTGAGACTCGTGCGCGGGTTTTTTGCGTCTATTTGGCGGTCGGCGATGCGGTTGAACGCCATCGCTGCGCTCCTTGCCGAGACCATGGCCACGACGATCCAGGAAAAGGCGGGCCAGCCGGGCCAGCCACGAGCCGCCCACATCATGCCGATCATCGCAAATGGCAGCGCGAAGACGGAATGCTCGAACTTGATCATTTCGAGATACACGCGGAAAGCGCGCACCCCCCGTGCGGCGGTGGCCATCCCATTGAGTGTACAGTGGGCTACTGTCAGGTGAGCACGCGCCAATGTTTATCCGATTATCTTCTTAGAGCAGGGTGAACTGGGCGCAGCGCCCAGTCGTATAAATTAACAAGCAACATGAAAGCCAAAACAATTTTCAGGGCGGCGATGAGCGCCGCTCTTCTCGTGGCAGGAGCCGCCTCCTCGTTCTCGCAGGCCATCACGACGGCAACCAAGGATGATGTCCTGAAGAGGATGAGCGAACTCGTTACGCAAAACGCCTTTGTGCCGGGCAAGGATTTCAGCAAATGGCCTGAGTTCCTCGAGGCGCAGCGCGAAAAGATCGACAAATCGAAGGATGCTGACGAATTCGCATTCCAGGTTCGCGAAGCACTGGAGAAATTCGGGATCAGCCATATTCTGCTGATGCCTCCCAAGGCGGTCGACCAGCGCAACAACCAGGAGGTCGTCGGCATCGGCGTGAGCTTACGCAAAGAAGAAAAGGGCTTTCGCGTGTGGCTGACCTTCCCCAATGCGCCTGCCGTGGAGGCTGGAATCGAAGCCGGCGACTTGATCGTGGCGGTGGATGGCAAGCAGATTCAAACCCATGAGCCGATCATTGGCGAACCCGGCACTCAAGTCTTGATCACTGTCGAGAAGTCGGATGGCAAGCGGAAGGACTTCACGATCACCCGCCGTCGATATAAGACGATCCGCCCCGAAACGCTGACTTGGACGGACAAGAAAACGGCCGTGCTCAAAGTCTGGACGTTCGACCGTGGCTATAACGGGCAGAACGTGGAGAATCTGATTCGACAGGCTGAGAAGGCAGACCGACTGGTGCTCGACCTTCGATCGAACGGGGGCGGAGCGGTGATGAACATGATCCACCTCCTCAACATGCTGCTTCCCGATCGCACGGAATTTGGCGTATTCGTGGACAAGAGCAAGGTTCGGCGATTCAAAGAGGAGACGGGCCAAGACGGCACCGATCTTTTTGCGGTCGCCAAGTGGGCCGACAAGCTCAAGACCAACGCTCCACCCAAGGGTCCCCATTTTGGAGGCAAGATCGCGGTGCTCGTGGATGGCGCTTCAGGTAGTGCATCCGAGATCGTCGCAGCCGCAATGAAGGAGACGGTCGGCGCTCCGATCGTGGGCAACCGGTCAGCCGGGGCTGTCCTCGCATCGGTCATGGCGCCGCTTCCCCACGGATTCCTGCTCCAGTTTCCGATCACCGACTATGTGACGGTCAAGGGTATTCGCCTCGAGGGCACTGGCGTCAAGCCTGACCTCGAAGTGCCGCCTGTGACCAAGGTCAACGAGCCCGATCAGGCGATCGAGAAAGCGGTTGCATTGCTAAAGGGCGCCGATCTGAAGTCGCTGCAGCTCAAGAAGCAAGGGGGCTAGTGTTTATGGGCGCTGGGACAATCAACCAGTGCCCACAGCTCCTTCTATTTGAACCAGAGCCTCTCAGGTTCCTTCCAAAGAGCAATTACATTACACCACAGGGGTCGTGTCGGGCTTGGGCTTCCTAGAGCGAGGCGGGAAGGTTCGCACGTTCCCAACATCCGAGGCAATTGCGGGAAGCTGATTCAGGACACGGTTCGGGGCAATGTCGAGGAAGGCGCGAACCTGTTTACGGATCTTCGGGAGCTGAGGGGAACGCGTCCTCGACTTCTGAGCGCCAATAATCGGCCAGATCGTCGTCCCAGTTGAATTTACCAACTTGGTTCCGGCGGACTTCATCTAAAATCTCAACGAACCACACAGGCACGTACAGTCGAGGAGTTTCCGCTAACCTTAAGATA
>JBASWW010000044.1:0-13452 GCA_049276675.1 Fimbriimonadaceae bacterium
GGGTAACTCCCCCCCCTCACTTGAGGGAGGGGGCAGGGGGTGGGTGAACGCTTATCGCCCAGCGTGAATGTCTAGAAGCACTTCGCATAGGCAGGCTCACGCAAAAGGTTCACTGCCCGGCGATAGAAACGGAAGCGTGCGGTCGCAAGCTTCGATTGTAAAGAGTCTTCGTTGCCGTGCTCTTGCAGGCTGCTCGGCCAACCCCCTCCCTCAAGGGATGGGGAATCCAAACTCGAAACTCTAAACTCACCTCAAGAACCCTTCCCGGACGCCGGCATCCACGGGAATGACGGCGCCGGTGGTGCGGGAGGCGGCGGGGGAGCAGAGCCAGAAGACGGCCTCCGCGATATCCTCGGGGCGGACCTCGAGGCCGAGCATGGAGCGCTTGCGATAGTGGTCCTCCAGCTCCTCGGGCCGAATGCCGAGCGAGCGGGCGGTCTCCTCGCGCCACTGGTCGGACCAGATGCCCGAGCCATGGAGGACGGCGTCGGGGTTGACGGCGTTTGCCCTGATCTGGTGCTTGGCGAGGTCGTTCGCGGCGGTGCGCATGAGGTGCAGCTCGAAGGCCTTGGCGGCGGAGTAGACGGCGGCGTTCGAGCCTGTGGCGACGGCGTTCTTGCTCGCTATTACGACGATGGAGCCTCCGGTGCCCTGCTCGATCATGATCTGGCTGGCCTCTCTTAGGGTGCGGAAGTAGGCCTTCATGAGGAGATCGGCGAGAAAGTCGTAGTCCTCGTCCTTGGTGTCGGCGATGGTGCCTCTTCGTGCGTTGCCGGCATTGGCGACGACGATATCGAGGCCTCCGAAGGCTTTGATGGTTTGTTGGAATGCATTGCTCAGGGCTTCGGCGTCGGTGACGTCGCACTGGATAAGAAGAAGGTTGGGTTCTGGGTGGGCGACTTTTCCCCTCGCCCCCTGCCCCCTCTCGAGGGGGTTCCGGGCCTCCCCCTCTCCATTTTCCGGATGGTTCGTGCCGGCAAATGGGGAGGGGGATTGAGGGGGTGGGGAAAAGCCCTCTTGGAGTTTGTCCCAATTCAGATCGAGCATGGCGACGCATGCGCCTTGCTCGGCCAGCTTCAGCGCGGTCGCCCTTCCGATTCCCTGGGCGGCGCCTGTCACCAGCGCGATCTGGCGAGACAGAGGCTTCTCCGGCGGCTGCCTTCTCAGTTTGTTCTCTTCGAGCCACCAGTACTCGATGTTGAAGGCCTCCTGCTCGGGCAGGGCGGTGTAGCGCGAAAGGGTCTCTGCGCCGCGCATGACCTCGATTGCGCGGCAATAGAACTCGGCTGTTACCCTCGCCTCTGCCTTGTTCTTGCCGAACGCGACCATGCCGAGGCCGGGGATGAGGACCACGCTCGGGTTCGGATTGCGCATCGGGGGGGAATCGGGGTGCTTGCAGCGCGCGTAGTAGGCGGCGTAGGACTCGCGGTAGTCGGCGAGGGCCTGGTCGAGGATTGCCAGCCAGTCTTCCCCACCCCTCGGCTCGCTCCCCGCGTACACAGCATCGCGGAGAGGGGGAGCGAGGACCATCGGCGCGATTTTGGTGCGGAGGAAGTGGTCGGGGCAGCTCGTTCCCATCTTGGCAAGTTCGGGCATTTTTGAGTGCGAGAGGAAGTCGAGGACGGGCTCGCTGTCTTCGATATGAGCGATGAGCCTTTGCCCTTCGTGGCAGACGCGGCCGCGGAGGGCCGGGATGATCCGACGCCAAGCATCCTCCGGCCCGGCCACCGGCGCACAGACGACCTCGCCAAACGGAGACGCGAACTGCCGAAGGCCTGTGAGCGGGGCGGCGATGAAATCCTGGGCCTGATTGACGAGCCGTAAAGAGAGCTCGTAGACCTCGCGCTGATCGTCGGCCCAACAGATGATGCCGTGGGAGCCCATGATCAGCCCCTTGATTCTTGGATTGGCTGCAAGCGCCTCCCGGCACATCAGGCCGAGCTCGAAGCCGGGCCGCTTCCAGGGCACCCACCCGATCTCGTCGCCGAAGCATTCCTTTGTCAGCGCTTCCGAATTTTCGGCTGCGGCGAGGGCGATGCAGGAATCCGAATGATAATGGTTGACGAATCTCTTCGCGATGAATGAATGGAGTGGGGTGTCGATCGAGGCGGTAGTGGGGTTGAGACCAAAGGTGCAATGCGGATAGAGGTCGACGATTGCGTCCTCGTGCAGTCCTTTCTTGAAGGTGGCTTCAAGCGCGAGGAGCTTGGACATGGACAACGAGGCGAGCCCTGAGCGCTTCATCGAGCCGAGATCGCCGCCCGAGCCCTTCACCCAAAGGACTTCGACCATCTCGCCGGTCAGCGGATCGGCCATTGCGATCTTGGCGCTTGTGTTTCCGCCGCCGAAGTTCGTGATGCGCGGGTCGGCGCCGAGGAGGTTCGATTGATAGACCAGGAGATCGACGGGATCGAGACCGCGGGCTTTCGCGTCGTCCCAAAGGCTTTGCAATGTGGCGGAAGGCTCGGCAATCATTGAAGGACAGATTACCGGGGCAGGAACGGGTACATGGCGCGCGAAATCTTGCGGACTTCGACCAGCCACTTGCCATCCACTTTGACCAGCTCGAGCCTGAACGGTTCCGGATAGCTTTCCTTCAAGGCGATGTTGCGGACAACGTCCATCAAGATGTTCGATTTCGTATCGGTAACGTCCTCCCGGCCCAAGATTTCCCAATAAAACTTGTAGTATTGGGAATTCTTGAGGGTCGCCTCCCACTTCTGCCGGATGACCTCGGGCTTATCCGGCGGCATATAGCTGAGCTCTGCAAGCTTGGCCGCGTCTGCCTTGACCAAGGCCTGCATGAACTGCGCGGCAACCGAAGTGGGCGATTCGCGAGAGGCGAAAAAGAGGATGACCACGGCGATCGCGGACACCAACCCGGCGACAATGATGATGCTTGCCCGTCCGCGCTCTCTCATGCCAGGAGATATTGTAGCTCTAAGCAGGCAGGCAAAACAGAGTCGATGATGACGGGGCGCTCCCGATAGACGTTTACATTATCATGCGGCGCGCTCTCACTCTCTTTGTCATTTGCCAACCGATCCTCGCCTTTGGGATCGAGCGGCTCTATTTCGGCCAGCACTCCCCCTACTTGGATGGCCCCCGTATGGACCGAGAGCTATTGCTGATCAAGGAACTTGGCGGTGAAGGGATCAGGCGGAATTTTGATATTGCCGATCTCCTGATGTCGGACAAATCCAGGGTCTCCAATTGGGGCCGGAAGTATGTCAACTGGACCTTTGACAAGATCAAGGAATCGGGATTGAAGCTGCATATCACCCTTCATCCCTCTGTCCCTGGCGCGAGCGCCTCAGCAAGCCGAGCCGCTAACAAGTTCGTGATCGACGAGGCCGTTCGAAGGTTCTCCAAAGACCGGCTGTCGTTTTCTCTGGCAAACGAGCCGCGCGCCTTTGCCTACAAGATCGACGATCCGGTCCTCACGGCGCATGCGAAGTGGGCTATTCCCTATATCAAGGACAAGGGCTACGATGTGTATTCGCCCAAGCTGCACGGTTGGCTCCGGGACGACAACGAGCCTGAGATTTCGCAAGCCAAGGAGACTGAACGCAGCGTTGCCCGGATTCAGTGGCTCTACGCCTCGCCTTTTGGGTCTTGGCTCAGCCAGATCGGCACGGCGACCAATTTCTACGTGGGATGGAGCGACGACCCCGCCGAATGGGCCAGACAGAAGCTGGACGCATTGCTGAAGGTGGCTCGGAAGCCCTTCATTATCGGAGAATTCGGCATCCGGGAGAGGAGCGGCGTATCCCGTTACGACCTCGGATATCAAGTTGGCCGGATTGGCGCAGTGCTGACCGCAAACCGCGACGTGGTCTTCTCCTGCCAATACGTCTTGGCGGGCGTGCCGTGGTACTCCCCGATCACCGCGAGTGGCGTTCGGGATGAAGATTGGATTCGTGGCTTCAAGGTCGGGATCGGCCTAACTCAGGCCAGTCAGCTGCAGATCAGATCTTGGCGCTGGGAAAACTGGAGCCCTCGACGAGAATCGAACCCGTGACCTCTTCTTTACCAAAGAAGTGCTCTGCCGCTGAGCTACGAGGGCGTTTCGTAGTGTTAAGTGTTAAGTGTTAAGTGTTGAGAGGGGACGCAATCTCAACACTTACTACTCGAAGCTTTTACACTCTGAATGCTGGTGGGGAGTGTAGGATTTGAACCTACGTAGGCATCGCCGGCAGATTTACAGTCTGCTCCCATTGACCACTCGGGCAACTCCCCAGAGACGCGAAATGATACCCGTTTTGACGTTAGAATGAAGTCGGGCCGCTTGCCGCGAGTCGCCGAAGGACGAGGCATGGACGTAGTTCTTTCACACTTTCAGGTCAAGCTCCTCATGGAGGGAAGGAAGGCGGGATCGGCACAAGTCGCGATCTCCCTCGACCTCGGGTTGTCGAAAGCAATTGCCAGTCTTGGCGTTGAAGGAGCGACCCTCCCCGATGGACAAGTGTTGAATTGGCTGGACGCGGCGAAGATTGTGAAGGAGGATCGGAAGTGCTTTCTCATAAGGGAGGGTGTCCCGCACGACATTCGGGCGTTCTCGGAGCAAACCGGCTGGGTACGGAGCCTTTGCCCTACCTCGGGCGCCCCGACCATGCTCGTCTCGGGCTTTCCCATGCACAGGATCAAGGGCACCGACCCCATGCAGGACACTCTGGCAAAGATGCGCGCGCTCGGCCCAATAAAAGGCAGGGTCCTCGATACCGCAACGGGCCTCGGCTACACCGCAATCGAAGCGTCGCGCTCGTGCGAAGTGGTCACGGTCGAGCTTGATCCGGAGGCTGTTGAGATTGCAAGGCTCAATCCCTGGTCGCAAAAGCTCTTTGACAGCAAGCGCATCCAGATGATCGTCGGAGATGCGGCCGAATACGTGGCCGGGCAGCCCGCCGGGTCGTTCTCGGCGGTGATCCACGACCCTCCAACGATCCAATTCGCCGGAGAATTGTATTCGCTGGCATTCTATCGTGAGTTAAAGCGCGTTCTCGCGCGGAGCGGAAAGCTGTTCCACTATGTCGGCGATCCGCACAGCGCGCATGGCGCAAAGGTGACCGGCGGCGTGGTCAGGCGGTTAGCCGAGGCCGGATTCAAAAGGATAGAGCGGCAACCCGAGGCATTCGGGCTCACGGCCCATGCCTGAGTCCTACTTTCTGAGTTCGTCAAGAAACCACTTGACTGCCTTTTCAACGGCTGCCTTTACCTTGTCCTGTTCGAGAGGGAGGCCATGCGGCATGCCCTCCACATATGCGGAGTCGCACCGGACGCCTACCTCCTTGAGCTTCTTTTCGAGGACACGGCTCTGGTTCGGATTTACGAGCGGATCGGCCAAACCCTGAAGGATGAATGTGGGCGCATCGTCGCTCGTAACCAGGAATAGGGGTGACGCCGATCTCGCGATCTCTCCAGCATCTTCGAACTTCTTGCCAAAGACTTGGAGAGAAAGCATGTTCATCATTGCGTTGGGCGGGAAATCCACTCTGTTGGTCAAGTCAGTGGGGCCGAAGATATCGAATACGGCTTTGACCTTGCTCGAGAATCCCGGATACTCCACAGGGTTCTTGTCGCGTGTATCAGTGACTCCAAGGAACACGGACAGGTGTCCGCCTGCGCTGGCCCCGGCAGCTCCCACCTTTTTGGGATCGATTCCGTATTTGGCAGCATTCGCTCGGAGGAATCGCACCGCCGTCTGGACATCGTCGAGCATAGCAGGCCATTTATGCTTGGGAGCAAGCCGGTAGCTGATGGTCGCAGCAACCACCCCGCGCTTAGCCAGCTCCTGCGCCATTTGCGTCATGTCTTTTCGGGTCCCACTAATCCATGCACCGCCGTGAATGACCAGCACAACCGGCAGCTTGGCGTTAGTACCAGCAGGTTGGCCGGCGATCCCCACCGCGACGGGGCCGGACGGCGGGCGATAAATGTCCATCTTGAGCTCTTCGCCTGCCACCTTTGAGTAGGTGACATCGAGCTCCGGCAGCGGACCCTGTACGAGCGAAAGGAAAAATGCGGCAGCAGCGATCATGTGATTAGTTTACGCTCAGTGCGATGCGGCATTACGCCCGGATTGCGCTATGGGTAGCATCTGGCCAGATGAAGATTGGGATTATCACCTTCACGGACGGGCGAAAGCGCGCCGCCGATAAGCTGGAACAGCAGTGCCGGGAATTTCAAAGAAAGCTAGCGGCGCATTTGACTAAAAAGGGGCATCAGGCTGTCGAGGCGCGGGAGATCGTGTGGAATTACTCGACGGCAACCGGTGAGGCGGGCAGAATGAACGAGGCCGACGTTGACGCGGTGATCTTCAACTTTTGCGTTTGGGCCTATCCAGATTTCGCCGCACAGACCGCTCGCGATGTTCAGGCGCCAATCTGCTTTGTCGGCAATATCAATCCCGCCTATCCAGGCTGGGTCGGTTTCTTTGCCTGCGCGGGGGCTCTCGATGAGATAGGAATTCCATTCGGACGCATGCTTGGAGATGTCGCCGAGAAAGAAGTGGGCGCGTCGCTCGACAAGTGGCTGGCCCGGCATAATCCGGACAAGCGTGAGCGGGGCTATGCGGCGGCGGCGAAGCTGCACGGCCAGCGGTATGGCGAGTTCGACGGGCCTTCGATGGGCATGTACACGGGCCATATAGATCCGAGCCAGTGGATGGAGCAGTTCGGCGTGCACGTTTTTCATCGGTCCCAGCTCACCCTCGCATGGCTGACCGAGCAGGTGAAAGATGAGCGGGTCGAGGCGGGACTGAAGTGGATGGAGGAGCATTGCGGCAAGATCCTCTGGAACAAGGATCGGCTCGCAAAGGGCATCAAGGGCCATCTCGGCAAGCAGCTTCGCTTCTACCTGGCATGCAAAGACTACTGCCGGCTCGAAGGAGTCGACTTCCTTGGCCTGACGGGGCAGCTCGACTACACCGAATGGAAGGACGGGATCACGATGGATGTGCCCGAGGCGATCCTCAACGACATCGCCGACTGGGAGGAGCCCAAGAAAAAACCGCTGGTGTGTGCGACCGAGTGCGATTCCAACGGAGCCCTCACCATGCAGATTCTCCACCTTCTGAGCGGGACCCCGGTGCTCTTTGCCGACCTCCGGCACTATTTCGAGAAGGAGGATGTATACGACCTCGTGAATTCCGGCGATCATGCGCCGTGGTTTGCAACCGCCACAGACGACGTGAGGGCGAACTGGAAGACGGTCACGCTCCACCCCTCTAATCCGATGTACTTCCCTAATGGCGGCGCCTCCGTCGAGTTTTTCGCCGCTCCGCAGAAAGTGGTGACGTTCGCACGAATGACAAGGAAGTCCGGCCGATACCGGATGCACTTCTTCACCGGCTCGTTCGTGCGTTTTGGAGAAGAAAAGGACCGAGCCCTCGCTGCTCAAACCACCGCAGAGTGGCCCCATGCCTTTGCGCGACTCAATTGCTCAAGGAATGCCCTTGCCGGCGACTACTCGAGCAACCATATTCACGCCATCGTAGGGGACTGGATGGGGGAACTTCAGGCGGCATGCGAAGCTACCGGGGTCGAACCAGTCGCCTTGTCTTAGATCCGCAGCAATGGGAACCCAGACGGCGGCTGTGCCGTTTGATATAGTGTCTGACAAGAAATATGAGCGTATAAGACTCAAATGAGATTTGACAAGCTGACCCTCAAGACCCAGGATGTCCTGCAAGAAGCGCAGACCATCGCGACCCGCCTACAACACTCGAACATTGATGTCGAGCACGTGCTGCTTGCAATGATTGAGCAGCCGGATGGCGTCACCAAGCCAATCCTCGAAAAGCTGAGCGTCGATTCAGGGTCCCTGCGTGCAGACCTCGAATCTGAATTAGCAAAGGCGCCCAAGGTGCAGGGCGCCGCCAGCTATGGCGCAACGATGACGGGTCGGCTGCAGCAGACATTCAATGTCGCGTTCGCCCAAGCCGATACGCTGAAGGATGAGTTTGTCTCCACCGAGCATCTCCTACTCGCGATCGCTGAGGACCAGGGACCGGCGGGCAAGCTGCTGCGGACGGGAGGAGTGGCAAAGGATCAGCTCCTCAACGCAATCGAAGATATCAGGGGTGGCAAGCGGGTTACCGACCAGAGCGCGGAGGAAAGATACCAGGCGCTCGACAAGTACGGCGTAGACCTCACCGCCCGCGCAAGGATGGGCAAGCTCGATCCTGTAATCGGCCGGGACGAAGAGATCCGCCGGGTCATTCAGGTGCTGAGCAGGCGAACGAAAAACAACCCCGTCCTGATAGGCGAGCCGGGGGTTGGCAAGACGGCGGTGGTCGAAGGGCTGGCACAAAGAATCATCAGCCAGGACGTCCCCGAGGGGCTCCGAAACAAGGCGGTCGTGGCGCTCGACATGGGCGCGCTCGTTGCCGGCGCAAAGTTTCGAGGCGAGTTCGAAGAGCGCCTGAAGGCCGTCCTCGACGAGATCAAGAACGCCGAAGGTCAGATCATCTTGTTCATAGATGAGATGCACACTTTGGTGGGAGCGGGACGGGCGGAGGGCAGCATGGACGCCGCCAACATGCTCAAGCCGATGCTCGCGCGGGGCGAACTCCGGTGCGTGGGCGCGACCACGCTCAACGAATACCGTCAGTACATCGAGAAGGACAAGGCCCTTGAGCGCAGATTCCAGCCCGTGTTTGTCGGCGAGCCGAGCGTCGAGGAGACGATTTCCATTCTCCGCGGCCTCAAAGAGCGGTACGAAATCCACCATGGCGTGCGCATCACCGACTCCGCGATCGTCGCCGCTGCCACGCTGAGCCACCGCTACATCGCCGACCGCCATCTGCCCGACAAGGCGATCGACCTCATAGACGAGTCGGCCAGCCGGCTGAAGATCGAAATAGACAGCGTGCCGCTCGAGATTGATGAGATCGAGGGTCAGATCCGCCAGCTGGAAATCAGTCGGGAAGCCCTGAAGAAAGAGGACGACAAGGCGAGCAAGGAACGGCTATCCCAACTCGAAAAGAGGATGGCCGAGCTCAACGAGAGTGCAAGCGGCCTCCGGGCCAGGTGGCAGACCGAGAAGGACAAGATTGAAGCCACGCGCGCGATCAAGGCCGAGATAGATGAGCTCAGAAACGAGCTGGCAGCTGCTGAGCGAGAAGCGGACTGGTCGAAGGCAGCCGAGATCCAGCATGGCCGTATTCCAGAATTACTGAAAAACCTGGAAGCCGAAACCGCCGAGCTAGAAAAGATTCAGCAGGAAGGCAAGATGCTCAAAGAAGAGGTCGACAGCGAGGACATCGCCGAGATCGTCGCCAAGTGGACGGGCATCCCGGTGTCCCGCCTTCTCCAGGGCGAAATGCAGAAGCTGCTGAGCATGGAAGAGCACCTTACAAAACGCGTTGTCGGCCAAGAGGAAGCGCTCCGGATGATATCCGATGCGGTTCGTCGATCGCGTTCCGGCCTCTCGGACCCGAATCGTCCGATCGGATCATTTCTCTTCCTCGGCCCCACCGGGGTCGGCAAGACCGAGACCGCAAAAGCCCTCGCCGAATTCATGTTCAACGACGAGCGGGCGATGGTGCGCATAGACATGAGCGAGTATCAGGAAAAGCACACCGTCTCGCGGCTGATCGGCGCGCCCCCCGGCTATGTCGGCTATGACGAAGGCGGCCAGCTCACGGAAGCCGTGCGGCGCAGACCGTACGCCGTCATCCTCCTCGACGAAGTCGAAAAGGCGCATCCAGAAGTCTTCAACGTCCTGCTCCAGCTCCTCGACGACGGCCGCCTGACCGACGGCCAGGGACGCACCGTGGACTTCAAAAACGCGGTCGTTATCATGACCAGCAACCTCGGCTCTGAGTTCTACAAAGATCCGTTGGGAGACTCCCCCTCTCCCGCCCCGGGGGAGAGGGGGCCGGGGGGAGAGGGAGAATGGGAAGCCACCAAGCAGCATGTGCTCGAAAGGGTGCGCGAGTTCTTCCGGCCGGAATTCATCAACCGCGTGGACGACATCATCGTGTTCCGCTCGCTCGGGATCAATGAAATCAAGAGCATCGTGCGGATCCAGGTTGACCAGCTCGCGGCAAGGCTGGCCGAGCGGCATATCGGGCTCGAACTCTCCGACGAAGCCCTTCTCCAGATCGCGACGGCTGGCTATGACCCGGTGTACGGCGCAAGGCCCCTCAAGCGCGCGATCCAGCGCGAGATCATCAACCCGCTAGCCAATTCAATCCTGAACGGAGATATCTCGGATGGCTCGCAGGTCCGCGTGGATTATCGCGGTGGCGCGTTCGTATTCGACACAGAGCCTATTCCGGTGTAGCCGCCGCGTGGTTCGTCCCGGCGCGCGTGGGAGACTCGCCGGGACAAACCACCCCACGGCTACTTGTTAATCCCAGAGTTCGCCTGGGCCTTGCGCGTGATCTCCTCCAAGGGCGAGAGATCGTCGGTGAGCACCGGCGTATCGGCCTCAGCCTCGAAAGGGGCGATGCCGGGAATCGCCCCCGCTACAAACTTCCGAATCTCCTCCGAACCACCCGCCAAAGAAAGCCGCTCGATCAGCGCTTTCAGCTCAACCCGTGAAGCAAAAGCAAGCACCATCCGGCTGCCATGATCTCGCCTAAGCACGAAAACCGAAGCGAACTCCTGCGATAGCGTCTTCGCGATCGCCTCCAAAAGCTCCTGGTCCGGGCTCGGGTCCGCCACGTTCATCATCAGCAGTCCCGTGTCGTTCATGTGCCGCCGAACCAGCGCAAAGCACTCACGGGTCGCCAGATAAAACGGGATATACGTCCCGCCCTGATAAAGGTCCATCTGCACGATGTCATACTTGCCAGGCTGCGCCATCAGCCAGGGCCGCGCATCCGCAACATAAACCTTCAGCCAAGGCGCATCACGCGGCAGATCGAAGAATTCCTCCGCCACCTCGACCACCTTCGGATCGATCTCCACCGCGTCAAACTCGATCGCCGGAGCAGTCAATCGGGTCGCCGAAATCGAGCTCCCCGCCCCCATCCCAAGCACGAGCGCCCGCCGAGCCGGAACCAGCAGCGGCCCCAGCGCAAAATCGTCGAAGTAATAGCCAGTAAACGCGCTGCCCTCCACCTTGATTGTCTGCGCCGAAGTGATGCTGTTCAGGATGAGGGCCGTCCGCTCGCCCCGCTGCACCACCCGAATCAAATTGTAAGCCGATTCATCCGAATAAAGCGTGTCCTTCGCCCAGGCCGCCGGAGGCGCAAAAGGCAGCACCGCCAAGACCAGAATCAGAGCAGCCGCAGACCGCCGACGCGATGCCAGGCCCGCAATCGCCACCAGCAGCGTCGTCCCGCAAGCGATGTTCAGAGTCATCTGCGTCCCCATCTTCGGAACCAGATAAAACGTCGTGAGCATTATCCCGATGATGCTCCCAACCGTGGAGAGCGCATAAATCCGCCCCGCCGTCGTCCCGATCTGCCCCTCACGAGCAAGCAGCCGGATCAAATACGGCCCGACCGTCGCAAGCGCAACCATCGGCGGCGTAAAAATGATCAGCGTCGCGAGGATGCTGCCCATGATCTCGCCTTGCACGGTCAGCTTCTCCAGCAGCCCATGCACCGTAAAGAGCAGCCCAAGCTGATAAAGCCCGGAAAAGAGAACGAGCCAGTACAAGGGCCCGTCGTCGCGGCTTCGATCCGCAAGCCAGCCCCCGAGCGCATACCCAATCACCAGCGCCACCATCACGACGCAGATCATGTTGCCCCACACATAGATCGAATAGCCGAAATAAGGCGCGTAGAGCCGGAAAGCGAGCATCTCCAGAACGAGAATCACTCCGCCGGCAAGCAGCGAGGTCGCAAGCCACAAGCCCAGCCGCGCACGAGGAACCGAGGTTTCATCCATAAGCCGATGCTAGAGACGTTTCAACCGCCCTCCAGAGCCCCTCTCCATTTTCCGGGATGGATCGTGCCCGGTAAATGGGGAGGGGTTGGGGAGGGGAATAGCATCCCCGTAGCCGCCGGGTGGTTTTTAGGCGATAAAGGCCCCACCCGGCGGCTACGGGGCCCTCGCGACCGTCCCCAACAATATGAAGCGATTCCTGATGCCCCTGTTGCTTGCAATCTTCATCGCCGGATGTGGTGGAGGCGCGGATGTCGTCGGCAAATACAAGATGACCGCCACCATCCCCGCAAACGACCCCTCCGCAGCAATGGCCGCCAAGCTCATGGAGCAAATGACCCTCGAGCTCAAGGCCGACAAGACCTTCGACATGACGATGATGCAGGGCACCTATACGGTCTCCGGCGATACCGTCGAGATGACCCCCACCAAGGTGATGGGCATGGACGCCACGAAGTCATCATCCAGCCCCAAGACCATGAAGATGAAGATTCAGGACGGAGGCAAAACCCTCATCCCGATAGATGAGACGCCGAACGCCAACGCCCCCAAAGACGCTAAGTTCGTCCGAATATAGCGCGGTAAAAACCTCCACACGTGGCAGGTGTGGAGGTTTGTCCAAACAAACTATCCGCCCGTCGTGTCGGGTGGGATGACGGTATCGCCCGGATCACCCTTGTCGCCCTTGGGTCCGGCCTGGCCCGGAGGGCCGGGCTGGCCCTGAATGATCACCGGCGGCTGCGAAGGAGGATTGACCACCGTCGGCGGGGTCACGATCGTGGTCGAAGGGTCCGAGTCGCGATCCTGGATCACGGTCTGCCGGTCGATTACCGCCGGCGCTGATTGTGACGGCGCCCACCATGCGAAATATGCGATTAACCCGATAGCAGCGATGACGATCAGCGCGACCAGCAAGGTCATGGCCGTGTTGCTCTCGGTATCATCCCGGATCACGGTGCTTTCCCGGACGATCACGGGTTCTTCTTTAATAAGCATTCTCTTTCTCCCTTTAGCTCCGATGCGAGCTGATATTTGCCGCGCCTGGCAATGTGCCGGGCAAGCTATGAGATTAGACAAGGGCCGTTCGCCAATGGGGCGTCATGGTTTTTAGTGACACCGCGGCCCTACTTCTTGAAAGGCGGCAGATACCTACTCCACCGGAGGACTGGAGGAAGCAGAAGAGCGCGAAGGCTCCGTCCTGAGCAGCGCCAGTATGAATAAATGAATGCGCGGCGGTCCGCTCGACGCCCACTATACAAGAAATTGCTGCACGCACCAAGACTTCGAGTGCAGAAAATCATTTGCACGCTGTAGAAAACCTTTCCCACGCTGCACAGCGCGGAGCCCATGCTGCACAAAACCTTTCCCACGCTGCACAATGCGGTCATTCACGCTGCACGTTGGGAAACAATTTCTGCACGCGGAACTTCACCGACGATGCAGCCAAGGGCGCTCCTTCGGTGGATTACTACGTCGTGGCCCATCGGGGCAATCTCCAGAGCGACCCGAGCGAGCCGATCTCCGTGATCCTCCCCGGCTACTCGGCCGCCGCGTAGTCGAGTCGCCGTAGCCGCCGGGTGGTTCGTCCCGGCGTCCCCTATATCGCCGGGAC